>CAZBGL010000133.1:0-14286 GCA_964491375.1 uncultured Thermodesulfobacteriota bacterium | reverse complement strand
CCACCACCCGGCTCGCCACCAACTGGGAGGTGCTCGGCTACTCGGCCGCGCGCGTGGCCGAGCTCACGGGCACGTCCTCGGAGGCCGCGGGCAGTGTGATCCCCGGCGACGTGGAGTCGGACCGGGCGGGCTCCTCGGAGTGCTTCCTGGGCGTGCTGGCCGACGGGGCGGCCGGAGGGGCCGGCTGGATCCTGCTCTCGGCGGGAGCGGCAGCGCTGGGACTGCTCCGGCGGCGCTGAGGACCGGTCCGGCATCGGGAAACCGGCCCCCCGGTCGTCCACGACCGGGGGGCTTTTTTCGACAGGGGCGCGGCCTTTTCCGCGTGAAGCCCCGAAGGCGCCGGGCGTGGAGCCGCGCGTGTTCGTGCGGGGCCTGAGGCCCCCGGCCTGCGCGCCGAAAAGCGACCGTGCGGCCCGGACCGGTGAACCCTCTCGCCCAGCGCCTGGGTCGCCGCGCACCACCACTCTGGACAGGTGCGCGGAAACAGGACCGGCGTTGTCAAGACGCTTCCGCGGGGAGTTCCCACGTCCGGGCGCGGGCCAGTTCCTCCAGCATGCGGGGATGCAGGAGCCCGTTGGTGGCCACCACGTCGGCGTCGTAGGGGGTGAACGGGCCTCCGTCGTACCGGGTCACGGCCCCGCCGGCCTCCTCCACCAGGAGGCACCCGGCGGCCAGGTCCCACGGCTTGAGGCCCGGCTCCCAGAAGCCGTCCAGCCGCCCGCAGGCCACATAGGCCAGGTCCAGGGCCGCCGAGCCGCCCCGGCGGACGCCCTGGGTCAGGTGGGTGAGGTAACAGAACGCTCGGTAGTTCCTGGGATGCGTGCGGCGGTCGTAGGGGAACCCCGTGGCCAGCAACGCCCGGTCCAGTTCACCCGTGGCCGACACCCGCACGGGCTCCCCGTTGAGACGGGCCCCACAGCCCCTCAGCCCGGTGAACAGCTCGTCCCGCAGGGGGTCGTAGATCGCCCCCGCCTGCACCCGGCCCCCCTCCTCCCACGCCACCGAGGCGCAGAACACCGGGAACCGGTGGGCGTAGTTCGTGGTTCCGTCCAGGGGGTCGACGATCCACCGGCCCGACCCGGATCCCGTGGCCCCCGCCTCCTCGCCCAGCACGGCGGTTCCGGGGGCACGCCGGGCCAGCACCTCCCGGATCGCCTCCTCGCACCGAAGGTCCACGTCGGTCACCAGATCCACCGCCCCCTTGTGGCGCACGGTGAGGAGGGTACGGTACCGGTCCCGCTGGATCCGCCCTGCGGCCCGCACGGCCTCCACCGCGATCGTCAGGATGTCGTTCACGTCCGGCCCCTCCGCAGTGCCCCGGGGACGGTCACGCGGCGCACGGGACCCCGTCGCCGAACAACACGGCCCGCTCCTCGGGAGGGAGCGCGGCCCGAGCCTGGTCCCGGAACTGGTTCACCCCGGCGAAGAACTCCCTCATCATGGCCACGAGCAGGTACCGTCCCCGGGGCGTGAGGGTGAGGCAGGTGTCGTCGTCCCGGTCGAACGCGCCCGCGGCCCGGAAGAACGCCACCTCGGCCCGAAGCCCCCGGTCCACCGGCACGCCGAACCGCTCCCGGAAGGCCCGCTTGTCCAGCCGGAGCCCGAACAGGTCCATCATGAACCGGTACCGCATCCGATCGCGCAGGGAGTACGGCCGGACCCCGGCGGCGGAGAACCTCCCGTTCCGGATCCTCTCCCCGTACTCCCTCAAGGAAAACGTGTTGACATAGGCCGCCCCCCGCAGATAACTGAAGGCCCCGCTCCCCACCCCCAGGTACTCCTCGTAGTCCACGATGTACTCGTCGATCATCTGGCCGGCACGCCTCGAGAACGTCCAGGCCGTGGCCGGCTCGAAGTCCCCTTCCAGGGCGCCGCACAGGGCCCGGTAGTACCGGTGCTCCCGGGTGTAGCTCACCCGTCCCACGGTGCGGGCCAGGGCCTTGCGAACGGCCCGTGAGGTCATGAGCGGATAGAACGTGGTCTGGTTCGCCCCGGACGCCTTGATCATCTCCACGTCCCGGAGCAACGACTCCTCGGTCTGGCTGGGGAAGTTGAAGATCATGTCCACGTTCAGGCTGTGGAACCGGCCGGCCACGGCCTGAAGCCGCCCCAGGATCTCCTCGCCGCTTCCGTACTTGTCGTACCGGTCCATCTGGCGAAGCAGGCGGTCGTCGAAGCTCTGCACCCCCACCGAGAACCGCTGGACCCGCTCCACGAGGGGGTCCACCACCTCCGGGATCAGGTGGTTGGGGTTGGTCTCGCAGGACACCTCCTGGATCGGGAAGAGATCCCGCACCAGGTCCAGGGTCTCCACGAGTTCATCGATCAGGATCGTGGGGGTCCCTCCGCCCACGTACACGGCCCGGAAGGCGTAGCCCAGGTCCGCCACCATCCGGATCTCGTCCCGGAGGCTTCGGAAGTACGACCGGGCGGGGTCCTCGGAGAAAGGGTACCGGTTGAACGAACAGTAGGGGCACAGGCGCTGGCAGAACGGGACGTGGACGTACAGCAGGTACGACCGGCCCGGCTCGGGCGGCGGGAGCGTCACGTCGGGGCGCACCTTCATGCGCAGCGCCCGGCGGTTGGTCCGCCGCAGGGCCGCGGTCAGCAGGCGTTCGGCGAGCAACCCTCACCCTCCGGGGCCAATCCTCCCTGGGCCTCCAGCACCGCGGCCCCCCAGGTGAGACCGCCGCCGAAGGCGGTGAGCAGCACCCGGTGGCCCGGCCGGATGCGGCCGTCCCGCAGGGCCTCGTCCAGCGCGATCGGGATCGTGGCGCTGGAGATGTTGCCGTATTTCTCGATGGTGAAGACCATCTTCTCCAGGGGGAGCCCCAGCACCTGGGCCACGGCCTCCTGGATCCTCCGGTTGGCCTGGTGGGGGATCACCCAGTCCACGTCGTCGATCCCGAGGCGTTCGAGCTCCAGCACCTCCTTGGCGATGCCGGCCATGCACCGCACGGCCACCCGGAAGGTCTTCTTCCCCTCGAGCTTCAGGGTATGGGCCTTGCGGTCCACCGACTCGTGGGAGATGGGCGTGGTGCGGGACCCTCCCCCCGGAAGGAGCAGGTCCTCGCCGTAGGCGCCCTGGGTCCGGATCTCCACCCGGCGGAGCCTCAGTCCCGGGCCGTCCCTCCGGATCACCGCTGCCGCCCCGCCGTCGCCCCAGAGGATGCACGAGGCCCGGTCGGTGTAGTCCACCGTGCGCGTCATGACCTCGGCCGAACAGAGGAGCACCGTTTGGATCCGCGCGTCCTGGGCGAGATAGGCCTGCACGGTCTTGAGCCCGAACAGGAACCCGGAGCAGGCCGCCGCCAGGTCGAAGGCCACGGCCCGCTCGGCCCCCAGCTTGGACTGGAGCCAGCAGGCGGCCGAAGGGCACATGGTGTCCGGCGTGATGGTGGTCACCACGATCATGTCGAGTTCCGCCGGATCCAAGCGGGCCCAGTCCATGGCCCGCCGGGCCGCCTGCAGGCACAGGTCGGACGTGGCCTCCTCCGGGGCGGCCACCCTCCGCTCCCGGATGCCCGTGCGGGTGTAGATCCACTCGTCCGAGGTGTCCACCATCCGCTCCAGATCCCGGTTGTGGAGCACCCGCTCGGGTAGGTATGAACCGGTGGCTGCGATCACCATGTCCCGCCTCCCTTCCCTCGGGCACGCGAGAGACGCCATTGTAAGGGCAGGCGGCCCGGATTGCCAGGACGCCGCCCTTTGGCCCGTCCTCCAGGGCTGGTACAATCGGGGCACCACGCCTCGGAAAGGGAGAGCGATGAGCGGCAACGGACCGATCGAGACACCCCCTGCGGCCGACGAACCCGTGGTGCTTCCGGACGTCATCGTCCGGTGCGGGCAGTGCGGGTACGAAGGCCCGGCCGAGCCCCGGGCCCCCGGCAGAATCTGGCTGGAGGCCGTGCTCTGGGTCGTCTTCGTGGTGCCCGGCCTGCTGTACCACCTGTGGCGCCTGCTGGGGCGGCGTTACGTCTGCCCCCGGTGCAAGGCGGAGGGACAGGACGTGTCCGTCCCCACGGCCCGCAGGATCGCCGTGGCGGTGCGGGCGGTGCTCACGGTGCTGCTCCTTGCGGCCATCGCGGTGTTGGTGTTCGTCTGGAACGTGCCGCCCCGGCCCGAAGGGGGCGGGTGACCGGGAGGAGCGGAGTGCGTACGGATACCCAGGCCGACCACGACCGGGCCCGCGCCCTCAGGGAGCGAATCCGGGCCAACTTCGATCGAGGGGCCGGCTCGTATGAGCGGTTCGAAGCCCGGAGCGGGCACTTCCGGACCCTCACGAGGGCCCTCTTGGAGATGGCCCCGCTGCGCCCCGGGGCCCGGGTTCTGGACGTGGGATGCGGCACGGGGGCTTCCACCCTCCTCCTGCTCGAGGCTGCGGGTTCCCGGGGGCGCGTCGTGGGGGTGGACATCAGCCTGGGGATGCTCAAGAAGGCGCACGCCCGGGTGCCGGGGGCCGTGTTCGTCCAGGCCGACGCGTGTCGGCTGGATGCGGTGCTCCGGGGCCCGTTCGATGCGGTGGTGTACAACGCCGTCCTGTTCATGCTTCCCGACGCCCGGGGCTCCCTGGCCGGGGCGGCCGCCCTCTTGGGTTCGGAAGGGGTCCTCCTGGCATCCCACCTGGAGGGGGTGTACCGGGCCTCGGACCGCTCGGCCGTGCCCGAGCTCTTGGCCTCCCGGGGGCTTCCGGCAGGACGGCACGCCGTGGCCGGGTGGGACCTGGCCCTCGGGTGCATGAGGGCCCTGTTCGAGCGGGTGGCAACCCGGAGGCTCGAGATTCGTATGGATCCTGACAGGTTTTTCGGGTTCTACGGGGTGGAGCCCATGAGCGCCGGCCTCCTGCCGCGGCTTCCCTACGCGGAGCGGCTGCGGGCCATCGAAACGCTGGCCGCGGAGTGGGCGCGCACAGGGGACGGTGCGGTCCAGGTGTGGCATCTCGCCTGCGCTCGGGGGCTCCGACCGGAAAGCAAGGGGAACGAGGGATGAACGCGGCTCGACAGTGGTTCGCATGGGCTCTGACGGCGTGGGCGATCGGGGTGGCCGGGGCGTGGGGGGCGATCGACCCGGGCGAGTACACGCCGGTGACCCAGACGGAACTGATCGCCAACAAGGACCAGTTCCAGGGCAAGAAGGTCCGCATCACCGGGGTGTTCCTGTTCACGGGGAGCGACTTCTGCTACCAGATCCGGAAAACAAAGATCAACACCCGGGACTATTTCTGCTTCGCCCTGGGCACGCCGAGCCTGGTCCGGCTGTACCTCAAGAAGGATCACCCCCAGGCCGACCAGCTGCTGAACCTTCGGCGGGGCACCCAGGTTACCGCGTACGGAACGTTCGATTTCCTGGGGGCCGACTACAACTTCATGGTCGTGGACGGATTCACCGTGGAGGGCCCGGAATGAGCCGGGAGGAGCTCACCCACTTCGACGAGACCGGTGCGGCCCGGATGGTGGACGTCACCGGCAAGGAACCCACCCACCGGAGGGCGGTGGCCGCAGCCAGCGTATGGGTGGGGTCCGAGACCTTCCGCCGGATCGCCGACCGGTCGATCGAAAAGGGGGACGTGCTCCAGGTGGCCCGGCTCGCGGGGATCATGGCGGCCAAGAAGGCCCCCGACCTCATCCCGCTGTGCCATCCCCTCCCCCTCGGCTCTGTGCGCGTGGACTTTTCCCTGGACCAAGCCGACTGCCGGGTGGACATCGAGGCCGAGGTCCGGGTGAGCGGCCGGACCGGCGTGGAAATGGAAGCCCTGACGGCCGTGAGCGTGGCAGCCCTCACCGTGTACGACATGTGCAAGGCCGTGGACAAGGGAATCCGGATCGGGAACATCCGGCTGCTCCGGAAGGAGGGGGGGAAGAGCGGCACGTGGACCCGCGACGAGGCCGCCGTCAGAACCTCCCCTCCACCGTGAACACGTGGAGCCACTCCCCGGCCCGTTGCCGGGCCTTCTGAAGGGCGTACCCGGCCCGGTAGGCCGAACCCTCCCAGCCCACCCCTGCAGAGGCGTAGTCCTTGCCCGTGTCGCCCCGCCACATCTGGCCGGCCCACATCCGCCACGGCGTCCGGGGAACGCGATATTCCATCCCCAAGTGGAGGTCGATCCCCCGGGACACATCCCGGTCCAGGTTGCGCACCAGGTCCGCCTCAAAGATCCACGGCCGCAGCGCGGTACTCGCCACGGCCAAGGCCAACCTGGGCTGGAGGGCGTCCAGCGCGGTGTCCACGAGGTTGTAGCCCACCACCCCGATCAACAACCCTCCCGGCCGTTCGAACAGCGCGGCGAAGTCCGCGGTGACCACATCGCGCCACCGGGTCTCGCCCGGGTCGCGGCCGTGCACGTACCGCACCGTGGTGCCCCACCACTGGCCCGGGGGCCCCCACGCCAAGCCCAGGCTCAGCCGTTCCTGGTCGGTCTCCCCATTGAGGCGGAGATACTGGATGGCCCCCCCGAAGGGGGACGTCGCGTTGTCCACGGCCACGATCGCCAGGGCGTCAAACGGATCCTCCCGCCGGGTCAGGTAGGAGACGCCCCCGAAAAACCCCCTCTTCCGCCCTATCGCCGCGGGGTTGAGCGAGGCGGCCTCTGCGGGCCGGGCCAGCGCCCTGAGCGCCCCGCCCATTCCCACGGCCCGGGCGCTCAGGGGGGCTTCCAGCGGGGGAATGGCCCAGGCGCTCCCGGCGAACCCCAGACACAGAATCCCAACGACGATCCGTCTCATGGCAAGGGTTCCTCGATGTGGAAGGAGGCTGCTATAATTATTCGTTCTCCGTGCCGATGATGATACCATACCGGGCCCCGGGTGTGCCGGGCGATCCGGATGCTGCATGAGGGACACGCCATGGATCCTGCCAAGCTGGAACACTTCCGCAAGATCCTCCAGGATCGCCTCGATGCGCTGCTCGGGGAGGCCCGGGCCACGATGACCGAGATGATCGGGGGGGAGGAGCCGTTCGCCGACCCCACGGACCGGGCTGCGGCCGAATCGGACCGCGCTTTCCAGTTGCGCATCCGCGACCGGGAGCGCAAGCTGATCGTGAAGATCCAGGAGGCCCTCCGGAGGATCGACGAGGGCACCTACGGGATCTGCGAGACCTGCGGCGAGGAGATCGGGGAGAAGCGCCTCCTGGCCCGGCCTGTGACGACCCAGTGCATCGACTGCAAGAGCGAATCCGAGCAGCGCGAAAAGGCCGGCATATAGCCCGGCGGGCCGGAACGGCCCTGTTGCTGGCTGCCCTGTGGCCCGGGCTCACGGGTTACCTGGTCCCCCCGGCCCAGACGTTGCGGCGGTGGGTCCGGGTCCGTCCCCACGCCCCCCCTCCACCGCTCCGGGTACCCGCCGAGACCGACGGATCCAGGGGATGGGTGCGGCTGGACGAGGCGGGCCAGGCCCGGTGGGCGCCCGCGGGGGGGGAGGCGGAGGATCTGCCGGAATCGGTCGGTGTGGCCCTGCTCCTCTTTTCGGACACCTCTCCCCAGGAACTGGCCGCGGTGTTCCAGCGCCTGGGCGTGGACCTGTCCCGCACGGGGTACGCACGGGACGGCTGTTCGGCCGACGGGATCGTGGTGACCCTGGGGGCGCGCGGCGAGGCCGAGCCCGAACTCCCCCAGGTGTGGTTCGCCCGGAAACCCCTCAGGCCGTGCCGGGTGGTGTTGCCGCCCGCGCCCTCCGTGCGGATGGCCGGGCGAGGCCCCGGGGGCTGGCCGGAACGCCTGGAGATGTCGGACGGGCCGGTGATGCACCTCACCGGCCCGCCGGAAGCCGATCCCGGCGCACGGCCGGAGCGGGCTCTCCCGCTGCCCGATGACTGGCGCCGCGCATTCTGAGCGCCGACCCCGGGTGCGCCGTTCAGACCCAATCCCTTCACCGGCCGGACAGTCCATGAGGCGCTGTGCCCAGGTGGCGGTGGCCCGCCCCGTGCCCCAACCCCTGTCCTACGGGGTGCCCCCCCATCTGGAAGGGGACGTCCAGGTGGGGACGCGGTGCGTGGTGCCCCTGGGACGGACCCGGGCGGCCGGGATCGTGGTGGGATTCGCCCCCGGGCCCCCCGTGGACGGACTCCGGGACATCCTGGAGGTGCTGGACCCCCTCCCGATGCTGCCCACCGACCTGGTGGCCCTGGGTCTGTGGATGGCGCGTTACTACGTGCATCCCCCCGGGGAGGCGCTGGCGCGGATGCTGCCGGCCGCACTCCGGCCCAGGGCCCGGCCGGTGTACCGGGCCTGCGACGGAGGCGCTCCGGAAACCCTCTCCCGCGAGGAACGGCGGCTCTGGGAACGGATCGCCCGGTGCGGGGAACTTCCGGCGTCCCGGTTCTCGCCCGGGGAGCGCCGGGTCCTGGCCCGGTTGGTCGCCGCCGGCGTGGTGGCGCGCTGCTGGAGGGTGGACGCTCGGGGTCCGAGGAGGGAAACGTGGTTCCGGCTGGAACCCGACGCCCCTTCCCCGGACGAGATCGAGGCCCGCAGCCCGCGCCAGGCCGAAGCGCTCCGGGCCTTGGCCGAAGGACCGCTCCCGGCCTGGGCCCTCGCGGCCCGGGGTGTGTCCCGCGACGCCCTCCGCCGGGCCGTGTGCCGGGGATGGGTGGCGCGCCTGGAACGGCCACCCTGCCCTTCCGACCCGATCTCGTGGAGCCTCACCCCGGACGCCCCGCCCCCCCCCGGGCTCACGGAACCCCAACGAGCCGTGGTCCGGGCCGTGGAGCGCGCCCTCGATGAGGAAGCGTTTCGGACCGTGGTGCTCCAGGGGGTCACGGGAAGCGGTAAGACCGAGGTCTACCTGCGGGCCGCAGCAGCCGCCCTGGCGCGGGGCCGGGGCGTGCTCCTGCTCGTACCCGAGATCGGGCTCACCCCCCAGTTGCTGGGGCGCGTGCTCATCCGGTTCGGATCACGGGTGGCGGTGCTCCACAGCGGCCTGGGGGAACGCGAGCGGGCCCTCCAATGGGAACGGATCCGTCGGGGCGAGGCCCGGGTGGTCCTGGGAGCCCGGTCGGCCGTGTTCGCCCCCCTGGACCGCCTGGGGGTGGTCGTGGTGGACGAAGAGCACGATCCGGCCTACAAGCAGGAAGAAGGGCTCCGGTACCACGCCAAGCACGTGGCGCTCTACCGGGCGAGGCAGCACGGGGCCGTGGCGATCCTGGGCTCGGCCACGCCGGACGTGGAGACGCTGTGGAGGACCCGGGCCGGCCCCTACCTGCTGTTCGAGCTGCCACGGCGGGTGGGAGGGGCCGAAACGCCCGGGATCCGGCTCGTGGACATACGGGCCGAAGAGCGCCGGCGGGGCCGGCCGGTGCTCCTGTCCAAGCCCCTGATCGCTGCCGTGGAGCAGGCCCTGACCCGAGGGGAGCAGGCCCTGCTGTTTCTCAACCGGCGGGGGTTCAGCCCGGTGCTCGTGTGCTCGGGATGCGGTGAGGCCCTGCACTGCCCCCGCTGCGCCATCGGACTGACGGTCCACAGGGCCCCGGGGGCTGCGTTTCTCCTGTGCCATTACTGCGGGATCCGCAGGGACGTGCCCGCGCGTTGCCCGGGCTGCGGGGAGCCCGCCCTCCGGCCCGCGGGCACGGGCACCCAGCGTCTGGCAGAGGCCGCGCGGGCCCGGTGGCCCGGGGCGGGGGTGATCCGGCTCGACCGGGACGCCGGACCCGCGGAGCGGGTCCGGGCCGCCCTGGAGGCGTTCCGCCGCCAGGAGGCGGACATCCTCGTGGGCACCCAGATGGTGGCCAAGGGCCACCACTTTCCCCGGCTCACCGTGGTGGGGGTGGTGGACGCGGACCTGGGACTCCACTTTCCGGACTTCCGGGCCGCGGAGTCCACGTTCCAGATGCTGACCCAGGTCGCGGGGCGGGCCGGACGGGAGGAGCGCCCCGGGCGGGTGTTCGTGCAGACCCGGCGGCCGGATCATCCGGTGCTTCAGGCCGTGGTCGCGGGGGACTACGCCGCCTTCGCGCGGGAGGAACTTGCGGCCAGGCGGCGGGCCGGGTACCCCCCGTTCCGGCGCCTGGCCCTGATCCACGTGTCCGCACGCGAGGCGGAACGCGCCCAGGACCGGGCGTGGGCTCTGGCCCGGGCGGCCTCGGGGCCGGCCCGCGCCCTGGGGGTGGAGATCCTGGGCCCTGCGCCGGCCCCGATCGAGCGGCTCCGGGGCCGATGGAGATACCAGTTGCTCCTGCGGGCCCCGGGGCCGAGGCCGGGGCCCCTCGTCCGACTGCTCCACGCCCTTCGGGACGGAGGGCACCTGTCTGAGAACCGCGCCGTGAGGGTCGTGGTGGACGTGGATCCGGTGAGCGTGTTGTAGCGTGCCGCCTTGCAATCCCGGGGCGGCGGATCTATGGTACGCGACCGGCCCGGCGGGGGTGACATGGGAACACGGTGCGCAACCTCCTCGGTCCTCCACGCGATCCTCCTGCGATCCGTGCGGGGGTTGGGGGACAGAGGGTTCCGTCTTCTGGTGGACGCGTTCGGTTCGCCCGGGGCGGTTCTGTCCGCCTCGGAAGGGGCGCTCTGCAGGGCCGGCGCCTCTCCCCGGCTGGCCGCGCGGATACGGGAGGCTGCGAACCGAAGGGAGTTCGCCGAGGCCGAGCTCGCCCGGGCACGGCGTCTGGGGGTGGAGATCCTCCACTACGGGGGGCGGGGATACCCGCAGATCCTGGCACAGTTGTCCGATCCCCCACCGGTGCTGTACGCGGCCGGAAACGTCTCGGCGCTCTACCGCCCGGCGGTGGCCGTGGTGGGGAGCCGGGACGCCACCGAGTTCGGGTTGCGGTTCGCCTACCGGCTGGGCCGCGACCTGTCGGAGCGGGGCCTCGCCGTGGTCAGCGGGATGGCCAGGGGAATCGACTCGGCGGCCCACGAGGGAGCGCTGGGGGCCGGAGGGGTGACGGTGGCGGTGCTCGGATGGGGCATCGACATCGTGCCGCCCGGCTGGCGACAGCCCCTGGCCCGGAGGATCCGGGCCAGGGGGGTGCTGGTCAGCGAGTTTCCCTTCGGCACCCCGGCCATGCCGGGGCACTTTCCCAGGCGGAACCGCTTGATCAGCGGGCTCAGCCTGGGCGTGGTCGTGGTGGAGGCCGCAGCCCGCAGCGGGTCCCTCATCACCGCCCGGCATGCCCTCGATCAGGGACGGGAGGTGTTCGCCGTGCCGGGAAGGCCGGGTTACGAGACCTCCCGGGGCACCCTGTCGCTGATCAAGCAGGGTGCCAAGCTGGTCGAATCGGTGGATGACGTGATCGAGGAACTCCCCCCCGCGTCCGGGGGGGGCCCAGCCCCCTGCCGGCAAGCGGGCCCTGTTGTGCCCTCGGGGCTCGCGGGGCTGTGGGAGGCCCTGGGGACCGAACCCCGGCACATCGACGAGGTGGCGGAACGCGCGGGAATGAGCCCCGCCGAGGCCGCGGCCGGGCTGATGGAGCTGACGCTGCTGGGATGTGTGCAGGAATGGCCGGGAAAACGTTATTCCCGGGGATGACTCCGACGGAGGCAGACGGCGGATGAAGGGACGGTTGTTCGAGGTGGTGGCCTATATCACCCGCCGCTTCGGCGCGGAGCGCGGAGCAGGCCGGGATCCCGAGGAGCTCCGGGACGAGCTGCTCGACGTGGGGTTTGAGGAGGAGGACGTGGACCGGGCCCTGGCGTGGCTGCGCCGACTGCGGGAGCGGGGCGCGGCGCTCCCGGTGGAGGCGGAGGCACCACCGGCTTCGGTGCGGGTGCCCACCACGGAAGAGGCTCTGCGCCTGTCACCGGAGGCCCGGGGGTTCCTCCTTCGGCTGGAGCGCGCCGGCATTCTGGACGCCCGGCTGCGTGAAACCGTGTACGAGCGGGCCACCCATCTGGACCTGCCCTGCGTGGGGCTGGAGGAGGTGCGGGTCCTGGCCGCCCTGGCCCTGCTGGGCCAGCCGGGCGTGGACGAACGGGTGGTGCGGTGCGTATTGGAGGGCAGGCTGGAGGACGTTTACCACTGAGGACCCGCTCCGAGCCCCAAGAGCGGACCAAGGACGCGTTCCATGGGCAAATCGCTGCTTATCGTGGAAAGCCCGGCCAAGGCCCGGACCCTCAAGGGGTACCTGGGCAAGGACTTCCGGGTGGAAGCCAGCGTGGGGCACGTCAAGGACCTGCCCAAGAACGAGCTGGGCGTGGACGTGGAGGGCGGGTTCCAGCCCAAATACAGCGTGATCCGGGGCAAGGGCAAGGTTCTCCAACGGCTGAAACAGGCGGCCAAGGAAGCGGAGGTGGTGTACCTCGCCCCGGACCCCGACCGGGAAGGCGAGGCCATCGCTTGGCACATCGCGGAGGAGATCCGGCCCAAGCGAGGGGACAAACCCATCTATCGGGTCATGATCCACGAGATCACCAAGAAGGGCGTCCAGGAGGCCCTGAGGCGCCCCGGTCCGCTGGATCCCAACCGGTACAACGCCCAGCAGGCCCGCCGCATCCTGGATCGGCTCGTCGGCTACCAGATCAGTCCCATCTTGTGGGACAAGGTGCGCCGGGGGCTGTCGGCGGGCCGGGTGCAGTCCGTCGCGCTCCGGCTCGTGGTGGAGCGGGAGCGCGAGATCCAGGCGTTCCGCCCCGAGGAGTACTGGCTGGTGGAGGCGGATCTGGAGGGGTCGGTCCCGCCCCCCTTCCGGGCCCGCCTACGGCGCATCGGCGGAAGGCCCGCCCGGGTCGGTACCGGGGAAGAGGCCGAGGCGATCCGGGAAAAACTGGCCGGTGTCCCGTTCCGGCTGGCGAAGGTGGAGCGGAAGGAACGGCGGAGGAACCCCTCGCCCCCGTTCATCACCTCCACCCTCCAGCGCGAGGCGTTCCGCAAGCTGCGCTTCTCGGCCCGGAAGACCATGACCCTGGCCCAACGCCTCTACGAGGGCGTGGACGTGGAGGGCCAGCCCGTGGGCCTGATCACCTACATGCGCACGGACTCCACGCGCCTCTCCGACGAGGCGGTGGCCGCGTGCCGGGCGTTCATCCGCTCGCGTTACGGCCCGGACCACCTCCCGGACCGACCCAACGTGTACCGGGCCCGAAAGGGCGCCCAGGACGCCCACGAGGCCATCCGGCCCACCTCCATGGAGTACCCGCCGGAACGGGTCCAGCCGTTCCTGGACCCCGACGCGTTCCGGCTGTACAAACTGATCTGGGACCGCTTCGTCGCCTGCCAGATGCAGCCGGCGCTCTTCGACGAGACCGTGTTCGAGATCGAGGCCGGCCCCTTCGGGTTCCGGGCCACGGGCACCGTGATGCGGTTCCCCGGGTTCATGGCGGTGTACGTGGAGGGCACGGACGAACCGCCCGAGGAACCCGAGCCAGGAGACGGACGGCTCCCGGACCTGCCCGAGGGGGAGGAGCTCCGGTGCCTCGGCGTGGCGCTCCAGCAGAAGTTCACCCAGCCGCCCCCCCGATACACCGAGTCCACTCTGGTCAAGGAGCTGGAGGAGAAGGGCATCGGTCGCCCATCCACCTACGCCCAGATCCTGTCCACACTGCGGGACCGGGGCTACGTGAAGGTGGAGAACCGCCGGTTCGTGCCCACGGAACTGGGGGTCATCGTCAACGACCTGCTCGTGGAGAGCTTCCCCCAGGTGATGGACGTGGGGTTCACCGCCCAGATGGAGGCCGAACTGGACCGGGTGGAGGAGGGAAAGCGCGACTGGCGGGACCTCCTGCGAAACTTCTACGCGCCGTTCTCCCGCACCGTGGAGCGGGCCAGCCGGGAGATGCGCAACATCAAGGAGATCCGGGAGCCCACCGACATCCCGTGCGACCGGTGCGGGCAGCCCATGGTGATCCGGTGGGGACGCAACGGGTTCTTCCTGGCCTGCTCGGCCTATCCCCAGTGCCGGAACACCAAGGGGTTCGAGCGCGACGCGGACGGCTCGATCCGGGTGGTGAACGGGGAGCCCACCGGTGAGCACTGTCCGGAGTGCGGGGCAGAGCTCGTGATCCGCACGGGCCGTTACGGCCGGTTCAAGGCGTGCACCCGGTATCCGGACTGCCGGCACACGGCGCCCGTGGGCTCGGGCGTGGCGTGCCCCCGGGAGGGGTGCGGCGGGGAGCTCGTGGAAAAGCGCAGCAAACGCGGCCGCACCTTTTACGGGTGCGACCGGTATCCGGACTGCGACTACGTGCTCTGGGACCGGCCCGTGCCCCGGGAGTGCCCCGAGTGCGGCCACCCCTTTCTGGTGGAAAAGGCCGCCCGGGGAGGCGCCGTCACGGTGCGCTGCCCCCGGAAGGGCTGCACGTACAGGGAGACCGGGGAGTAGGGGCGGACGTCACCCCAACCCGAGCGCACGCCTCACCGC
>CAZBGL010000132.1:0-39589 GCA_964491375.1 uncultured Thermodesulfobacteriota bacterium | reverse complement strand
CTCGGCGCCGGCCTTTGCCACCAGCGGAACCACCCCGGGCACCGTGGTCATCACCAAGGACACCTCCACCACCCCGCCCACCTATGAAGTGAAGGCGTACGACAAGAACGGATCGCCGTTGTCCGGGCACACGATCACCATTGTTCTGGAGTGAGCCTCATGCGGAAGAAGGGATTCACCCTCGTCGAGCTCATGATCGTGGTGGCGATCCTGGGGATCCTCGTGTCCGTGGCCGTACCCCTGTACCGGAACTACATCAGCGGGGCCAAGCGGGCCGAGGCCAAGGCCAACCTCGAGACGATCCGGCTCCTGGAGGAGCAGTATTTCGCGGACCACAAGACGTACGTGGCCGGGGCGAACACGCAGGCCCTCATCGACAACCTCCCGGGATTCGAGCCCGGGGACCCGGACGACCTGTACTACACGTACAAGGTGGAGGCCGGGAGCACCGGGAACATCGCCACGTCGTTCAAGGCCACGGCTACCCCCAAGTCCGGCGCCCCCTCGGGTGTTCTCACCATCGACGACAAGAACCAGAAGACCGGGCCGTGGTGATTTCCGCGGCACCGGAGGAGAGGAAGCGGCCCGTCCGCCTGACCCACTGCCTGCCGATCTCCCCGTTCCTCGCCGTAAACGGGAGCGTCCGGTGATCCGGTCCGAGGTCCGCCCACCCCGTTTCTCCGCTCCACCCCGCCTGGAGGCCCTGGTCGCCGGGTTGCTCCTCGGCACCTATGCGTTTCTCTTCCTGGGGTTGCCCATCCATGCAGGCGACACGGACCTTTGGTATCACCTGAACAGCGGGCGCTACCTTGCGGAGCACGGCTCCGTTCCGGACCATAGCTTCTTCAGCTTCGTGGAGCCCCCGCGGCCGTGGGTGGACTACTTCTGGCTCTTCCAGGCCGTGGTCTATTGGGTTCACGCCGCCTGGGGATACGTCGGCCTCGTGGTCCTGAGGGCGGCGTTGTTTACCACCGCGCTTCTCACGGCCGCCCTCCTCTACCCCCGGAACCGGGCCGGACGGCCCCTTCCGGGACTGTGCGCCGGCCTGACCCTCCTGGCCCTTTTCCTGTATCCGCGCTATACGCTCCTACGGCCCCACACCGTGTCCTATCTGTTGGTGCTCGTGTTCCTGTGGATACTGGAGCGCCGCCCCCGTTGGGTCCCCTTGCTTCCCCTGCTGTCCGTTCTCTGGGTCAACGTCCATGGAATCACCTATCCGGTCCTCTACGCGGTGGTAGGAGCCTATCTGGCCGAACAGGTGTGGGGAGGGCTTCGAACAAGACAAAGAACGCATCCGTGGGCGACCGCCGCGTTGGCGCTCTGTTTCCTGGCGCCCTTGGCAACCCCCCACGGGACCGCCCTGTTCCGGGTCCCCTTCGTGTCCACGGAGTTCGCCCGCCAGTACATCAACGAACTCCAACCCGTGCCGTGGCAGCGCTGGTTCGATTTTTCCGTGCGGAGAATGGTTCCCGGGCAGGAACTGGTGCTGGGGTTGCTGGCTGCCGCGGCCTCGGCAGGCCTGTTCCACGGCATCCGGAAGGGAAAGGCGCGGCCCGCGCACGTGCTGCTGTTCCTGGCGGGGATCGTCCTGATGGTGCGGGGGGCTCGCTTCCGGTACGAGTTCGTGCTGTTTTCCCTGCCTCTGGCCTTTTCGGAAGGAGGGCTCCCGGCGTTCGGGAGGGCGGCGTGCCGAACCGGCACGAGGTTTCTGCTGGTGGGGGTACTCGTGATCACCACGAACGCGGTGTTCGCGCATTCGGTGTGGCTGGGTCGCGGGGCCTGGCCGTTCGATCCGCAGGGACTGCCCGTGGGGGTGTGCGGATTCCTCCGGCGAGAGGCCCGCGGGGGCACCCTGCTTCAGCACCCGAACCGCGGAGGGTATTACCAATGGGCTCTCGGGGACCGGTTCCGGATCTACATGGACATGGAGGTCCCGTTCCTCTTCACGGACGAGGACATGTTCCTGGCCGATCACATGATGGAGGATCCGCGGGTATTCGGTGCGTTGGCGGAACGCTACCGCCCCCGGTTCGTGGCCGTGCCCCTGGGGGCGAAGGTGTTCGAGGAGAAGGTGATCCCGGAGTTCCCTCGATACCGTCCGGTGTTCTTTGACAACGCCGCCGTGCTGTTTGCGGACGCCGACCAGGAGCCGGACCTGGTTCGTGAGTTCGAGTTGCGGGCGGTACGACCTTTCGATCTTGCGGGGCGCAGGCTGGACCAGCTCCTGGAAGGCGCCGACCAAGCGGGATTCCGGGAAGAGATCCTGAGAGTTCTCAGGATCCATCCTGGAAACGGCCTGGCCAACCAGATCATGGCCATGTGGATGCTGCGCCAGAACGAGTACGAAGAGGCCCTGCGCTACGCCGATCGGGTCGTGGCATGGTTCCCGGCGTCTCCCAGGGGGCACAAGCTCCGGGGGGACGCCCTCCGGGGTTTGAAGCGTTTCCCCGAGGCCCTGCGAGCTTATCGCCGGGCCATCCGCCGGTCGGTCGGGCCCCTCGCCGAGGCTGCCTGGAGGCAGATGGGGCTGATCTATGCGGAGCAAGGGGACGCGAGGCGGGCATATCGCTGCTTCTCGCGATCCATTTTTCCTTACCGCCCCGAGACCGACTACAAGGACCTCTATTTCCTGGGCACGGCCGCTTTCCTGGCCGGCCGCCTTCCGGAGGCCCGGACCCTTCTGCGGTTCGCGCGCTTCAAGCTTCCACCCGGCGATTCCGAGTGGCGGGAACGGGTGGAGCGCCAACTCGCCTTGGCCGAGGCCGGGGCAAGGGGGGAGAGGAGGGAGCCGTGAGCGCTTCCACCGTACCGCGCTACGAGGGGCGGGACTTGGAGGCGATGGCGTGCGCCGAGAACTACCACCGCTGGATCGCCTCGGGGTTCGGGCCCCATCTCGGCCGTCGGATCGTGGAAGTCGGGGCGGGCTGTGGGAACTTCACGGTCCGTCTCTTGGAGGCCCGGCCGGAATGGATTGTCGCGGTGGAACCCTCTCCCGAGATGTGCGAACGGTTGCGCGCCCGTCACGGAAACGCCCCTGGCGTGCGGGTCGTGGAGGGATATCTCCAGGACGCCCTGGCTCAGTGTCCCGTTCCTCCGGATACCTTGGTGTACGTGAACGTGTTGGAGCACGTGGAGGATGACCGGGGAGAGATCGCCGCGGCCTTCCAGGGGCTCGCCCCCGGGGGAAGGCTCTGTGTCCTGGTTCCAGCCCTGCCCGGTCTGTACGGGCCGTTCGATCAAGCGGTGGGGCATCGGCGCCGATATAGGAAAAGGGAGCTGGAACGAAAGATCAGGGCTGCCGGATTCGAGGTCCTCGAGTCCCGGTACCTCGACCTGCTGGGGGTGGCACCGTGGTGGGTCCTGTATCGCCTGCTGAAAAGGCGGGCCTTGGATCCGGCTCAGGTGTCGCTGTACGACCGAATCTGCGTGCCCGTGGCCCGGGCGATCGAGAGGATCTGTCCCCCGCCCGTGGGGAAGAACGTGTTCCTCGTGGCGCGCCGGCCGTAGCCGGCGCATCCGTGTGGAGGACGGCACATGGAGCACAGAAGGCCCGAACCCCTGCTGACCGTCGTGGTCCCCTGCTACAATGAGGAGTCGACTCTGGAGGCCTGCGTCTCCCGCGTGCTGGAGCTGGAGGGACGGGGGATCGACCTGGAGATCATCATCGTGGACGACGCGTCCACCGACCGGAGCGGCCTCGTGGCCGAGGCCCTTGCGCGCCGCCACCCCCAGGTGCGGGTGCTCCGGCACGAGAAGAACCGCGGCAAGGGTGCGGCCCTGCGCACGGGGTTCCGGGAGGCCCGGGGCAGGTTCGTGGCGGTCCAGGATGCGGACCTCGAGTACAATCCCCTGGAGCTGGCGGACCTGCTGGAACCCCTGCTCGCCGGCCAGGCGGACGTGGTGTACGGGTCGCGGTTCCTGGGCGGAAGGCCCCACCGGGTGCTCTATTTCTGGCATTCCATCGGAAACGCGTTCCTGACGCTGGTCTCCAACATGTTCACCGACCTGAACCTCACCGACATGGAGACCTGCTACAAGGTCTTCCGGCGAGAGGTGATCCAGAGCATCGAGATCGAGGAGGATCGGTTCGGATTCGAGCCGGAGATCACCGCCAAGGTCGCCCACGGGGGCTGGCGCGTGTACGAGATGGGGATCTCGTACCACGGCCGTACCTATGCGGAGGGAAAGAAGATCGGTTGGAAGGACGGGGTGCGCGCCCTGTACTGCATCTTCCGGTACAACGCACGGCACCTTCCCCTGCCCATGCAGTTCCTGATCTACCTGTTCATCGGCGGTGCGGCCGCCCTGTTCAACATCGCAGCGTTCGCCGGCCTGACGGCAGCGGGCCTTCCGGTGACCCCCGCGGTGCTCACCGCGTTCTTCCTGGCCGCGGCGCTGAACTATCTGCTGTGCATCCTGCTCCTGTTCCGGCACAAGGCCCGGTGGAGCTCGGTGACCGAGGTGTTGGTGTACTTGGCCGTGATCTTGGGCGGAGCGGGGTTCGATTGGGCTGCAACCCAGGGGTTGCTCGCGGCCGGGCTTCCGGCCGTGGCCTCCAAGGCCGTGGCCGCGGGTGCGGGCGTGATCTACAATTTCCTCGCCCGGCGTTATCTGGTGTTCCCGGAGAAGCGACCGGTGTCCCGGCCAACAGGGGGGAGGGGGCAGGCCTCGGGACCGGCTCCCGTGCCCGAGCAGTCAGACCACCTTCCGGTGGCGGCCGAGGGCGGCGCCCACCGTTAGGGTCCGTTCGGGTGCGTACACCCCCCTCCTGCGCGGATCCGGCGCAGGCTCGCCCGGGCCGCCGGGTGCCCGGGTTCCAAGGCCAGCGCCCGGATCAGATAGCCTTCCGCCTCTTCGCACCGGCCCTGGCGGGCCACGGACAGCCCCAGGTTCGCCAGGAGGTCCGGATCCGTGGGGGATGCGGCCAGCGCCTTCCGGAGCGCCCGCTCGGCCCGGGCGTTGCGGTTCGTCAACAGAAGTGCCGCTCCCAGATCGCGGAGGGCGGCCCCGCGGTCCGTCGGACCTTTCTGAACAGCCCGCTCCAACAGCCGTACGGCCTGTTCGCCGTGCCCCTGGAGCAGCCGGATCCGGCCGAGCTCGGCGAGGAGGTCTGGGTCGTCCGGATCCATCTCGAGCGCGCGGATGCACGTGGCAGCCGCCTCGTCGAGGCGGCCAAGCTCTGCAAGGAGCCGGCTCTTCAACCGTAGCCCCTCCACGTCGTCGGGACGGCACCGCAGAAGCGCATCGGCCTCCTTTATCGCCTTGTCGAGGCGTCCCAGCTCGGCCCATGCCAGAGCCAGGTTGTTCCGGGCCTTGAGGTAGCAGGGGGAGCGGGCCAGCGCCCGCCGGAACAACGCGGCCGCCTCGTGCAGCCGTCCCTCCCTGGCCAAGACGATGCCCAGTTCGTTCAACGCCTGGATGTTCTTTCGGGGTTCCACCTCCAGCGCATAGCGGAAAAGGGTGGGACCGTCCCTCCAGTGAGCGGTTTGGCTCCACGTGGTCCCGGCGAGCGTTCCGAGCGCCGCCGAGACGCAGAGCCACCGCGCCGGCCTGGACGAGAGCCCTGCGCGGCACGCCTCGGTCACGGCCACCCAGAGACCGGGGAGGGCCAAGTACTGGAAGCGGTCGGCGGCGAACGGCCACACCCCCCCCCGTTCGAGCCCCAGGCCCGGAGCGAGGAACAGCAGGTACCACAGGATCCCCACCGTGACAGAGGGTTTTGCCCTACGGCTCCCCCATGCGAGCGCGAGGAGCCCTGTGCCCAGGAGCGCGCCAGACCACGCAGCCACAGGCAAGTTCTCGGGCGGCGGGTACCAGAAGCTGAGGCGGACGGGCACAAAGGCTCTGCCGAAAAACGCGCCCACGGCAGCGCCGGCCTCGGCCCACCGGCGCGTCCACGAAACGAAGCCCCCGGAGATCCGGACCCCGGCGTCTTCCATGCCCGCAAGGGCGATTCTGGAAAGGAGGATTCCCAGGAGGAGAAGGGGCAGTTTCTCCGCAACGAGCCACGCTGTTCGTCGGTTTCCCGTTCGCCCCAAAGGCCACAGGTCCAGCGCCAGGAGCACCGCCGGCAGGGGGGCCGCCGCGGGCTTCGCGGCCATGGCCAGGGCAAGAAGAGCCGCCACACCCAGGTACCGTATGGGAGTGGGCCGGGAGGCGTACGCTTCGATGTACGCGAGCACCGCGAGGAACGCGAACAGCCCGCAGAGCAGGGTCTTCCGTTCGGCCACCCAGGCCACGCTTTCCGCCTGAAGAGGGTGGACGCAAAAGAAAGCGGCGACCAGGGCTGCGGGGCCCCACGCGCCCAGAAGAAAACGGGCGATCCGATACACCAGGAAGGCGTTGACCGTGTGGAGCGCGAGATTGACGAGGTGGGCGCTCGTCGGGTTGATCCCGAAGATCTGGACCTCGGTCATGAACGAGAGCCACGTGGCCGGGTGCCAGTACATGGTCCGGGTGTCGGTGAGCGCCCAGCGGACCCCTTCCCAGGACAACCCCCCGCGCACCCACGGGTTGTCGGCCAGGTACTGGCTGTCGTCCATGCCGACGAAGGAAAACCCGGCCACCTGGCCGTACACCGCGACGGCCAGGGCCAGGAGGCCCAAGAGCACGGCTACGTCGGTGCGCGCCGAGGGGTGGGGTTCAGAAGGGTGCATGGTCACCGGGTTCGTTCGTCCGCCGGGGGCTCCACCCGGCGGCCCGGGCCGAAGGGGATGGGCAACCAGCCCGCGGGCGCGGGATCCCCCGGCCGGAACGCGATGGTCAGGCTCCGGTAGCGGCAGAAAAGAGGAAAGAACAGGACCTCGTCCGGGGCGAGCCCTCGGCGTTCCAGGAAACGCCGGAGGGCGCGGCGGTAGGGCTCCAGGCCCTGGATCTGGGTGGCCAGGTCCACGGAATGCGCCGCGATGCGCTCCAGGCCGTTCCGGTCGAGGGGCTCCATGAGATCCGCCCTCAGGTGCACGGGCACGCCCGTGGCCAGGGCCTGCCGCCGGATCGCCTGGACCTCTTCCGGGTCGTCCGGGAGGCGGATGTAGGCGTACGCCGGCCGGCCGGGGCTCTTTTGGGCGACCTCGGCCGCCGCCTGCCCCACGAACGCCATCTGGTCGGCCGTGACCGTGTAGAACGCCCCGTCCCCGAACACCACCAGGGCGGTGCGCTGGGTGTAGACCGTCCACAGCCCGAACCCCATGGCCGCGAGCTGGAAGCAACCGATCACGGCGTAGTCCAGGAGCAGGGCCCTCCTGGATTTCCGAGGGTTGTACACCACGAGCGACAGGACCGGGCCCAGCACCACGTCCACGGCCGCGATCAGCCGCACCCCCTGCCAGCCGCCGTCGGCCACGAAGTAGGGCATGGGGAACCACTTCTTCATGAAGAGCCACACGAGAACCGCGGCCGCGGCCGCGCTGGCCAGCAGGTGCCCTCCGAACGCCGTGAGCTTGCTCCGGGCGAGGTCCCGCTCCATCGTGCTCCTCCCGTGAGGGACCGGGCGGCCTGTCCGCCTCAGTGCACGCCGAGCCGCTCCAGCCGGTACCGGAACGAGCGGAACGAGATCCCCAGGAGCCTGGCCGCCTCGGTCTTGTTCCCGCCCGTTCGGCGCAGGGCCTCCTGGAGGTAGCGCTTTTCCACATCGGCCAGCAGGGCCTCCAGGTCCAGCCCCTCCTCCGGAAGCTCCGGGAGTCCTTTGAGCCCGGCCCGGCGGGGGCCGCACAGGTGTTCGGGCAGGCTGTCGCACGTGACGTATTCCCCGGTCTCCAGGGCCACGGCCCGTTCCACCACGTTCTCGAGTTCGCGCACGTTGCCCGGAAAGTCATAGGCTTCGAGCCTCTCCAGGGCCTCCCGGGTGAACCCCCGGATCTCCCGGCCGAACGCCCGGGCGTACTTGCGCAGGAAGTGCACGGCCAGGAGGGGGATGTCCTCCCGTCGCTCCCGCAGGGGCGGGATCTCCAGGGCCACCACGTTGAGGCGGTAGTACAGGTCCTCGCGGAACCGGCCCTCGCGCACCCCAGCCGCGAGGTCCCGGTTCGTGGCGGACACGATCCGCACGTCCACCGGGATCTCCCGGGTGCCGCCGACCCTCTTGATCCGGCCCTCCTGCAGGGCCCGCAGGAGCTTGGGCTGGAGGTGGAGCGGAAGCTCCCCCACTTCGTCGAGGAACAACGTGCCCCCGTGAGCCTCCTCGAACAGGCCGCGCTTGTCGGCCACGGCGCCGGTGAAGCTGCCCTTCACGTGGCCGAACAGCTCGCTCTCGATCAGGCCCTCGGGGATGGCGGAGCAGTTCACGGCCACGAACGGCCCCTTGCGCCCGGAAAGGGCGTGGAGCCGGCGGGCCACCAGTTCCTTGCCCGTGCCGCTCTCCCCCCAGATCAGCACCGTGACCCCGGTGGGGGCGACCCGCTCCAGGATCCGGAACACGCGCTCCATCCGGGGGCTTCGCCCCAGGATCTCGCCTCCGGCCTCCATGGCCTCCAGCCGCCGCCTCAGGGCGCGGTTCTCCCGTGCCAGGGCCGCCTTCTCCAGCGCCTTCTGCACCGTGACCTGGATCTCGTCCACCTTGAAGGGCTTGGTCACGTAGTCGTACGCGCCGCGTTTCATCGCCTCGACCGCCGTCTCGGCCGTGCCGAACGCGGTGATCACGATCACCTGCGCGTCCGGGTCGCGTTCACGGGCGGCGGCCAGCAGGTCCAGGCCCGAGCCGTCGGGAAGCTTGAGGTCGGTGATCACCAGGTCGAAGCTCTCCCGGTCCAGGGCCTGGAGGGCCGAGCCGAAGTCCGGACTCGCGTCCACGCTGTAGCCCTCCTTCCGGAGCAGGATGGCCAGGAAGTCCCGCATGCTCTGTTCGTCGTCCACCACGAGGATCCGGGCCGGTTCCATGGAGCCTTCCTCAACCTTGGGGTTCGTCGTGCCGCGGAGCTTCCTCCCGGATGCCCGGTTCCGGCCGGGGGAACCGGAACCGGAACGCGGCGCCCCGGCCCGGCGCGGTGTCGAGCCGCACCGAGGCCCCGTGGTTCTCGGCGATCCGGTGCACGGTGGCCAGCCCCAGGCCGGTTCCCCCGGGTTTGCGGCTGAAGAACGGGTCGAAGGCCCGTTCGGCCACGTCGGGCGGCATGCCCGGGCCGTTGTCGCGCACCACCAACTCCACCGCCTCGGGCCCGGCCCGGGCCTCCACCGTGACCTCCACCCCTGCGGGGGCGGCGTCCCGGCTGTTCCGGAACAGGTTGAGCAGGAGCTGTTCCATCTGGGCCCGGTCGGCCCGCAGCACCAGGTCGGCGGGCACCCGGTTGTGCACCCGGAGGTCCCGGGCTTCTTCGTCCTGGGCGAAGAAGAACGCCACCTCGTCCACCAGGTCCCGCAGTTGCACCGGCCCCACCGTGGCCCGGCCGGGCCGGGCGTAGTGGAGGAAGTTGGTAACCAGGCGGTTCAGCCGCTCCGTCTCCCGGAGCACGATGTCGAACAGGGCCGCGTCGTCCCCCTCGGGGGCCAGGGTCTGCCGAAGGACCTGCACCGAACCCGAAAGGGACCCCAGGGGGTTCCGGATCTCGTGGGCGAGCCCGGCCGCGAGCCGACCGATCGCGGCCAGGCGGTCCTGCCGCCGCAGTTCCTCCTCGAGGCGCTTGACCTGGGTGAGGTCCTGGAAGATCAGGATCCGGCCCTGGAACGCCCCCCCCCGGCCCCGGAGGGGCGACACCGAGTACCCCAGCACCAGCGCTCCCCCGTCCAGGACCACCTCGTTGCGGCTCCCGCCCGAAAGATCGAACAGGGTGCCCATGTCGGCCCCGGGTCGCAGGCCGAACCCCGCGCGGGCCAGCAGTTCCTCGGCCGCCCGGTTGTAGAACAGGGCGCGCCCGTCCCGGTCCACGGCCACCAGCCCGGAACCCAGGCTCTCGAGGATGGAGTCCTTGAGAAGCGCCAGGTCCAGGGCCTCGGCCCGGGCTTCCTCGAGGCGCTCGCCGGTGCGCCGCAGTTCCTCGGCCAGGTACCCCGCCAGGAGGGCCACGGCATAGAACGCCGTCAGGTTGAACGCGAGCTGCACGAGCACGCGCCCGGTCTCCAACCCGGGAAGGGGAAAGGGGTTCAGGGGCCGGATGAGCCCCGTGTACTGGAGGGCGGCGAGCCCGGCATAGGCCAGGCTCGAACCCGTGGCCGTGGACAGGGAGCCCCTGCGGTGGAACAGGAGCGCTCCGCCCACGATGGCCAGGGGATAGAGGGTGACGAAGGGCGAGAACACCCCGCCCGTGAGGAAGACGAGCCCGGTGGTGTAGAGCACGTCCCATCCGGGCTGGCACCGGGCCCACACCGACACCGCGGCGCCGGTTCGCAACGCCCAAAGGGACACGAGGGTGAACCCGAACGCCGCGGCGGTGAGCCCGAAGAAACCGGCCAGCGGAACCGTGCCGGCGCCGCGCTGGGCCTGGAACGCCGCGGCCATGGCCAGCAGCACGCCGAGCACCGCCGCACGGCCTGCCAGATAGCCCTGGAACCGGGAACGACGCGGCGCATCCACCGGGGATCCCGCGGCCGCTCAGCCGCCGCTGATGGCCCCCGCCATCTGGAACACGGGAAGGTACATGGCCACCACGAGCCCGCCGATCGCCCCTCCCAGGAACACCATGAGCAGGGGCTCGATGAGCGAGGTGAGGGCGCTCACGGCCTCGTCCACCTCGGTGTCGTAGAAGTCCGCGATCTTGGAGAGCATCTGGTCGAGCGCGCCGGTGGCCTCGCCCACGGCGATCATCTGGACCACCATGGGGGGAAACACCCCGGTCTCCTTGAGCGGCTCGGCGATGGTGCGGCCCTCGCTGATGGACTCCCGGGTGCGGATGATCGCCTTTTCCACGATGGCGTTGCCGGCCGTCTTGGCCACCACCTCGAGCCCCTCGAGGATGGGCACGCCCGAGCTGATGAGCGTGCCCAGGGTGCGGGTGAACTTGGCCACGGCCACCTTCCGGATGAGATCCCCGAACACCGGAAGCCTGAGGAAGAGCCGGTCGAAGAACACCCGGCCCTTTTCCGTGCGGTAGATCCTTCGGAACACGAACCCCAGGAAGAAGATCCCCAGGAGGATGGCCAGGAAGTACTTCTTGGTGAACTCGGAGAGCGCGATCACGAAAAGGGTGGGGGCGGGAAGGTTCTTGCCCACACCGGCGAACATCTGCTGGAACACCGGGATCACCCAGATCAGGATGATCGCCACCACGAGGATGGCCACCCCGATCACCGTAACCGGGTACACCATGGCGCCCTTGACCTTCTTCTTGAGGTTCATGGCCTTCTCGATGTACCCGGCCAGGCGGTTCAGGATGGTGTCCAGGATGCCGCCCACCTCGCCGGCGTTGACCAGGTTCACGTAGAGGCGGTCGAACACGGCCGGGTGCTTGGACAGGGCGTCCGCAAAGGTGCTCCCCGACTCCACGTCCTCCTTGACCTTGAGGATGACCTCCTTGAAGGTCGGGTTCTCCTGCTGGCCGGCCAGGATCTCCAGGCACTGGACCAACGGGAGCCCCGCGTCGATCATGGTGGCGAACTGGCGGGTGAACACCACCACGTCCTTGACCTTCACCTTGGGCTTGAGGCCGGGGATCTTGATCTCGATCTGCCCCACGCTCTTCTTCACCTTGGTGGGGAGGATCCCCTGGGCCCGGAGCTGGGCCGTGACCACGGCCTCGTTGGGCGCCTCCATGGTGCCCTTGCGGGTCTTCCCGTCCCGCGTCCGGCCTTCCCACTTGTACACCGGCATGGCGGCTTCTCCCCGTGTGGCGCTCCCGGAACCTTCTTCAGCGCATCACAGCGCCCGCGGCGGCGGGCCGGGCCCTGCGGGTCTGGACCACGTCCGGCGAGCCCTTGAGCAGCATCTGGCGCAGTTCCTCGGGATCCGGGCTCCGGAGCATGGCGTCCTCGAGGCGGATGATCTTCTTGGTCACCAGGTGGTACAGGGACTGGTTCATGGTCTGCATGCCGAACTTGTCCTGGCCCATCTGCATCTGGGAATAGATCTGGTGGATCTTGTCCTCCCGGATCAGGTTCCGGATGGCCGCGTTGGGCACCAGCACCTCCACGGCCAGGGCCCGGCCCCGGCCGCTGGCCCGGGGGATGAGCTGCTGGGACAGGATCCCTTCGAGCACGAACGAAAGCTGCGCCCGCACCTGGGGCTGCTGGTGCGGCGGGAACACGTCCACGATCCGGTTGATCGTCTGCACCGCGGTGTTCGTGTGGAGCGTGGCAAAGCACAGGTGCCCGGTCTCCGCCACGGTGAGCGCGGCCTCGATGGTTTCCAGGTCGCGCATCTCGCCGATCATCACCACGTCCGGGTCCTGGCGGAGGATGTACTTCAGGGCCTTCTTGAAGCTGTCCGTGTCCGAGTTCACCTCCCGCTGGTTCACCACGCAGTTCTTGTGGGGATGGAGGTACTCGATGGGGTCCTCGATGGTGATGATGTGCTCGTGGCGCTCGGTGTTGATCTTGTCGATGATCGCGGCGAGCGTGGTGGATTTTCCGGAGCCGGTGGGACCGGTCACGAGCACCAGCCCGCGCGGCTTGGAGGCGATCTCGTGGACCACCGGCGGAAGGCCCAGTTCCTCGAAGCTGAACACCCGGAACGGGATCGCCCGGAACGCGCCGGCCACCGAGCCCCGCTGCATGAAGATATTGGCCCGGAAGCGGGACAGGTCCTTCACCCCGAACGAGAGGTCCAGCTCGTTTTCCTCCTCGAAGCGGTGCTTTTGGGCCTCGGTAAGCACCGAGTAGCACAGCCTCTTGGCATCGGCCGGGCTCAGGGGCGGCAGGTCCAGGGGGACCATCTTGCCGTCCACCCTGAGCTGGGGCGGCGAGCCCGCGGTGATGTGCAGGTCGGACGCGCCGCGTTCGATCATGGCCTTCAGGAGTTGGTGCAGCGTGACCATGGGTTCCCTCCCGTCCCGGGTCCGGTCAGTCCTTCACGGTCACCCGGACCACCTCTTCCAGCGTGGTGACCCCTTCCTTGAGTTTGGTGATCCCGCTCATGCGCAGCGTCTTCATGCCCTGCCGAACGGCCGCCTCCTTGAGTTCCATGGCGCTGGCCGCGTTCAGGACCAGTTCCTTGATCTCGTCGGTGATCACCATCACCTCGTACAGGGCGACCCGGCCCCGGTACCCGGTGTCCGAGCAGTGGGCGCACCCCGTGCCCCGGTAGCAGGTGAACGTGCCCACCTCCTCGGGGGGCACGCCGATGTCGATCAGGGCCTGCTCGGGCACCTCGACGGGTTCCTTGCAGTTCTCGCAGATGCGCCGCGCCAGGCGCTGGGCCAGGATCAGGTTCGTGGCCGAGGCCACCAGGAACGGCTCCACCCCCATGTTGAGCAGGCGGTTCACCGTGCTCGGCGCGTCGTTGGTGTGGAGCGTCGAGAGCACCAGGTGGCCGGTGAGGGCGGCCTTGATGGCGATCTCCGCGGTCTCGAAGTCCCGGATCTCCCCCACCATGATCACGTCCGGGTCCTGCCGCAGGAAGCTGCGCAGGGCCGCGGCGAACGTCAGCCCGATCTCGTCGTGGATCTGGACCTGGTTGATCCCGGGCAGGTTGAACTCCACCGGGTCCTCGGCCGTGGAGATGTTGGTCTCCGGGGTGTTGAGCTCCATGAGGGCGGAGTAGAGGGTGGTGGTCTTGCCCGACCCGGTGGGCCCGGTCACGAGCACCATCCCGTAGGGCTTGTGGATGGCCTCCTTGAAGTCGTTGAGGGCCTTCTCCTCGAAGCCCAGCTTGGTCATGTCGAGCTGGAGGTTGGACTTGTCCAGGAGCCGGAGCACGATCTTCTCCCCGAACAGCGTCGGCAGCACCGACACCCGGAAGTCCATGTCCTTGTCCTTGGAGATCTTGAGCTTGATGCGGCCGTCCTGGGGGAGCCGCCGCTCGGCGATGTCCAGGCTCGCCATGATCTTGATGCGGCTCGTGATGGCGTTCTTCAGTTTGAGCGGCGGCCGCATCTCCTCGTAGAGCACCCCGTCGATCCGGTACCGCACCCGGAAGCTCTTCTCGTAGGGCTCGATGTGGATGTCGCTGGCGCCCTTCTTGATGGCGTCGGACAGGATCAGGTTGACCAGGCGGACCACGGGCGCGTCCTCCACCGCCCGCTCCAGGTCCGCCACGTCCACGTCCTCTTCGTCCTGGACGAGCTCCAGTTCGTCCAGGTCGAAGTTGCTCATCACGTCCAGCAGGGTGGCCGAGGCGTCGTAGTACTTGTCGATGGCCTCCTTGATGGCCGACGGCGCGGCCAGCACCATCTCCACGTTGTATCCGGTGAGGAACTTGATGTCGTCGATGGCGAACATGTTGGCCGGGTCCTCCACCGCCACGATCAGGGTGGAGCCCACCCGGTTGATGGGCATGATCCGGTACTTTTGGACGATGTCCTCGGGGACGAGCTTGACCACCTCCGGGTCGATCTCGAAGTTGGCCAGGTCCACGGCCGGCACGCCGTACTGCTTGGAGAGCACCCGGACCAGGTCCTGCTCGTCCAGGAGCCCCAACCGCACCAGGGCGTCGCTCAGCCGTCCGCCGTTGCGGCGCTGGTCCTCCTTGGCCCGTTCCAGGTCCGCGGGGGCCAGCAGGTTTTCCCGGAGCAGAAGGTCACCCAGTTTCTTCGACATGAGCCGCCTCGGACACGGGGAAATCAGGGCCCTGGCGCACCGTCGAGGGCCTGTCGCATGATCTCGACCGGTGGCGGCCGGCCGGTCCACAGCGCGAACGCGGCCGCCCCCTGCCGCAGCAACATGGAACGGCCCGACACGGCCCGGTGGCCCGCGGCGCGGGCCTGGAGCACGAGGGGGGTCTCCCCCCCGGCGCGGTACGCCATGTCGAACACGAACAGACCCGGAGGGATCTCTGCGAGGTCCCACGGCCAGCGTGCGTCCGGGTCCAGCCCCAGGGGGGTGGCGCTCACCACCAGGTCCCCGGGGCGAACCCGTGCGGCGAACCGGTCCACGTCCACCGCCCGCAGGGGAACGCCCACGGCCGGGCCCAGGGCCGCGGCCAGGTGGTCCGCCCGCTTCCTGTTTCGGTTCATCACGAGGATTTCTTGAGGGTGGGCCCGGGCCAGCGCCACCACGGCCGCCCGGGCGGCGCCCCCGGCCCCCAGGATCCAGCAACGCCGGCCCTGCGGGTCGAGGCCCAGGTCTTCGGCCAGGGCCCCGGCAAACCCCTCCACATCCGTGTTGTGTGCCTCCCAGCCGGCCTCCGTGGGCACCAGGGTGTTGGCCGCCCCGGTCAGCCGGGCCGAGGGGGCCGCGAGGGCGGCCAACCCCAGGGCCTGCTCCTTGTGGGGAACGGTGACGTTGAGCCCTCCGAAGCCCAGGGCCCTCGCCCCCTCCAGGGCCGCCCCGAGTTCCTCGGGGGCCACGTCGAAGGCCAGGTATACGGCGTCCATGCCCAGGGCGCGGAAAGCGGCGTTGTGCATGGCCGGGGACAGGCTGTGGGCCACGGGACGGCCCACCAGGCCGAACGCGCGTGTCCGGGCGCCGATGCCGGGCCGACGAACGGTCATGGGGCGGCTCGGGCGGGTTCCGCAGCCTCCTCCTTCCCCAGGATCGCCCGGACGCGGGCCACGTCGTCCCGGATCTGTCGCACCAGGTCCGACGCGTCCCGGAAGGCGATCTCGCCGCGGATGCGCGCCACCGGCTCGATCTCGACCTCCCTGCCGTACAGGTCTCCGGAGAAGTCCAACAGGTACGCCTCCACCCCGGTGCTGGACCCGCCGAAGGTGGGGTTGGGGCCCACGTTGAGCGCCGCGCCGTGGAGGGTTTGGCCCACCCGCGCGCGCGCCGCGTACACCCCCGGCGGCGGAAGGCACTCCTCGCGCACCAGCACGTTGGCCGTGGGAAACCCGAGCCTGCGGCCCCGGGAGGCCCCGTGCACCACCGGCCCGTGCAGGGTGTAGGGCCGACCCAGCAGGCGCGCGGCCGTTCCGAAGTCGGCCGAGGCCACGGCCCGCCGGATCCGGGTGGAGCTCACCACCTCGTCGCCCAGGGTGTGCGCCGGGAGCACGCGCACCCGGAACCCGTGCGCGCGGCCCAGGCGTTCCAGCAGAGCGATGGAGCCCCTGCGGTCCCGGCCGAACCCGAAGTCCGGCCCCACCCACACCTCGCGCACGCCCAGGGCCTCAACCAGGGTGTCCCGCACGAAGGCCTCGGGCTCCTGGGCCGCGTACTCCCGGTCGAAGCGCGCCCACACGAGCACGTCCACCCCCAGTTCCCCGATCCGGGCCACCCGGTCGTCGAACGAGGTGAGCGAGGGCGGGCAGGACGAGGGGTTCAGGATCTTCAAGGGATGGGGGTGGAACGTGTACACCACCGACACCGCCCCCATCTCCCGGGCCCGGGCCACCACCCGGCCGATCAGGGCCCGGTGGCCGAGGTGGACCCCGTCGAAGTTGCCGATCGTGGCCACGGATGCCGGGAGGAATCCGGGGGCGAGCTGGCTGTGCTCGATGACGCGCATGGACCGTCCCCGTTTTCGGGCGCACGGAATCGGAGCAGTAACCGTAGGTGCGCCCTTCCGCCCTGTCAAGGGGCCCCCCGCACCCGGCCGTCGAAGCGAGGCGGCCTCCCCCCGACCGGAAGGGGATGGGCCCGGGGTTTCCCGTGGCGCGGCCTCATCGAAAGGGAGCGCCCAGGCCCCTGGGCCCGGACCTGTTCGCCGAAAGCCAAGGGGGTGGCCGAAGGCGGGCGCAAAAGAGCCCCGGGGCGCGCGGCCGCCGGGGCGCGCGGGGCCGGAGGGCGCCGGATCACACCGGGAGGCCCAGGCCCTTCCGCTTGTCGTCGATGTGGGCCACGATGGCCTCCGCGCACTTCTTTGGGTCGGGCTCCACGACGAACGTGGCCCCCACCACGTCCCTGAGCCCCTCGGTGGCCAGCTCCACGATGTTCGGCGAGCCCAGGATGGGGGGGACCACCCCCAGGAAGGTGGTGATCCCGCAGGCCACCACGTAGAAGGCGATGGCCACGGCCTTCTCGGAGTACCACTCCGGCGCGGCACCGGCCAGCGGAAGCTGGGCCGTGTCCACGCCGAGCTCGTTCGCCAGGGCCGCGGCCAGGTGCAGGATGCGGGTGTTGTCCACGCACGAGCCGGTGTGGAGCACGGGCGGGATCCCCAGGCTCCGGCACACCTCCCGCAGACCCGCCCCTGCCCGTTCCGCCGCCTCGGGCACCTTGAGCCCGGCCTTGGCGTTGGCCACGGCCGCGCACCCGGTGTCCAGCACGAGCACGTCGTTCTCGATGAGCTTCTGGGTGAGTACCACGTGGCCCATGTCGTGCCTCACCCGGGGGTTGTTGCATCCCACCACGCCCACCGCCCCCCGGATCTTGCCGGCGGCGATGGCGTCGATCAGGGGCTTGGGTGTCCCGCCCAACGCCTCGAGCACGGCCTCCACGCTGAACCCGGTCGTCTGGCGCACCGGCTCTCCCGGCACGGACACCTCCCCTGGTTTCCGGTTCGAAAAGTTCTCCACGGCCTCGCGCACCACCTCCCGGGCCAGCTCCTCGGCGTTCTCCGGCGTGAACTCCCGGTGCTCGGCCCCCGGGAACTTGGCCTTGGGGCTGGTGGACACGAACTTCGTGTGGTAACAGGCCGCGATGCGTGGCAGGGCCGGCATGATGCACTGGTAGTCCACGATCATCATGTCCACCGCGCCCGTGACGAGCACCAACTCGGTCATCAGGTGGTTGCCCGCCATGGGGATGCCCTTCCGCATGAGCAGCTCGTTGCCCGTGCAGCAGAGCCCCGCCAGGTTGATGCCCCGGGCGCCCACCTTCTCGGCCAGGGCCAGGAGCTCCGGGTCCTCGGCGGCCCGCGCGATCATCTCGGACACGATGGGGTTGTGGCCGTGGAGCAGGATGTTCACCTTGGACGCGTCCAGCACGCCCAGGTTCACCTCGGACGTGGCCGGTTTGGGCACCCCGAAGATCACGTCCGACAGTTCCGTGCCGATCATGGACCCTCCCAGCCCGTCGGCCAGGGCCGTGCGGAACCCGTGGAGGAGGAGGTTCACGTAGTCGTTGTCCACACCCATGTGGGTGCGGTGCATCATCTCGGTCACCTCCCAGTCGATGCCCCGGGGCGCGATCCCGAGCCGCTCCCACGTTTCCACGCGGCTCCTGGGCATGCGGTTCACGAACTGGAGGCGGCCCTTCTTCATGCCGAATTCCTCGAGCATGGCGTTCGCCAGGTCCCGGGCCACCTCCAGGGCGTCCCTTCCGTCCTCCTGGACGCCGTACTCCCGGGCCAGGGCCCGGAGCTTGCCCTCGTCCGCGATCCCGTAGCCCCGGGCGCGGCCCTCGCCGATGGCCAGCAGGGTTTCCACCAGGTCCCGGCCATGGTCCGAGTGGCTGGCCGACCCGGCCGCGATCATCCGGCCCAGGTTGCGGGCCACCATGATGTCCGCATCCGCACCGCACACCCCCTGTTGGGGGCCCTCGCCGAACGGGTCGATCCGGCACGGCCCCATGGTGCAGATGCGGCACGAGAGCCCGAGTTCACAGTATCCGCACTTGGGCTGCTGGGCCTCGTACCGGTCCCACACGGTCTGAACGCCGTCCCGGCGGGCCTTTTCCAGAATGGTCGGCGCATCCTGCGTGATGGACAGCGCGTCTTTGGGCTGGACGGCCATGACAAAACCTCCTCGGCTCGGTTCTGGGGTTCCTCGGACGGGCACGGGGTCTCAGCCCCGGGGGGCCACCGCAGCGGCCGAATCCCCCAGGGCGCGCCACAGCGCCACCGCCTCGGGTTCGGGTGCCGGCATCGGGGTCTCCCGGAGCCCCAGGCTCACCTGGCGGGCGATCCGCCGGGTCTCCTCCCGGAGCAGTTCATTGGGGTCGCCGAACACCAGGGCTCCTGCGAAACAGGTCTCCACGCAGGCGGGCACACGGCCGTCTTTCTGGCGTTCCACGCAGTTGTCGCACTTCACGGCCACGGTGCGGCCCGGCACCCGCCAGTCGGCGCGGTACCGGATCACCCCAAAGGGGCAGGCCATGGCGCACATCCCGCAGTTGATGCACCGGGACGGATCCACCACCACCGCGCCGGTGGGCCCGTCCCGCACGATGGCGCGAGTCATGCACGCGGTCATGCACGGCGCCGGGTCGCAGTGCCGGCACTTGTTGGGAAAGGCGAAGTTCCCCGGCCCCGGGCCCACGAAGATCCGGGGAGCGGTGCGGGGTTCCTCGAACAGGGCCCCGTACAGGTCCTTGCTCCTGGAATGGGCTGTGGCGCAGGCTGCCATGCACTGCATGCAGCCCACGCACCGTTCGGGACGCACGACCACGGTGTTCATGGCTGCTCTCCCTGTGGTTCGCTGGCGTGTCGCGTTGTCGTCGGAAAGGCGAACCCGCTCCAGTCGATGGGATCCCGCAGGGGGTCGAACGGAAGGTCGGCAAGCCCCAGGCCCCGCCGGATGGCCCACACGAGCACGCCCGCCCGGTCCGGGCCGCCCCGTTCTCCCTCCGGCCCGGCCACGATCGCGCCCACGATGCGGTCGTTCCGCAGCACCACCTTCCGGTAGGTGCCGGCCGAGGGCTCGAACGCCTCCATCGTCCGGAACCCGCCGCCCGGGGGCGGGCGGGTGACCCCGGCGCTCACCAGGTACAGGTCCCCCACCTTGAGCGCGTTCGTTGCCAGGCTCCCGCCGTAGGGCTCGGCCGCACCGGCCATGTTCCGGCCGGCCACCCGGCCCTGCTCCACCGCCCTCGGCCAGATGGCCGCGGGCCGTGGCTCCCCCCACGCCACGTCATGGGCCAGGGCCACGTCCCCGGCCGCCCACACCCCCGGAAGGGGTGCGCGCAGGTGGCGGTCCACCGGGATTCCGTCGGGCCCGCCCACACCCAGCTCCTGGAGCAGTTCCACCCGCGGGGCGACCCCCTTGGCCCGCACCACCAGGTCGCACGGAAGCGTCGTGCCCGGCGGTTCAAAGCGCACGGCCTCCACCCGGCCGTTGCGGACCTCCAGGGCCACGGGGCGGTGTCCGGTGCGCACGTCGATGCCCTCGGCCTCCAGGGCCGCCCCCACCAGGCCCCCGGCGCGCGCGTCCACCACCTGGGACAGGGGGTGGGCCGAGCCGATGCACACGGTCACCTCCACGCCCCGCCGGGCCAGCGCGTGGGCGGCCTTGACGCCGATCAGCCCCCCGCCCAGCACGAGGGCCCGCCGGGCCCCCCGCCCGATCTCCCGGTCCATGCGGTCCGCGTCGTCCCGGAAGTAGAAGGAGACCACGTTTTCGGCCCCCTCGCCCGGGAGGCCCAGCGGGTTGGGGTGCACGCCCGTGGCCAGGAGGAGCCGGTCGTACCGGAGGGTCCCGCCGCCGGCCAGCCGGAGCGTCCGGCCCTGCGGATCCACGGCCTCCACCCGGGCCTCGGTGCGCAGTTCCACCCGGTCGAGTACCGAAGAGGGTAGGGGGAAGAAGGCCTCCGGGGTTTCGCCGGAGAGCCAGTACGAAATCAGGGGACGGCTGTAGGGGCCGTGGGGTTCCTCGGTGATCAGGGTCACCTCGGCCGAAGGATCGACCTCCAGTACGCCCTCGGCGGCCGCCAGGCCGGCGGCGCTCGCTCCCACCACGGCGTAGCGCATGGTGTCCCCCTTCCAGGCGTGCTAGGGTAGGAACGCGGGCAGGCTATCATGTAAAACATCGTTTGACAAGGGTTGTCCATGTCGAACCGGGATTTTCCCGTGCAGGCGGTGCTCCTGGATGCGGGCAACACGTTGATCCGGGTCCGGGGATCGGTGGGGGAGGTGTATGCCGCGGTGGCCCGGCGCCACGGGCTGCGTGCGGACGGCGCGGCCCTGGACCGGGCCTTCCGGCAGGTCTTCCAGGAGCGGCGGCCGGGGTTCCTGACCGGGGTGTCCCGGCCCCACTCCCCCGAACGGGAACGGGCCTGGTGGCAGGGGCTCGTGCGCGAGGTGCTCCGCCGGTGCGGGCTGGACGGGATGCCCCCTCGCCGGTTCGCGGCGTTTTTCGACGATCTCTACCAGACGTTTGCCCGGCCCGAGCCGTGGGAGGTGTTCCCGGACGCGCTGGAGTGCCTCGATGCGCTCGCGGCGCGGGGGATCCCGGTGGCCGTGGTGTCCAACTGGGACAGCCGCCTGAGGGACGTACTGGAGGGGCTCGGGTTGGCCGGGCGGTTCCGGTTCGTGCTGGTGTCGGCCGAGTTCGGGGCCGAGAAGCCGGATCCGAGCATCTTTCTCGAGGCGGTGCGCCGCATGGGCGTGCGGCCGGACCGGGTGGTCCACGCGGGGGACCTGTACCGGGAGGACGTGCTGGGGGCCCGGGCGGCGGGGCTGCGGGCCGTGCTGGTGGACCGGGAGGGCACGGCTCCCTTCGCCCGGAACCGCGTGCAGGACCTCACCGGTCTGCTGGGGTTGCTGGCAACCTGGGAGCCGGGGGGCGGCGGCGAACGGCCTTGACGCCCTGCGGAGGGTCTGTTATACATTTTTGATCTTCGTGGGGCCGTAGCTCAGCTGGGAGAGCGCCTGAATGGCATTCAGGAGGTCGGCGGTTCGACCCCGCTCGGCTCCACCACGGAATCGAGGGCCTACGGGTACACCCCGTGGGCCCTTTCGTCGTTTTGGACCTCACAGTTGCAGTCACAGTAGCGGATTCGTGAGCGCTGGGAGGCTTGCCCCCCTCCCTTCGGGGAAGGGCCTCCACAGCGGGAACGCTGCGGTCCGCATGCCCCGAGGTTGCGGCGGCGGGGCCGTATCACGTCACGGGGCCTCGCGGATCCCCGTCTCGCCGCGAATACACCTCGGGGTTCGCGCAATGGGGAAGCGGCTCCCCGCGGAGGCCCGCCAGGAGGTTCTCGGCCGCCATGACCGCCATGCGGGTGCGCGTGGCCACCGAGGCGCTTCCGATGTGGGGCACGACCAGGCAGTTCGGGAGCGCAAGGAGGGGGTGGTCGGGCGGCAGGGGCTCGGGGTCGGTCACGTCCAGGGCCGCGCCCGCGATCCGGCCCGCGGCCAGGGCCCTGTAGAGGGCTTCGGGGTCCACGACCGCACCCCGGCTCGTGTTCACCAGGATGGCCGTGGGCTTCATCCGGGCCAGGGCGCGCTCGTCGATCAGGTGCCGGGTCCGGGGCGTCAGCGGGCAGTGGAGGGTGACGAAGTCGCTCACGGCGAGCAGTTCCTCCAGGTCCACGAACCGGGCGTCCACCTCACGGGCCTCCGGGACCGGGCGCGGGCCGGTGTAGAGGATGGAGCACCCGAATCCCCGAAGCCGGCGCGCCACGGCCCGGCCGATGCGGCCCAGGCCCACGATGCCCACGGTGGCGCCGTGCACGTCGTGGCCCGCGAGCCACAGGGGCCTCCAGGTGACCCAATCCCCGGCTCTCACGGCGGCCTGGGCTTCGGGCAGCCGCCGGGCCGCGGCCAAGAGGAGGGCCACGGCCAGGTCGGCCGTGGTCTCGGTGAGCACCCCCGGGGTGTGCCCCACCGGGATGCCCCGGCGGGTGCACGCGGCGAGGTCGATGTTGTCCACGCCCACGGCCATCTGACTGATCACGCGGAGCCCCGGGCCGGCGGCTTGCAGGAGGTGCTCGTCCACGACGTCGGTCAGGAGGCACAAGAGCCCTGCCGCGCCCCGGATGCGCTCGCGCAGGGCCGCCGGCGGCGGGGGTAGCTCGTCCTCCCATACGTCCACGGCACAGTCCCGTTGGAGGCGTGCGAGCCCCTCCCGGGGAATGCGCCGGGTCACGAACACGCGTTCCACGATCGGCTCCCTCCAGCATGCCGGTGAGCGTCACGGGCGGTCCGCCGGCCGTCGTGGCGACGACGGTTGGAGAATGCCGGCTTGCCGCCTGGCCGGAAGGCCCGAAGCCCCCGTTCGGACGGGGGCTACTGTGGCACCGGTTCGGCCCCGTGGCAACCCGCGAGCACCGGCAGGGCGCCTCCCTTGTTGCGCCCGCCTTGAGCCCCGTCCAGGGGGTAGGTAGGCCGAATCACGAGGCCTCGGCCGGCGCCGGCGCGCTCTGAGGGGACGACGTGGCCGGGCTTTGATGAGGGAAAGCGAGATCGGGTAGATTCGGGATGTCCGCGCCCACGGGGCGGGGGGATATGGTGGGGGATGTCATTCCCGTTCGGGCAAGGGCCCCAGCGGGCTCGACCGTAGCGGGAGGCCGGTGATGGAGATCGTGCAGGGCCGTTGGTACCGGATCGTGGTGCGCTTCCCGTGGGGCGCCGCCAAGGAACTCGTCACGGCCAGCGTGGTGCGGGAGGCCGACGGCACGGTCCGGTGGGAGTGGGACGACGACTTCGGGTTTGCGGCCTACGTGGACTGCGTGATCGAGGAGACCGAGCACTCGCTGACCGGCTGGGGGGGCGGGTGCTGCGACGTGACCGTGGTGATCACGGCCGTGCGGCCCCCGGGCGGTTGAGCGCTGGGGCCGACCGGCGTATGATGCCCTGCTTTCCGCCCGTTCCGGGGGGGGTCGGAGGCGGCCGTGGCTCGACGGATCTCCATCAAGGCTCTCGGCGAGCAGCTCAACCGGTGGCTCCAGCGGATCCGCCCGTCGGAGCACACGGCCATCCTGTACATGTCGGTGGCCGTGGGCCTCCTGGCCGGGTTCGGGAACATCCTGTACCGCCGCCTCATCGACCTGGTGCACTGGCTGGTGTTCGAGAACGGGTGGGACCTCCTGGGCCTGGACGAGGGCTTCCCGTTCATCCTGTTCCTGCCGTTGTTGCCGGCGGCCGGCGCGGCGCTCCTCATCCCCATGGACGTCCTGTTCCCCGGTGAGGTCCGCGGGTACGGGCTCCCCCGGTTCCTGGAGGTGGTGAACCTGCGGGGGGCGGTGTTCCGCGCCCGGAACCTGGTGGTCAAGTCCCTGGCTTCGGCCATCACGATCGGCACGGGCGGCTCGGCCGGGACCGAGGGGCCCATCGCCCAGATCGGCGGCACCCTGGGCTCGCTGGTGGGCCAGGTGCTGCGGGTGGGCCAGGAGCGGCTCCGCACGCTCGTGGCGTGCGGGGTGGCCGGCGGGATCGCCGGCACGTTCAACGCCCCCATTGCGGGCGTGTTCTTTGCCCACGAGATCGTTCTCCTGCGCACGTTCGACACGGCCACCTTCACCCCCATCGTCATCAGCTCCGGGCTGGGGGCCCTGGTCACCCGCATGATCGAGGGCGACCGTCCGGCGTTCCGGGTGCCCGCCCACTACGCCCTCCGGAGCCCCTGGGAGATCGTGTTCTACATCCTGTTGGGGATCCTGGTGGCCCTGGTGGCGGTGGCGTTCATCCGCAGTTTCTACGCGCTCACCGACCGGTTCGGCCGGATGGAGGTCCCCGACCGCCTGAAGCCCCTGGTGGGCGCGGCCCTCACCGGCGCCATCGGCATCCTGCTGCCCCAGGTGCTGGGCGACGGGTACGAACACATCGAGGCCGTGCTCGCCGGCGAAGGCACGGGTTGGCTTTTGCTGGTGGTGGCGTTCGCCAAGATCCTGGCCACCGGCCTCACCCTGGGCAGCGGCAACGCCGGGGGGGTGTTCGCGCCCAGCCTGTTCATCGGCGCCATGCTGGGTGGGGCGTTCGGGTGGGTGGTCACGGCCCTGTTCCCTCACGTTTCGGGCGGGTTGGGCGCGTACGCCCTGGTGGGCATGGGCGGGTTCCTGGCGGCCGCCACCCACGCGCCCATGACCGCCATGTTCCTCATCTTCGAGATGACCGGGGAGTACTCGGTGATCCTGCCCATCATGTTCGCCAGCGTGATCGGGTACACCGTGTGCCGGTACTTCCAGCGGGAGTCCATCGACACCCTGGAGCTGGCCCGGCGGGGCATCCACCTGGAGGAGGGCCGGGAGGTGGGCCTTCTGGAGTCCATCCGGGTGGGGGACGTGATGAACCCCGAGGTGGAGTCGATCCACGAGGCCATGCCCCTGCGGCAGTTGCTCCGGGTGATCCCCTCGTCGCGGCACGTGACCTTTCCCCTGGTGGACGACGAGGGCCGCCTCACCGGCATCCTGAGCCTCCAGGACTTCCGGGAGATCGCCTACGAGGAGGGCCTGGAGGACCTGATCGTGGCCAAGGAACTGGGCACCTCGGACGTGATCACGATCTTTCCCGACGAGAACCTGCGGGACGCCCTGGCCAAGATCGGCTACCGCAACATCGAGCACCTGCCCGTGGTGAGCCGCGAGGATCCCCGCCGGGTGCTCGGCATGCTCTCCCGCAGGGACATCATCGCCGCGTACAACAAGGCCCTGATCGACCGCAGCCTGCGGTCTCCGGCCGGATGAACCCGTGGATCTGGAGGCCCTCCGCCGCGAGCTCAACCCCGCCCAGTGGGAGGCCGTGACCCACGGCGAAGGGCCCCTGTTGGTGTTGGCCGGCGCGGGGAGCGGCAAGACCCGGGTCCTCACCTACCGCATCGCCTACCTGATCGGGCACCTGGACGTGGACCCCAGGACGGTGCTCGCCGTCACGTTCACCAACAAGGCGGCCCGCGAGATGCAGCGCCGGGTGGAGGCCCGGCTGGGGAGCCGTGCCGCCGGTCTCTGGATCGGCACGTTCCACGGCGTGTGCCTGCGGATCCTCCGGGCCCACGCGCACCTGCTGGAGGTGGGCCCTGGGTTCGCCGTGTACGACACCGAGGACCAGCGCCGCCTGGCCTCGGCCGCGGTGCAGGAGCTGGGCCTGGACCCGGCCCGGTGGCCTCCGGGAGGGCTCCTGTACCGGGTGCAGCGCCTCAAGGACGAGGGCCTGGGCCCGGACGACGTGGCGGGCCGGGGCCCGCTCGCCGACTTCTACCGGGCCTACGAGGCGCGACTGCGCGAGGCCCGGGCCCTGGACTTCGGGGACCTCCTCCTGGAGGTGGTGCGGCTGTTCCAACGGCATCCCGAGGTGGCGGCCCACTACCGCAGGCGCTTCCGCCACGTGCTGGTGGACGAGTTCCAGGACACGAACCCGGTCCAGTACCGGCTGGCCCGGGAGTTCGCCCGGGAGCACGGAAACCTGTGCGTGGTGGGCGACGACGACCAGTCCATCTACGGCTGGCGCGGGGCGGACGTGCGCAACATCCTGTCGTTCGAGCGGGACTTCCCGGAAGCCCGGGTGGTGAAGCTGGAGCAGAACTACCGGAGCACCCAGGCGATCCTGGACGCGGCCTGGGCCGTGGTGTCCCGCAACCGCAACCGCCACCCCAAGCGGCTCTGGGCGGTACGGGACGGGGGCGAGCCCCTGGTGGTCCACGAAGCGCCCAGCGAGGAGGACGAGGCCGCCTGGGTGGCCGACACCGTCCTGGAGCTCCGGGCCCGGGGGATCCCCCTGGCGGAGATGGCCGTGCTGTATCGGGTGCACGCCCTGTCCCGGCCCCTGGAGGAGGCGTTCGTCCTGCGGGGCATTCCCTACGCGGTGTACGGGGGCTTGCGGTTCTACGAGCGCAAGGAGGTCAAGGACGCCCTGGCCTACCTCCGGCTGCTGGTGAACCCGGACGACCCGGTGGCGTTCCTGCGGGTGGTGAACGTGCCGCCCCGGGGGATCGGCGCGGCCACGGTGCGGGCCGTGGAGGCCGTGGCCCAGGCCGAGGGGGTGGGCCTGGGCCGGGCGGCCGAGATCGCGGTGGCCGAAGGAAGGCTCCGCACCCGCCAGGCCCGGGCCCTGGCCGGGTTTCTCGCCCAGCTCGCGTCGTGGCGGGAGCTTGCGGGTTCGGTGCCCCTGCGGGAGCTCGTGTTGCGGGTTCTGGAGGAGTCCGGGTACCTGGAGAGCCTGTCCGGCCTCGAGCCCCGCGAGGCTCGGGATCGGCGCGAGAACCTGGAGGAGCTGTTGAACGCGGCCGAGGCGTTCGAGCGCGAGGAGGGAGGCGGGCTCCAGGCGTTCCTGGACCGGGCCGCCCTGGTGTCCGACCAGGACCTGGGCCCGGACCGGGCCGAGGCGGTCACCCTCATGACCCTGCACGCGGCCAAGGGCCTGGAGTTCCGGGTCGTGTTCCTGACCGGGCTGGAGGAGGGGCTGTTCCCCCACCGGTTGAGCGCCGACGAGGAGGGCGGGATCGAGGAGGAACGGCGGCTGTGCTACGTGGGCATGACCCGGGCCAAGGACCTCCTGTTCCTGACCCGGGCCCGGGTCAGGAACGTCTACGGAGCCGGGCTCGGCCTGAGGGATCCCAGCCGGTTCCTGGCCGAGCTCCCCCCGGGCGCGTTCCGCCGGGTGGAGCCGGTGGAGGCGATGCCGGTCCCCGCCCCGGGCCCGGCGGTTACCCCCCGCCCGACCCCCGCGCCGGAAGACGACGGTCCGTACATGCTACCCGAGCCGGGGGAGGTCCCCTTCCGGCCGGGCATGCGGGTCCGGCACCCCCGGCACGGCCCCGGCCGGGTGCTGCGCGTGGAGGGCCGGGGCCCGGCCACCAAGGTGGTCGTGCGGTTCGGCGAACGGACCCGGAAGATCCTGGTGGGGCTGAACGAGCTCGAGGTGGCGATGGAGGACCTGTAGGCTGGCCGGGCTCACCCCGCCCCGATCATCTCCAGGAACGCCTCCACCCGGTTGCGGATCTGGCCCAGGTCCTGGGAGTAGTCGGTCTCGAGCCGGAGCACGGGCTGGTGGCGGTCGGCCAGGGCCCGCACCACCCGGAACGACTCGGCCGCGTACGGGGTGCAGAACGACAGGTTGTAGTGGATCACGCCGTGGGCGCCCAGGTCCGCGGCCATGCGCGCCACGGTGTCCAGCCGCTCGCGGTTCGGGGTGAAGCACGCGCACTCGATGCGCAGTTGGCGCTCGCAGAGGGCGTCCAGGAGCCCGGCCCGGGAGTCGGCCGAGGGGTCCACCAGGTCGCGGCAGTTGCGCGAGCCCACGCACGACTCCTCGCCCACCACCACGCCGCCGCAGCGCTCCACCACGAAAGGGACCTTCCAGTTGGGGATGGCCATGGGCGAGCCGGCCACCAGGATCCGGGGGGTCCCGGCCGGGGCCACACCCTCGCCCCGGCGGATGCGCTCCTCCAGTTCGTCGCACAGGGCGTTGAGCTTCTCGGTGAACCGCACCGGGTCGTCGTAGAACGAGATCTGGTGGACCAGCAGGGCGTCCAGGCCCGATATGGGGGCCGGCTCCGCGGCCCGGAGACGGTTGAGCCGGTTCAGGGCCTCGCGTTTGGCGTTGACCACGCCCACGGCGTCGCGAAGCGCCTCGGCGGTCACGGCCGTGCCGGTGAGCTCCTCGATCCGCGCCGTGAACCGCTCCAGCTCGGCGCGCCACAGGGCCCGGTCGGGTTCGGCCTTCATCTGGGGGAGCTCCATCACGTGCATGGGCACGAGTTCCCCGAACGCCTCGTAGGCCTTCTTCTTGCCGTCGCAGGTGGTCTCGCCCACCACCAGGTCGGCCAGCTCGATGTAGGGGCACAGCCGGGCCAGCTTGAACCCGAAGAACGACTTGACGAGCGGGCAGGTGGCCCGGGGCAGGTACTGTTCGGCCCGGTCGAACCCCACCTCGGCGCCGCCGCACAGGCCGATCAGGACGCCGCCGGCCGCAAGCACCACCTCCTCGGGCACGAACACGCAGAAGCCGGCCACGATCTTCCGGCCCTGCTCCTTGGCCTCGACCAGTTCCCGCACCCTGAGGCCGTGGATCTCGCTCACCACGAAGTCGAAGTACTCCATGGCCCGGGGCCGGTTGGGTTGGGCCAGGAAGATCTCCTGGTAGGCCTGCCCCAGCGTCTGAAGCAGGTTGTCGTGGGCCTCGAGGTCCAGGCCCAGGTCCTGCCACAGTGTCCGGTAGTCTCCGCCGTGCTCCATGGGTGCACCTCCTGGCGCAGTTGTCAGGACTCGGTCCATCTTGTGAAGTCTGGCTCGGATCCCCGCCCGCGGTCGGAAGGCCGGACGCCGCGGCCTCCCGAGCCCACCGCCCGCGCCCGCGAGCGGCACGAGAGCTTCCGAGCACCACTTCCGAAGCCGTGACGGCGAGCGGAGACGAGTCCCCGGGCGGGCCGCCCGTCTCCCACCCGGGAGGGCCCCCGGGCTCGGGCGGGCGCGAACACGCGGTATGCGAGCTCGCCGCGGCAACCCGCCGCTGGGAAACGCCCGGCGAGCACCCTCGGGTTGGGCCTTTGCCGCTCGGAGGCGCCAGGGCCGCGGCGACCGTAGGAGCCGCGCCCGCGCCTCGCAGGGGCCCCTCCCGGGCATGGGTGCTCACCGGGGTTCATCGACTCAGCCCGGGGGCTCGGATCCCCGCGAGCGGTCGGAAGGCCGGACGCCGCGGCATCCCGAGCCCACCGTTCGCGCCCGCGAGCGGCACGAGAGCTTCCGAGCACCACTTCCGAAGCCGTGACGGCGAGCGGAGACGAGTCCCCGGGCGGGCCACCCGTCTCCCACCCGGGAGGGCCCCCGGGCTCGGCCGGACCCGCTCGACGTCCTCGTGCTTCCTTGGGGTTGCCCTGCTCCCTCTCCTCCTCGCGGGAAAGGGGGCCGGAGCGGGGGTCAGGCTCGCGGGGACTCTAGCGAAACGGGTTTCCCGGGAAAAATCGGAAAACCGGATTCGGCACCCGCTTCGGATCGGATCCGGGCATGGGAGGGGGAGCGGCCCCGGGGGCGTGCGAAACGGATATCCCCAAACGCTGGTTTGGGCGACAAAACATATGGTATAAAGAACAAAATCACCGCCGACTGCGTATCCGGCACTCCGGTCTCGGGACGGATCGGACCGCGCGGAAGGCCACGGTCCCGGAGGAGTGCCCACGGGGTGTGTTCCCGCCGCCGGCGTGTCCGCGGTTCCCGCGGCACGGCCGGCCCCGCCCGCAGCGCTTCTGAGCGGCATCCCGCTGCCGAAGCCTCTTGGCAGGAAGACGCCGGGCTCTCCCGTCCGGCGGCCGAGGGCGCCTGTCCGTCGGGTGTGTCCCTCGGCCGGGTCGGACCGCGGGCCCCCGGTGTCTTCGGCCGCCGGGCGGCCGCCCCGATGCCGGCGGACCAGCGGACGTCCTCATCGCACGGAGGAGGTGGAACGTGACGACGATCATCGGGACAGAGGCCGGGGGGAGCGCATACGTAACCGATCTGGGCGCCGTGGCCGGTCTTTCGGCCGAGGACCGGGAGCGGCTCGGGCCGGTGACCGAGCGGTACCCGTTCCGGGCCAGCCGCTACTACCTGGACCGGATCCGGTGGGACGACCCCGACGACCCGTTGCGGCGGGTGGTGATCCCCATCCCGGAGGAGCTGGTGTCCTGGGGTGCGCTGGATCCCAGCAACGAGGCGTCGAACACGGTGGTGCCGGGGGTGCAGCACAAGTACCGGGACACGGTGGTGGTCCTCACCACCCACACCTGCGCGGCCGTGTGCCGGTACTGTTTCCGGAAGCGGCTCTTCATGGGGCCCAAACCCGAGACCCTGGTCGATCCGGACCGGGCCGTGGCCTACGTGACGGCCCACCCGGAGGTGACCGACGTGCTCCTCACAGGGGGCGATCCCCTGATCCTCCCGACCCGGAGACTCCGGCGCCTGGCCCTGGCGTTCGCGCGGATACCCCACGTGCGCCGGATCCGGATCGGCAGCCGGATGCCGGTGTTCCATCCTGAGCGGATCACGGCCGACCCGGAGCTGGCCGGGACGATCCGGGAGGTCCGCTCCCAGGGGTGCTCGGTGTACGTCATGACCCACTTCGACCATCCCCGCGAGCTCTCGGCCGAGGCCCGGGCCGCCGTGGGGGCCCTCCGGCGCGCCGGGGCCCAGGTGCTGAACCAGTGCCCCATCGTGCGGGGGATCAACGACGATCCCGCGGTGCTGGCGGAGCTGCTGGAGGAGCTCGCCGATCTCGGAGCTCCCCAGTACTACTTTTTCCAGATGCGGCCCACCGTGGGGAACGCGCCCTTTGCGGTACCCATCGTGCGGGGCTGGGAGATCGTCTCGGAGGCCCGTCGCCGGGTGTCCGGCCTGGCCCGGCGGGTGCGGTTCGTGATGTCCCACGCCACGGGCAAGGTGGAGATCGTGGGGGTGGACGAGCGGCACGTGTACGCCCGGTACCACCGGGCGCGGGACCCGGCCGACGAGGACCGGATGCTCGTGCTGGAGCGCGACGACCGGGCCCGGTGGCTCGACGAGCTGGCGCCGGCCGTGACGGCCCGGGCCGCCTGAGGCGGCCGGTCACTCCCCCGGGCCCAGCACCAGGGCCACCGATGCCTCGGGCCGCAGGTGCCGGCGGGCCGCCTCGGCCACGTCGTCCGGGGTGACCGCCATCACGCGCTCGGCGAACGCCTCGTGGCCCCGGTAGCCCAGGCCGTAGATCTCGTCCAGGGACATCTGGGTGGCCTGCATCTGGTTCTCCTGGAGGGCGATCTCGAAGCTGCCCACCAGCTTTCGCTTGGCCTGCTCGAGCTCCTCGCCCGAGGGGGGCTCGGCCGCGAGCCGGGTCATCTCGGCCAGGAGCGCTTCGCGGGCCTTCTGCACGTTGCCGGGAGAGGTCGCGACGTACCCGGCCAGGTACCCGGGGTCCAGCCCCTCCACGCACGTGCTCGTGACCGCGTAGGCCAGGCCCATCTCGTCGCGCAACCTCCGGAACAGGCGCCCCCCCTGGCCGGTGAGCACCGCGTTGAGCACCCGAAGGGCATACCGGTGGGGATCCCGGATGCGCGCGCCCAGGAAGCCCACCACCACGTGGGCCTGCTCCAGGTCGGCCGGCTCCCGGCGGAACACGGGCTCCCGCGGGGGGCGGGGCGGGGGGGGCTCCTCCGGCAGGTCCCCGGCGGGTTCCAGCTCCAACAGGGCCCGCTCCAGGAACTCGAACACCCGCTCCGGCTCCACGTCGCCCACCACGGCCACGGCCAGGTGCTCGGGCCGGAGGGCCGCCCGGTACAGCGTCCTCAGGTCCTCGGCCGTGATGCTGCGCACCGTTTCCTCTCGGCCCAGCACGTCCCGGCCAAAGGGGTGGGCGCCGTACAGGGCCTCCTCGAACAGCCGGAACGCGAGGGAGGGGGGATGGTCCCGCCGCAGCCGGATCGAGGCCAGGGTGTCCTCCCGCACCTTGTCCACCTCCTCGTCCGGGAACGAGGGGTGGCAGAGCACCTCGGCCAGCAGGTCCAGGCCGTCCTCCAGGTACCGGGACAGGAACTCGGCCTTGATGCCGAAGGAGTTTCGGCCCGAGAATCCCTCGAGCTCGCCGCTCAGGGCGTCGATGGCGTGGGCGATGTCGAACACCGTGCGACTCCGGGTGCCCCGGCTCCAGCACCCGGCCAGCACGTGGAAGGCCCCGGCCAGGGAGGCGGGTTCCCTCCGGAGCCCTCCGAGCGCCGCGGCCCGCACGGCCACCAGGGGCACGTGGGTGTTCACCTTCACGATCACCCGGGCGCCGTTGGGCAGGCGCCGCCGCACGAGGGCCCGGCGGGCCGAGGTGCTCCGGCGGTGGGTGCGGCGGGCCCGGGCCTCGGCCTCGGCCGCCAGCCGGGCCACCCCCTCCGGGGACCACGGCGGAGGGGCGTCCACGGGGTGCAGGGCCACGAGCACGCCGTGGGCGCTGCGCAGGTACCTGCGGGCCGCGGCCCGGACCTCGTCGGCCGTGACCCGGCGCAGCCGTTCCAGGTACTCCCGCTCGGCCTCGGGCCGGCCCATCAGCAGGTGGAAGAAGCCCGCCTTCTGGGCCTGCCCCTGGACCGTCTCCTTCTGGTAGACGAAGTCGGCCTCCACGTTCTGCCGGGCCCGCTCCAGCTCGCGGGTGCCCACGGGTTCGTGGCACAGCCGGAACAGCTCCTGGAACACGGCCCGGATCGCCTCGTCCAGGCGGGCCGGCTCGGCCACCCCGCTCACGTACACCAAGCCGGGATCCCTGGGGGTGTAGGCGCCGGCCCCCACGGTGCGCACGAGGTTCCGGTCGAGCTTCACGCGGTGCTGGAGCCTCGAGGCCTCGCCCTGGCCCAGCACGGTCACCAGCAGGTCCACCGCGGGGGCGTCCGGGTGGGAGGCCGAAGGCCCGGGAAACGCAAGGTTGAAGTACGTCTCGTTCACGGCCCGGGCTTCGAACCGGGCCCGGAACCCCCGGGGCCTGGGCTCCCGGGGGGCCCGGGGCCGGCGGGGCCGTCCCCGGGCCCGGCCCGACCCGAACAGACGGCCCACCTCGCGCTCCAGTTCCACCGGGTCGGCGTGGCCTGCGGCCACCAGCACCATGTTCCCGGGCCGGTACCAGCGCTTCACGAAGGCCCGGCACCGGTCCGGGGTGAACGCCCGCACCGACTCCTCCCACCCGATGACCGGCCGGCCGTAGGGGTGTACGCGGTAGGCCTCGGCGAACAGCATGCGCGAAAGATACATCTGGGGCAGGTCCCGGCTCCGCCGGATCTCCTCCAGCACCACCCGCTTCTCCCGTTCCAGTTCCCCCGGGTCGAACACGGCGCCGAACACGGCGTCGGCCAGGATGTCCAGGGCCAGGGCGGCGAACCGGCTGGCCACCACCAGGGTGTACACGGTGTGGTCGAAGCTGGTGAAGGCGTTGATCTCGCCGCCCACGCCCTCGATCTCCCGGGCGATGGCGCCCGGGGGGCGGCGGTGCGTGCCCTTGAACAGCATGTGCTCCACCACGTGGGCCAGTCCTTCCTCGCCGGGCCGCTCGTGCACGCTGCCGGCCCGCACCCACAGGTCGAGCGCCAGCACGGGCGCCGAGGGGTTCGGCAGGAACACGAGCTCGAAGCCGTTGGGGTAACGCACCACGCTGGGGGTTTCGGTCATGGGTTCGCTCCGGTGGGGTACGGGGCGGGGACGATGCGGCCCTTCCGGACGGTGAGGATCACCGGCCGGCCGGCGATGTCCCCGTCGGGGCGGGTGGTGAGCGGCCCGGTCACGCCGGGGGCGTCCCGGAGGCCGGACAACCTCGCGCGAAGCGCCGGCCGGGACTCGCCGGGTTCGCCGGACACCAGGAGGGCGGCGGCGTCGCGGGCGTACGCCTCGAGAACGCCCGGATCCTCCCCGAAGGCCTGTCGGTAGGCGCGCACGAACTCCCGGGCCCGGGGTGTCTCGGGGTGGAACTCCGCGGCGAAGACCGCCCCCTCCACGTACTCCTCGCCCACCTCCACGAGCGTGGGGAAGTTCCAGGTCCGCACGCCCAGCAGGGTCACCGCCTCCACGTCGTGGTAGGGCAGCAGGGGGGCCACCTGGCCCGCGAGCCGGCTCGGCACCGGCAGGAACAGGGCGTCGAAGTCCACGATGGGCCGGGGCTCGTACCGGGCCAGGCGCTCTTCGTCCACCTCCACGGGTTCGTCGGCAAAGGCCGGTTCCACGCCCAGGGCGGCCAGCAGTTCCCGCTCCCTCCGCAGCCGCAGCCGCTCTTCCTCGACGAACCGTTCCCGGATCTCCTCGGGCGAAAGGCCGTACACGCCCGTGAGCTTCTCGATGGCCGCGCCCGCATCGTCCAGGCTGCCCGAAAACGGTTCCACGCCGGTGATCTCACCGCCCTCGGCCACCACCCGGTCCCAGAACAGGTCCCGGTAGAGGAGGCCCGTCTCGGTGTCGGGGTAGAGCACCGCGAACCGGCGGAAGCCCAGGACCTGCACGGCATGGGCCACGAGCGCGGCCATCTCGTCCTCGCGGGGCAGGTGCAGCCGGAACACGCCGTCGCCGGCCACGTCGGCCGCGGGGGTCAGGGTCACCAGGGGTACGCCCAGTTCCCGGGCCCTTTGGGCGGCGGCCCGGGCGGCCGCGCCCTTGAGGGGCCCCACGATCCCCACGGCGCCCCGGGCGGCCAGATCCTCCACGGCCCGGGCCGCCGCCTCCGGCTCGCCCCGGGAGTCGGCCACCAGGAGGCGCACCCCCGGGTCGTGCGGCCCGAACAGTCCCGAGCCCAGCAGCACCCCCCGCAGGGCCCGGCGGCCGAAGGGTGCCAGGGGCCCGCTCAGCGGCAGGAGCACCCCGTAGGTGCCGGGCTTCGCGGCCCCTTCCGCCTCGAGCCGCCGCCGCAGGCGGGCGGCCTCGTTGCCCACGGCGTGGCCGGCAAAGTCCGCCTCGAGCGCGGCCAGCACGTCGCGGGCGTACACGGTGCGGCCCTCGGCCGCGGCCTGCCGGGCCAGCCGGAGCCGCGCGTAGCCCCCCTCGGGGCAGAAGGGGCACGCCCGGGCCACCTGGCGGAGGCCGTCCGGGTCCAGGGCGTCCACCAGGGCCCGGATCCGGGCCTCGAGTCCAGCCGGGTCGGCCGCCCCCAGGGCCAGGGCCTTCCCGTAGGCCTGGGCGGCGTCGGCGTACCGGCCCAGGGCCACCAGCACGTCGCCCCGGAGCCGGGCTGCCTCCGCCGACTCGGGGGCGTCTTGCAGGGCGGTCCACGCGGCCTGGAAGTCGCCGGCATCGAACCGGCGGCGCGCCTCGGCCAGGGGGTCGGGCGGCGGAAGGGGTGGGGGGCGGACCCCCTCGGCGCCGGCGGCCGGCGCCGGCCTGGGCGGGGCCTCGGGCCGCTCGGGCGCGGCGGGGGGGCGCGCCACCGGCGCGGGTTCGGGCACGAACACCCTCCGGGCGGGCTGGACCCCGGCGCCCGGAGCCTGGCCGGGCGGGGGACCGGGCCTCACGGCCGGCCCGGCGCAGGCCGCCAGCCATACGGCTGCGGCCACGCAGAGGCCGCGCCGGATCAAGCCCCTTCCCCCTTTCCCCATTCCCGCCAGAACCGGGCCTGGGGAGCCTCGGGGTCCGCCGCCTCGGTCCGGGCCCACTCCTCCAGGAGCTCGCGCTGCCGCGGGGTCAGCCGCTCGGGCACCTCCACGCGGACCACCACCTTCTGGTCCCCGGCCTTGCGGCCGCCACCGGCCGGAACCCCCCGGCCCTTCAGGGTGAACACCGTGCCGGACTGGGTTCCCGGCGGGATGCGCAGCCTCACCGGTCCGTCCAGGGTGGGGACCCGGATCTCGGCGCCCAGGGCCGCCTGGGCAAAGGACACCGGCACCTCGCACACCACGTGCCGGCCCTCCCGGCGGAACACCGGGTGCTCCCGCACCGCGATCACCACGTACAGGTCGCCGGCGGGCCCGCCGTGGAGGCCGGCCTCGCCCTCCCCGGCCACCCGCAGGCGTGTGCCGGTCTCCACCCCCGGAGGGATGCGGATCTCCAGACGCCGCCGGGTGTCCAGGGTGCCCCGGCCCCGGCACGCCGCACAGGGGTCGGCCGCCACCCGGCCGTCGCCCCCGCAGCGGGGGCATTCCTTCTCGATGTGGAAAAAGCCCTGCTGGTACCGTACCGAACCGTGGCCGTGGCACTCGGGGCAGCGGGTCCGGGCCGTGCCCGGCCGTGCCCCCGTGCCGCCGCACGACCGGCACAGGGCCCGGCCCGGGATCTCGATCTCACGGGTCCCCCCGCGTACGGCCTCGGCAAACTCGATGGTGAGCTGGTAGCGCAGGTCGCTCCCCCGCTGGGGGCGGGGGCCCCGGGTCCGGCCCGGGCCGAAGATGTCCCCGAAGATCTCCCGGAACAGGTCGTCCACGTGGGCCCTGAGGTCGAAGTCCCGGGCCCTGGGCTCGGCGCCGGGCCCGCCCACGGTGCCGTAACGGTCGTACTCGGCCCGGCGCAGCGGATCCGAGAGCACCGCGTAGGCCTCGGCGATCTCCTTGAACCGGGCCTCGGCCTCCGGGTCCTCGGGGTTGCGGTCCGGATGGTACCGGAGCGCCAGCTTCCGGTAGGCCTTCTTGATCTCCGCGTCCGAGGCGTTACGGTGGACGCCGAGGATCTCGTAGTAGTCGATCCTGGGCACGGGCGCCTTCCGCCGGTCGAGGGATGAAACGAATATTCTAGTCGGTTTGGGCCGCCCCTGGCCAGACGGGCGGCTACCGGAGGCCCCGGCCGGTGGTGGTGGTGACCAGCCGGCCGTGCTTGACCCCCTTGGTGCCGATGAGCTCGTCGGCCAGCCGGCGCACCTCGCCGGCCCGGCCCTTCACCACCACCACCTCCAGGCAGTGGTCGTGGTCCAGGTGCACGTGGAGGGCGGAGATGATGAGCTCGTGGTGGGCGTGCTGGTACTCGGTGAGCTTGTCCGCCAGGTCCCGTGTGTGGTGGTCGTAGACCAGGGTCACCGTGCCCACGGTCTCCTCGTCGGCGCGGGACCACTGGTCCTCCACCAGGGCGTTGCGGACCAGGTCCCGGATGGCCTCGGAGCGGTTCACATACCCTTTGCGGCGGATCAGGTCGTCGAAGCGCTCCAGGAGTTCGACGTCCATGGAGATGCCGAACCGGGTCAGTTCCCCCATGGGCCCTCCTTGTCATGTTGCGGTTCCCCGGGCCGGGCGGCCACAGGATGACACCGCCTCCGGCGGGAAGCAAGCCGCGGCCCCGTCATCCCCCTTCGGGGGGATGCGCGGGAGCGTACCTTTACCTAACATCGGCGGTAGTGATCAAATGGTGTTTGGGTGTTCGGCACGCGGCCCCCGGCCGGGGGGGCCGGGGGTCGGGATGCCGGAAGGTTTGGTTGTGGGAGCGGCGTTCCAGCCGCGGCAAGGGGCGAAGGCCCGAACACCTCGCCATCGGGGACCTGGAGAACACGACATGGCGGCAGAGGGGTGCAAAGCGCGCCGTCGTTGGGGCGCGGCCGTGGCGGTGGTCCTGCTCGTGTGGGGAGCAGCCGCGGCGGAGAGCTCGCGGGACCGGGCCCGGGCGCTGTACAAGCAGGGCATCCGGGCGTTCCGGGCGGGCCAGTGGGACCGGGCCATGGAGTGGTTCCGGCGTTCCGAGGAGGCCGACCCCACCTATCCCTACCCCGTCCTGGCCCAGGCCCGCATCTTTCACGAGCTGTTCAACCAGGAGATGACCCACTACCGGGACGCAGCCGACGCCTACCGGCGGGTCACCCTGCTGCTCGAGATCGATCCGCCCGGCGCCCGGGAGCACGCCCTGTACCAGGCCTACTATTTCCAGGGGCTGCTCCTCCTCAAAGGGGGCGAGTACGCCGGGGCGTTGCAGGCCCTGGACCGGTTCCTGGAGATCCACCCGGACTTCTACGAAGAGGAGGCGGTGCACAACGCCCGGGGCATCGCGCTCTACTACATGGACCAGTTCGACGAGGCCGTGGCCGCCTTCCGCAAGGCCCTGGAGATCGACCCCGACCTCGCCGAGGCCCGGTTCAACCTGCGCAGCGTGTACACGCGGCTTTCCACGTACAACGAGGCCCTGGCCTCGGCCCGGTCGGGCGACCTGGCCGGGGCGCTTGCAAGGCTTGCGCGCCTCAGGGAGTTCGCGCCCCGGTACCTGCCCGGCCGACGCCTGGAGGCCGACCTCCTGGCCCGGTGCGGCCGCACCGGAGACGCCGAGAGGGTGTACCGCGAGATCCTGGCCCTGGCGCCGGCATCCCCCGTGTCGTACGGGGTGCGGCTGGCGCTCGCGCGGCTGCTCGAGGCCCGGGGGGATGTGGGCGGCGCCCTGGAGCTGCTGCGGCAGAACGTGCTCCAGTTCCCGGAAGTGGGGGACGAGGAGGCCCGCCGCGAGTCCGAACGGCTCCTCGAGCACCTGGAGGGCGCGCCGTGATCGCCGCGCTCGTGCTCGCGGCCGCCCTGGCCGCCGCCCCTCCGCCCCCGGTCACGGGTTCCCACGCAGGGATCGACTGCGCCGACTGCCACGGCCGCGATCGGCCGGCGGACTGCTGGGAGTGCCACGAGGCCGCGGACAACCCCCACCCGGTGGGGCTCGCACCGTCGTTCCCCCTTCCGGAGGGGTTCGAGCTGGGGCCCGACGGGGCGCTCCTGTGCCGCACCTGCCACCGGCTCCACGGCGGCGACCCGGACAACGCGTTCCTCCGGGCGCCGGCCGGGGTCACCCGGTTGGGCTTCTGCATCCAGTGCCACGGCGCGTCCCTGGAACAGGCCGATCCCCACAAGGCCCGCCGAGGCGAGGGGCGCTGCGGGTTCTGCCACCGCCGCAAAGCCGGACGCCTCGTGGTGGGCCGGGGCACGGCCCGGCTGGAGATCCGGCGGCTGTGCAACTTCTGCCACGACGTGCTGGCCAAGGGGCACCCGCGCAACGTGGACCCGGACCTTTCGCTCCCCTCCGACGTGCCCCTTGGGCCGAAGGGGGAATGGACCTGTTTCACCTGCCACGACCCCCACGGCACCACGGCCACCACGCACCTGCTGCGGCCCCGGGTGGTGCGCCACCTGGAACGGGGCAACGAGGCCAGCCCCCACGTGGCCGAGTACTTCGCGTGCCGGGGATGCCACACCTCGTCCGACCCGGAGGAGATCCGGCCGCCCGACTTCCGGCTCCGGTTCCGGGGCGACGTGAACGTGCTGTGCATCTCCTGCCACCTGACGGACCGGAGCCACCACCCCACGGGGCTCCGGCCGCCGCCGGCCATGGCCGGCCGCATCGCGGCCTCGGGGGTCCGGCTGCCCCTGGGGGCCGACGGCGGGATCGTGTGCACCACCTGCCACGACACCGGCTGCCGCTCGGGCACCCACCGGGTCACCGAGCGGTTCTACGACCGCTCCGCCGGCCGGTCGGACCTGTGCGGCGTGTGCCACGACCGCTCGATCCTGACCCAGCGCTCCCCCCACACCGACGACCCCGAGACGTGCCCCACCTGCCACGTGGCCCTGCCCGTGCCCGGCGTGGGGGGACGCAAGGGCCTGGTGGCCTCGGTCAAGATGGTGTGCCTGCGGTGCCACGGGGTCAACCTTCACCCGGCCAGTGCCGATCACTTGAAGGTGCCGTCGGAACGCACCCGGCC
>CAZBGL010000131.1:0-3496 GCA_964491375.1 uncultured Thermodesulfobacteriota bacterium | reverse complement strand
GGGTGTAGGAGGCGGCGGCATCGTTTCCCCCGTGGGAGTGGCCTTCCGCCCGCGACCCGTGGCCGTGCCTCTTCTCCGCCTCGGGGTTGGGTCCGGGATTTTCCGGAAACCGAGGGCTACTTGGAGTTCTCGGCGCCTTGGAGGTCGGGCCTTCGCCCTCTCCCCTCGTCCGTAACGCGGCCAGCCGCCAGGGTGCGCAGCTCGTAAAGCGCCTGGTGGCAGGCGCGGAGCCGGTCGGCCTCCTCCCCCATGCCGAAGGGCAACGGACGTGCGCGCGTCCCGGCGGGGGTCCACACCGCGATCCAGGCGCGGCGTTCCGACGGCTCCACCAGCTCGGCCTCCCGGACCACGCACACGCCCGCGCCGGCACCGAAGCGCCGGGCGGCTTCCCGGGCCAGGACCAGCGCGCGGTCGCCGGGGCCGGACCCCTCCAACGGGGCGCGCTCGCTTCCCAGCACCCAGCCGCCCGCGAACCCGGGCTCACCGGCGTCCCGGAGCCAGCCGGCCAGGCGCCCGGCCGTGAACCCCTCCACCACGGCCACGGTCCAGCCGGCCCTGCGCGCGGCGCGAAGGGCCACCCGGGGGTGGGTGTCGTCGTCGGCCCCGAACAGATATTTCCCCAGGCGCTCGCGCACCATGCGCTCCACCGGTTCCAGCAGGGCCCGGGCCTGCGATTCGTCCTCGCCCCGCGCCGTGATCGCCACCCGGACCTCGCCGGGTTCGGCCAGGAGGGCCACGTAGGGGTTTGAGCCGGGGTCCATCAGGTCGGCCAACGCCTCGCCCACGCGGCTTTCGCCCACGCCCGACAGCCGGAGCGTGCGGGTGAGGAGCGTCCCGAGCCCGAAGCGCTCCGCGAGGCGCGGCATCACCCAGGCGTCCATCAGGTGGACGAGCTCCCGGGGCACGCCTGGCAGCACCACCACCCAGGCCCGGCCGATGTCCAGGGCAAAGCCCGGGGCGGTGCCCACGGGATTGGGGATGGCCTCGGCTCCCGCGGGCAGTTCGGCCTGCACGCGGTTGGAGGGGGGCATGTCCCGGCCGAAGCGCCGGAACAGGGCCTCGATGTCGGCGAGGAGGCGCTCCCGGAGCTCCAGAGCCCGTCCCGCGGCGCGCGCCACGGCGTGGCGCGTGCGGTCGTCGGGAGTGGGGCCGAGGCCGCCGGCCACCACCACCAGGTCCGCCCGCCCGGCCGCTTCTGCCACCCGGCGGGCGATCTCGTCCTCGCGGTCGCCGATCACGGTGGCCCGCGCCAGGGGGCATCCGGCCATGGCCAGCCGGCGGCCGAGCTCGGCGCCGTTTCGGTCCGCCACGGCGCCCCACAGGAGTTCGTTCCCCACCAGGATCGCCTCGGATCTCAGCATGGGCCCGTCCTTTCGAGCCGCGGTGTGGCCGGGTGTCCCCTCAGGCGGTTTGGCGAGGGGTCGATAAGGATGGTACCATGACTGAGTATGCGTTGGGGCAGGGAGGTGACGTGTGGCGGCCGGAAAGGTCGTGTACGTGGACTTCCGCAACCGGCGAGGGCCCCCGCCCGGGGGGTTCGGGGGCGGACCGGGCTTCTTGTTGGCGGTGTTCCTGGCGGTACTGTTCGTCGAGCTGATCGCCGCGGCCGCGTTCCACCCGTCGGTGATCTCGTCCTTTTTCTTCGGGCCCACGGTCACGGCGGTGGCCGTGCTCGCAGCCCTCGGCGCCAGGAGGGCGCTCGTGCGGGTGCGCGTGGCCCGGCTGTACCGGAAGACCCTCCGGGAGTCCGATCCGCACTGGAGGCGATCGGACCGGACCCTCCACTGAGCCCGCACCGGGCCCACTCGGACGGCAGAACGCCCATGGAACTTCATTTCACACGGACGAACGGCCCGGTCGACGACATGATCGACCGGCTCATGGAGGCCGTGGGCCCGGTCCACCACCCCGACCTGGTCCGCGAGATGATCATCGCCGCCCTGAAGGCCGGCCAGGACACCGGCGACCGGGCGGACCTGCGGCTCATGAACATCACCCTCAAGGAGATGCGGTTCACGGCCAAGATCTTCGGGCCGTACCGCCGGGTCCGCAAGGTCACCGTGTTCGGGTCGGCACGCACCCGCACCGACGAGCCGATCTACGCGATGGCGCGCGAGTTCGGGCGCAGGTTGGCGGAAGAGGGATACATGGTGATCACCGGGGGCGGTCCGGGCATCATGCAGGCCGTGAACGAGGGCGCCGGCCCGGAGATGTCCTTCGGCGTGAACATCCGGCTCCCGTTCGAGCAGAAACCCAACCCGGTGCTGGAGAGGAGCCCCCGGTTGATCACCTACAACTACTTTTTCAACCGCAAGGTGGCGTTCCTCAAGGAGGCCCACGCGGTGGCCCTGTTCCCCGGGGGGTTCGGCACGCTGGACGAGGCCATGGAGACCCTGACCCTGGTCCAGACCGGCAAGCAGCCCCCCATCCCCCTGCTCCTGGTGGACGAGCCGGGCGGCACGTACTGGGTGCGGTGGATCCGGTTCTTCGAAGAAGAGCTCCTGCGGGACGGCTACATCAGCCCCACCGACTTCCACCTGTTCGAGCGGGTGAACTCCGTGGAACAGGCCCTGGAGCGGATCCACCGGTTCTACCGCAGGTACCACAGCCTTCGGTACGTGGACGGCCAGCTCGTGATCCGTCTCCACGAAGACCTGCCGGCAGAGGCCGTACAGGGGCTCAACGCCCGCTTCAGGGACATCCTGACCCCCGGCGGCTCCATACGCGCTTCGGGGGCACTGCCCGCCGAGGAGGACGAGCCCGAGATCTGGGACCTGCCGCGGCTCGTGGTGGACTTCGACCGCAGGGACTTTGGTCGGCTACGCTGCCTGATCGATGCGATCAACGAATGCTGAGCGAGCCATGAACCGTAGGAAGCCCGTCGGACCGAAGGTGCGGGAGGAGCGCCGTCGCCGCCGCGGCATGGCGGGGGTGGTGCTCGGGGTGTTGCTGCTGGCCGGTTTCGTGGGTGCCCGGATCGCTCCCGAGCACGGGCCGGACTCGCCCCCCTCGACCCGGGCGGACCTGGAGAGGCTGATCCGCCTGGCAAACGTCAGCGCCCAGGTGTTCCGGAGGATCGGATGGCCTGCGCCGAGCCTGGGTGGCGACGGAGCGTACGAGCAGAGGGTCGGGGACTACCGGGTCGTGTACACCCTGGACGCCGAGCTCCAGGAGGAGGCCCTGGCGGTGTTCCGGCGGTACCGGGTCCCCTATGGGGCCTTCGTGGCCGTGGAACCCGCGACCGGCCGCGTGCTCGCCCTGGCCGAGTACTCCAGCCAGGAACCCGGCATGCGGGACTTCTGCCGGCGGGCCACCTATCCGGCGGCGAGCCTGATCAAGGTCGTCACCGCCGTGGCCGCTCTGGAGACCGGCGAGGTCGCCCCGGACACCCCGATCCGGTTCCAGGGCAACCCCTACCGGCTGTACCCGCGGAAGATCTCCCCCCGGTACCGGTACCGGGAGAACAACGTCCACACCTTCGCCGAGGCCCTGGCCA
>CAZBGL010000130.1:0-3019 GCA_964491375.1 uncultured Thermodesulfobacteriota bacterium | reverse complement strand
CACAACCAAAGCACCGTCCCCATCAAAAGCAACACCAGGCTGGAACGCTGTAGAAACAGCTCAGCTCCCGCACGACCTAAGACGTAGAGAGCCAGGCTCAGCACACACAATACAAACCCCATCCAGGAAGGCTGGGAAAGGCGAGCGGCCCGTCTCAGGTCTTCCCTGCGGCTCCACAACAGGTATCCTGAGATCAGGGGAACCAGAAAGCCGTGTGAATAATTCTCGTCGAGATACCAGTCCTGAACCAGGGGGGGGATCACCGAGGCGTACAGCACCCCCATGGACGCGAGCACCACGGCAAGCTCGAAAAGGGACGGGATCCTCCTCACCTTCGACATATCGACAATCCCCGGCAGAATCACATATCCGCGCTTTCGTTCCTATCGTCCCCTCCCTTCCAAAACTGAATACGGGAGCCTACCGGCACCCCGCACCCAGCGTCAAGGCGGAGCACCGTCTGGCTCTTCCGAAGGACGTGACAAAGCTACTGCCCTTGCACCCAGGGCGAAAGGAACTACACTCGCGTCGACTTCCTTTGACGACCGTAACCGAGGGAATCCCGTGCGCGAGACGCCCATCGATCCGGTTTGTGGGAAACCCGTCGGAACTCCCTCGGCCCACCTGAGCGCCAAATGCCAAGGAAAGACTTTCTATTTCTGTTCCAAATCGTGCTGCCAGCGGTTCGTGTGCCATCCCGACCGTACCCTGAAAGATTATGTGTTCGACCTCGTCATCGTGGGCGGAGGCCCCGCAGGGATCTCCGCAGGAATCTACGCCGCGCTCACCGGGCTGGACACCTTGTTTTTGACCAAGAGCCTGGGGGGACAGGCATGGGATTCCACCGCCATCCGGAACTATCCCGGTTTCGACCTGATCACGGGGCCGGAACTCGTGGAGCGGTTCCAGAAGCAGCTTTTCCACAGCCTTCACCTGGCTCACCAAGTCTGCGAGGTCCTTGAAATCCAGAAAACGCGAGGACTGTTTCATGTCACCACGGGTGCCGGGGACACGTACCGCTCCCACACCCTCCTGCTGGCCACCGGCATGGCCCGCCGCCGGCTGGGCATCCCTGGAGAGGACGAGTTCCGGGGGCGGGGCGTCCAGGAGTTCCACGCCCTTTCCGCCAGGCGGCACGCGGGCAAGGAGGTGGCTGTGGTGGGCGGGGGGAACTCCGCGGCGCAGGCCGCGATCGGCCTGGCGGAACAGGGCTCGCGCGTCACTCTGGTGACCCGCACCTACCGTGCAGACGAGTACTTGGCCAAACAGGTGGCGGCCACGGAGGACATCATCGTGCTCCAGAACCGAACACCCCTCCGCATCGAAGGCTCGAACCGCGTGGAGGTGCTGGTGGTTCAGAACCTGGACACCGGTGCCGAAGAGGTCCTCCCCGTGGAGGCCGTGTTCGTGGAGATCGGGCTCGTGCCCCGGAGCGATCTCGTGCGGGATCTGGTGCACCTGAACGAACGTGGGGAGGTGTTGGTGGATGGCAACTGCAGGACCGGCCTTCCGGGACTTTACGCTGCCGGTGACGTCACCAACACCTTTGGCAAACGCATCCTCATCGCGGCGGGCGAAGGGGCCAAGGCGGTCCTCGCTGTTGAGCAGTACCTCCGGGCCAGACACCGCGGCGAGTCTTCCTGAGAACCGACAAGATGCAGGGGGCCCTCCCGGGCACGGGCGTTCACCGTGGTCCGTCCACCCGGGCGGCAGCCCCCATGGCCGGCCAAGGGTCGCGGGCCGAAGCCCGCTCCCACGGGGGACACGATGCCGCCGCCTCCTGTTCGACGAGCACGGCGCCCACAAGACGTGTGATCGCTGCCCCGTTGGGGAAAATGCCCACCGCGTCGGTGCGCCGCCGGATCTCCCGGTTCAGCCGCTCCTGCGGGTTGTTCGAGCAGATCTGCCGCCAATGGGCCTTCGGAAAGTCGGCAAAGGCCAAAATCTCGGCTTCGGCATCGCTCAGCAACGCGGCGGCTTCCGGGAACCGTTCTCGGAGTTGCCCCACCACCCGCTTGTGCTGGGCGTGGATCTCTTCCGCGTCAGCCTGGGCGGAGAACGAGCGCACCAGCGCCGCCCACCGACTCTTGGGCTTTCTGGGGAACCCGGCCCATCTCTCCCGGGACTTGACCGCCAGCGCGTGCATCCAGACGTAGGGACAGGGCCCTTCGTCTAACGCACGGGGGCGGAAAGCTTCGATCGCGGCGTCGGGGCTCTTGGCCCTCTACAAGACCTGGGACTTGGACAACCCTTGGACCCCCGCTCTGGGCGATGGCTTCGGCCTTACGGGTGGACACGCCCATGACTAGCACTCGGCCACCACGGCGACCAAGGCGCGCCCAGCACGCCGGTGTGGTTCGGACAGCCACCCGGGCCGGCAACTGCCCCGTCTCGCCCGGGGGACCGCCCAGTCCAAGGTGCCCAGTCCCGTGTCGAAATCGGCTCGGGGACTGTTCCCCCCGGAGACACCTGGAGTACGTGAAACACGCCTCCGTACGCACTCCCCAGGCCAGAGGGGGTTTCCCCCTGTCGCGATTTCCACGAATCGCCCTCCGGAAAATCGCGCGTTTCGCGACAGAATTCCGCAACAATCGCGCACCCCGCGATCCACCCCAGGGACCTGCGCGCTTTCCGCGATCACACTTTTCTGTTCCTGTGCCCGGGGTTCGGGTCCATGTGGCCGGAGCGCGGATCTCTGTGCGATGCGCGGCCCACGGCCGTGTTCGTGGCACCTGCCGGCCACGAACACGGCCTCCCTTCCGGCGAAAGGATGGGGCTAGGCCCATCTTCCGCAAAGGAGGCTCTCTGATGCCGGTTCAGGGGGCTTCCCACAGGCCAGAGGCGCTGGTTTTTTTGCTGTGCTCGGTCTGCTCCGGGCCTACTGCAAAATACGAAGGGGTTAGCCTGACCGACTAACCCCTTTGAACTTACTGGTGCGCCAGAGAGGATTCGAACCCCTGACCTGCGGATCCGTAGTCCGCCGCTCTATCCAACTGAGCTACTGGCGCACTGCTTTATT
>CAZBGL010000129.1:0-3187 GCA_964491375.1 uncultured Thermodesulfobacteriota bacterium | reverse complement strand
CGCCTCCCGAGTCCGCCGTTCGTGCACGCGAGCGGCACACCGCCTCCGAGCAGCCTCCCCGAGGCCGGGGCCGCGAGCGAAAACAAGCCCCTGGCGGTACTCCTGCGAACGACACCCCCGAAACCCCCGTCAGGGCCGTCCCTTTGCGAAGCCGAGGGGCGTGGGCCCGGGCGAGTCCCCCGTCTCCTGCCCGGGTAGACCCGTTCGGCTAGGGCAAGCCGGTTGCGACCTGCCCGGGGCCCGGGCCCGCGCGGGGGCCGGAAGGCCAGACGCCCCCGCCTCCCGAGCCCATCCAACGCGCACGCGAGCGGCACGATGCCTTCCGAGCACCCCCACCGGGGCCGGGGCCCCAAGCGAACACGGGCCCCGGGCGGCATCACCACGCTCCGGGAGGGCCCCCTGCCATCCAGCCCGGAGTTCGGGACCCCAGGCGGAACCGGACTCCGAGGGCAGGGGAACCAGGGGCCCCTTCCCGCAAACAAAGGTTTGACCATAGCGAAACCGGGCGTCGCCTTCAAGGCCGCCCGGCCTCCACTCGCTGCTTCAAAAGGGACAAGATCTTCGGGAACGCCGGATGATCACGCCCCCTCAGGGTGGCAAAGGCCAGGGTCTCGGTGGTGAGGGGAAGGGCGCCGGCCCGCTCCAGCAGGCGCTCTCCCGTGCCCCGGTCGGTATCGTCCCGGGAATCGATGGCGTCCCGGAGCCAGGCTACCCGGAAACCGACCTCCAACAGAGAAAACGCCGTCTGGAGCACGCAGACGTGGGTCTCGATCCCGAACAGCACGACCCAGGGCCGCTCCACGGCCGCCACCCACGCCCGGAACGCCGGCTCCCGCCACGCATCGTAGGCCCCTTTGGGGATCCGTGCGGCCCCGGGCCCGGCCGCTTCCTCCACCGCTCCGGCCACCGGGCCGAGGCGTTCCGGGTCCAGGCTGAGGAGCGCCAGGGGCACGTCCAGCGCCCGGAGCACCGACACGGCGAACCGCGCCGAATCCACCACCCGGCGGGCCCTCCCGACGGGATACGCCTTGAGGAGCCCGGGCTGTACGTCCACGGCGACCGCGGCGCATTGATCCGCCGAAGGGATCGACACGGTCACCCTTCCTCCCGGGCGGCCACACAGTACACCCCCTCCCCCCGGCGGCCGGGCTCGAAGCACCGGTTGCAGCTCACGCACCGGGCCGGGGAGCGGTCTCCCGAGGCCCAGCGCGCCGGCAGGCCCGGTTCCCGGATCAACGGCCGGGACAGGGCGAACAGGTCCGCCTCGCCCATCATCAGCATCTCCTCGAGCGTCTGCACCCGTCTGAGCCCGCCCACCGCGGCCACCGGGCAGGGGGCCGCATGCCGGATGCGGCGGGCGAGGTCCCTGAAGTAGGCCTCGCCCTCGCCGGGCCGGATCCCGGTGCGAACGGGACCATACTCGGGCCCCGAGGCTCGGGTGCCGCCGCTCACCTCCACGAAGACGACGCCGCGTTCGCCCAGCCACGAGGCCACGACGGCGGCCTCGCCCACCTCCAGTCCGCCCGGGAGGAAGTCGGCACCGTTGAGCTTTACGGCCACAGGGAAGTCCGGGCCGGCCTCGGCCTGGACCGCGGCCACCACCTCCTGCACGAACCGGAACCGCGCCCGCAGGCTGCCCCCGTACCGGTCGCGGCGCTGGTTCGTGCCGGGCGAGAGGAACTGGTTGAGCAGGTAGCCGTGGGCGGCGTGGAGCTGCACGAGGTCGAACCCGGCCCTCCGGGCCCTCCGGGCCGCCGCGCCGAAGTCCTTGACGATGCGCCCGATCTCGGCCGTCGAAAGCTCCCGGGGCATCTCGGGAAACTGGGGATGGTCCAGGAACGACGGGGCCAGGGGGGATCTCCCGCCGATCCAGCCCGAACGGGTCTGCCCCCCCGCGTGCACGAGCTGGATGCCGGCCAGGGCTCCGCCCGCTCGGATGGCCCCGGCCAGGGCTGCCAAACCCTCCACGTGCCGGTCATCCCAGACGCCCAGCATCCCCGGGTTCTGGCGGCCCTCGGGGCTCACCGCGGCGTACCCGGTGACCACGATCCCTGCCCCACCCCGGCCGAGTTCGGCGTAGCGCTCCAGCAGGCGATCGGTGACCTCGCCCTCCGACCCGGCGAGCCCGAGCCACGTGGCCGAGCGAAGGATCCGGTTAGGGGCGTTCAAGGGCCCGAGTTGTACGGGTTCGAACACGGTGCTGAGGCTCACGGTTCCTCCGGGCCGGCCGCCTGCGCCCGCGCCAAGCGGAACCGGCTGTCAAACAGGGCCACCCGGACGCCCTCCTCGTCGAACACCTCCGCCCGGCCCTCGAGGTCCCGGCCCTCCCAGCGCGCGATCCAGGCCCGGGCCTCCACCCAGCCCTTTCGCACCGGCGCAAGGAACCGGGTGCGCAGGTCCACCGTGGCGAAGCGCGTGCCCGGAGGCACGCGGCTCTTGATGGCCATGGCCACGGCCGTGTCGGCGAGCGTCGTGATGGCCCCGCCGTGCAGGAGTCCCCCTCCCTGTGCGAACTTCACCTTGAACGGCATCCGGAGCGTGGCCCTGCCGTCCCGGGCCTCCACGATCTCCAGCTCGCACAACGCCTCGAACGGCGCGCAGGCGATCCAGCCCTCAAGCCGGAACTGCTCCCGGCCGGGATCGCGCATCTCGTCCCACCCCGATCCCACGGTCCGCAAGCCTCCTCGTGCTCGGGGCCGGCCGGGCGTTCGCCTCCCACCCGACGGCCGACCATAGTCCTCCGGTTCGGTGGGGAGCGGTTTGGAAGGAAAAGAAGCGGGTCCTGATGGCGGGTCGCCCCAAGCCTTCGAATCCATAGCAAGGGCTGCGGCCCTTGTCAACGAAGGCGGAATGTCCGCGAGCCCTATCCCGACCCCGCAACCGCCGCAGGGGGCGGTACCACGGTCCCCCGGGCATCCGACGACGGGCACGGTGCCAGAACGCGGTACTCCCGCTCGGCGTCCTCCTGGGCCATCCGGCGGGCCGCGTCCACCGACTCGTACTCCCGCTCCAGGAGGGCCACCAGGCCGGAATCGAGAGCCCCTTCGGCAGCCATGCGGCGGAGGGTGGCGGCCACCTGTGCCCTCGGCATGCCCTTCCTGTAGGGCCGATCCTCCGATAGCGCGGTGAACACGTCGGCAACGGCCATGATCCGGGCTCCCAGGGACAGGTCCCTCGCGCCGTGGTG
>CAZBGL010000128.1:0-3590 GCA_964491375.1 uncultured Thermodesulfobacteriota bacterium | reverse complement strand
TCATCCAGCCGATTGGTGGGGCGGTTCGATCCGTGCGGGGCCGGGAGGGCCCCGTGGGAGGCGCGGGCGCGGCTCCTACGGTCGCCGCGGCCCGATCGTTTCCGGGCGGCACCGGCGTGCCCCGGGGGTGCTCGCCGGGCGCTTCCGAGCGGCGGGTTGCCGCGGCGAGGTCGCATACGGCGTGTTCGCGCCCGCCCGAGCCAGGGGGTCCTCCCGGTGTGGGAAGGTCGGGACTCGCCCGGGCCCCGGGCTGGGTGGATGAACCCCAAGAGCGCCGAGCCAGGGGCCCTTCCCGGGCGCAACGTGGGACGGAATGCCACGGGTCCCGGGCCAGCCGGGAGCGGTCGGCTCGAGTCGGCAGAGACCCGAGCGGGTTGCGCCGCAGGCGCCACCTCAGCCCCGAGGTTTCCGAGCGAGAAGTCGTGTGGAAGCTGACGGAATGGTGCTCTGTCTTCCGCCGGTCCGGTTTCTGGCATCGAAAACGGCCGAAGGGCCCGACAACCGACAGTCGTAAGCTGTTGGCCGACGGTCGCGCACGATCGGGACAACGCTTGGGGGGAACGAGACGTTCGCTCGAGCGGGTGAGCTTCCCGGCGTGCCAGCCCTCGACCGGCTGCTGGGAAGCCGTTGCCACGACATTCCACGGATTCGCCATAGAGGAGGATTCGCCATGACGCGCACCCCGATCACGCGGGAGGGTTACGCCCGGCTCCGGGAGGAGTTGGAGCGGCTGAAGAAGAAAGACCGGGTGCAGATCATCAAGGAGATCCAGGCCGCCCGGGCCCACGGGGACATCTCGGAGAACGCCGAGTACCACGCGGCCCGGGAGAAACAGGGATGGATCGAGGCCAAGATCCGGGACTTGGAGACCAAGCTGGCCGAGTCCGAGATCGTGGACCCGCCTCGGGGCCCACAGGAACGGGTGCGGTTCGGCGTGCGGGTGAGACTGGAGGATCTGGAGACGGGTGAAGAGAAGACGTACGAGATCGTGGGGCCCCACGAATCGGACTTCAGCAAGGGGCGCATCTCGATCACCTCGCCCCTGGCCCGGGCCATGCTGGGCAAGGAGGTGGGTGAGGAGGTGGTCGTCCAGGCGCCGGGCCGGACACGGGAGTACGAGATCCTGGAGATCGAGGGGCTCTCGCCGTTGTCGGACGAGCGGTCCTGAGTTCGAACGCGGCTCGAAGGGATCGTCGGATCCTGGCCCCTCCCTGCCCGGAAGGGGCTTTCCCCCCGGCCCGGGGAGGGGGGAGACGGTGCGCCTCCCCGGGCGCGTTCGGAAGGCATCACAGACCCCAATCGCCAAGGAGAGGACCCATGAGCCAGGCCGTGTACGAGACCCGGCTTGAGGGATTGAAGCTCGCCAGCCGGGGAAAGGTGCGGGACATCTACGACCTGGGTGATCATTTGCTGATCGTCACCACCGATCGGATCTCGGCCTACGACGTGGTGCTCCCCACGCCGATCCCCGGGAAGGGGGAGGTGCTCACCCGCTTGTCGGTCCATTGGTTCGGCCGGACCCGGGACATCGTGCCGAACCACCTGGTCTCGGACGACCCCGAGGCGTACCCGGAACCGGCCCGCCGCCACGCAGAAGCGCTCCGGGGCCGGAGCATGCTGGTGCGCAAGGCCGAACCGCTGCCCGTGGAATGCATCGTGCGGGGATACATCACGGGATCCGGGTGGAAAGAGTACCAGCGCACCGGCGCGGTGTGCGGGATCCCGCTTCCCGAGGGGCTGCGGGAGTCGGAGAGACTTCCGGAGCCGATCTTCACCCCCTCCACCAAGGCCGAGGTGGGCCAGCACGACGAAAACATTCCGTTCGAGCGGGTCGAGGAACTGATCGGTACCGAGCTGGCCCGGCGCGTGCGGGACCTGGCCCTGGCGGTGTACCGGCGGGGCGCCGAAGAGGCCGAGCAGAAAGGGATCCTGATCGCAGATACCAAGATGGAGTTCGGCCTTCTCGACGGCGAGCTCATCCTGATCGACGAGTTGCTCACCCCGGATTCTTCCCGGTTCTGGCGGGCCTCGGACTACCGGGTGGGTGAGCCCCAGCACAGCCTGGACAAGCAGTACGTGCGGGACTACCTGGCCCGCCTGGACTGGGACCGAACCCCTCCAGGCCCCGAACTTCCGACCGAGGTCGTGGCCGAGACCTCCCGCCGGTACCGGGAGATCCTGGAGATCCTGACCCGGTAGACGAGGACCCACTGCGCGCCGGAGCCGAAGCCCTTGCTTTCTGCCCGAGCGGCCGCGTATCCTTCGCGCCCTCTGCGTGGGGGAGGGGCCCGTGCCTGACACCCGCACCTCCTGGAGCCGTCTTCCAGGGCTCGTCTGGACGGCGGTGGCCGGGCCGGCGCTGGCTGCGTGGGCGCGGTGCGGGGCCTTGGAGCAGGCGATGGGGGCGTGGTCCCGGATGACCGCCCGGGCGGTGGGCTTGGAGGTGCGGGTCCGGGGGACCCCCGCGCCCCCCGGGAGCCTCGTGGCGGCCAACCACGTGGGTTACCTGGACATCCTGGCCCTGGGAGCCACGGTTCCCGGTCGTTTCCTGGCCAAGGCCGAGATCGCCGGGTGGCCGCTGCTGGGCTGGCTGGCCCGCCAGGGGGGCACGGTGTTCCTGGAGCGGGAGCGGCCGCGCCACGTTCGGCAGTGGATCGGGCGTCTGGCGCAGCTCTTGGGACGAGGGGAACGCCTCATCCTGTTTCCCGAGGCCGGGGTGTCCGCGGACGGCGTGTCCCTCGAGCGGTTCCGGCCCATGGTGTTCGAGGCCGCCGTGCGGGCCGGCCGTCCCGTAGTCCCCGTGGCGTTGTGTTACGTGGAGCCCCCGGATCCACGGGTGTGGGCCTGGACGGACGAACCCAGCCTGTGGAAGCACCTGTGGCACCGGGTGTTGCCCGCGGGGCGGATCGTGGTGGAGGTGCGGTTCGGCCGGTCCCTATTCCCGGATGCAGGTGGGAGGAAGGCCCTGGCTCGGCGGACCCGGGACGAGGTGGCCCGGATGTTGTCTGTCGGCCTTCAGCGATGACTTCCCCGGCTTCTCTCCGCCCCGAGCCCGGGGGTCCTCCCGGACGTTTGATGACCCCGCCCGGGGGCCCGTTTCCGCTTCGGGGCCACGGCCTCGATGGTGTGGCTCGCAGGCCGGTGTGCCGCTCGCGTGCACGTTGGATGGCCTCGGGAGACGTGGCTGTTGGGCCTTCCGGCCGCTCGCGCGACGCCAAGCCCCTGGCGGTATGGGAACGGCCTGTGTGTGGTATCGGAAGGGGGGTGGGGCGGGTGGGTGCCGCCCGGAGGGGTTGGGCAGGGGAGAGAGGGCTGGTGCCGCTCGTTGAGGACGGTGTCGGCGTGGGGGGCCTGGCCCGGCAGCGTGGGGGTGGGGTGCTGCGCCCGTGGGCTCGGTCCGGGTTTCGTGCCTTTGCTCCGCCTCGGGGACGGGTCCGGGCGGAACACGGCGTGGTCGGCCCGGGGGCTCGTCTCCGCTCGCGGCCACGGCCTCGGCGGGGGTGCTGGGAGGCGGTTGTGCCGCTCGCGTGCGCGTTGGGTGGGCTCGGGAGGCCGCGGCGTTCGGCCTTCCGGCCGCCTTCGCGGATCCG
>CAZBGL010000127.1:0-6253 GCA_964491375.1 uncultured Thermodesulfobacteriota bacterium | reverse complement strand
GGCCTGCGCGAAAGCCACGTCCACGACGTGATCATTACCAAGGAAGCCCCCAACTACCGGGTGGAGCCGTTCTAGCCACCCCTCTTCCGGAAGGACGCCCGTGACGCAAGACCAGAAGATCCTGATCCTGGATTTCGGGTCCCAGTATACCCAGCTCATTGCCCGGCGGATCCGGGAAAGCCGGGTGTACTGCGAGATCCACCCGTGCACGATCCCCCTGGAGCGGGTTCGCTCGTTCGCCCCACGGGGCATCGTGTTGTCCGGCGGCCCGGCCAACGTGTACGACCCCGAGGCTCCCCGCGTGCCGCGGGAGTTGTTCGAGTTGGGCGTCCCGGTGCTGGGAATCTGCTACGGCATGCAGCTCATGACCCACCTGCTGGGCGGGCGCGTGGCGGCCGGGCTCAAAAGGGAATACGGCCTGGCCCACCTCACGGTGGAGGAGGCCCGGGTGCCGTTCACAGGGTTCCGGCCTGGCGAGACCCTGCCGGTGTGGATGAGCCACGGCGACCGCATCGAGGAGATGCCCCCGGGCTTCCGGGTGCTCGCGAGGAGCGAGAACAGCCCGGTGGCGGCCATGGGCCACCGGGAGCGGCCCTGGTACGGGGTGCAGTTCCACCCCGAGGTGGCCCACACCCCCCGGGGTGCCGAGATGCTCGAGGCGTTCGTGTTCGATGTGTGCGGGTGCGAGCCCACGTGGACCATGAGTTCGTTCATCGAGTCCGCCGTGGAGGACATTCGTCGCACGGTGGACGGCGAGCGGGTGATCTGCGCCCTGTCCGGCGGAGTGGACTCGTCGGTGGTGGCCCTGCTGGTTCACCGGGCGGTGGGGGACCAGCTCACGTGCATCTTCGTGGACAACGGCCTGCTGCGAAAGGGCGAGGCCGACCGGGTGGTGCGCACGTTCCGGGACCACTTCCACCTCAACCTGCTCCACGTGGATGCGGCGGACCGATTCCTGGAGAAACTGCGGGGGGTGACCGATCCGGAGCAGAAGCGCAAGATCATCGGCAACGAGTTCATCTACGTGTTCGAACACGAAGCCCGCAAGCTCGGGGACGTGCGCTTCCTGGCGCAGGGCACCCTGTACCCGGACGTCATCGAGAGCGTGTCGTTCAAAGGCCCCTCGGCCACGATCAAGAGCCACCACAACGTGGGCGGCCTGCCGGAGCGGATGAACCTGGAGCTGGTGGAGCCCCTGAGGGAGCTGTTCAAGGACGAGGTGCGCGAGGTGGGCCGGGAACTGGGCCTGCCCGAGGAGATCATCGAACGCCACCCGTTTCCCGGGCCGGGCCTGGCGATCCGGGTGCTGGGCGAGGTGACCCGTGAGCGGCTCGAGGTGCTCCGGGAGGCCGACGCGGTCGTGCGCGAGGAGATCCAGCGCGAGGGCCTGTACCGTAGCGTGTGGCAGGCGTTCTGCGTGCTCCTGCCGATACGCACCGTGGGGGTGATGGGCGACGAACGCACCTATGAACACGTGGTGGCCGTGCGGTGCGTCAACTCGGTGGACGGCATGACCGCCGACTGGTCCCGACTCCCGTACGAACTCCTGGGCCGCATATCCAACCGCATCATCAACGAGGTGCGGGGGGTGAACCGGGTGGTGTACGACATCTCCTCCAAGCCCCCGGCCACCATCGAGTGGGAGTGACCCCCGTGGACCCCGGGCTGGTGCTGGTGATATCGGCGCCCTCGGGCGCTGGCAAGTCCACCCTGATCCGGTTGTTGCGGGAACGCATGCCGGAACTGGCGTTCAGCGTATCCCATACGACCCGCCCCCCGCGACCCGGCGAGCGGGACGGCGTGGACTACCACTTCGTGGACCCGGGAACGTTCCGGGCCATGGTGCACCGGGGGGAGTTCGCCGAGTGGGCCGAGGTGCACGGCCACCTTTACGGCACCAGCCTGGCCTCGCTGCGTGCCGAGACAGAGCAGGGCCGGGACGTGATCCTGGACATCGACGTCCAGGGCGCGCTCCAGATCGCCCGAACCGTTCCGAGCGCGGTGCTGGTGTTCGTGCTCCCGCCGTCCTGGGAGGAGCTCAGGAGGCGCCTGGAGGGACGGGGGCAGGATCCGCCCGAGGCGATCGAGCGCCGGCTCCGGAACGCCCGGAACGAGCTTGCACAGGCCGGCCGGTACCACTACCTTGTGGTGAACGACGATCGGGAGCGGTGCGCGTCGGAGCTGGAGGCCATTGTGCGGGCCGAGCGCTGCCGCACGGGCCGCCGGAGGAGGCTGCTGGCCGAGCTGCTGGAGGGATCGGGAGCTCGTTCGGGTGCCCCCTCGCCTGGTGGTAGGGAGACAGGGGGATGGGGCTGAGGGCCCGGAGTGCCGGGCGCCCGCTCCCTGGGCTGGGAGGCGGCCCGTGTGCAGGACCCAGGCTTTGCCTGGGTGGAGGAGGCCCCGGGCCCCGGCGGTGGTGTTCGCCGGAGGGGCCGGGCGGCGGGTTGCCGCGACGAGGTTGCGTACAGCGTGTTCGCGCCCGCCCGAGCCAGGGGGTCCTCCCGGCCTTGGACGCCGGTGGTGCGCGGCGGGCCCGTGTTTCGTCGAGGCCATGCCCTCGGAGGCGCTGCTCGGAAGCGGGTGTGCCGCTCGCGCGCGCGTTGGGTGGGCTCGTGCGGCTCCGCAGTTTGGCCTCCCGGCCCCTGCGCGACCCCAGGCCCCCGGCGGCGTGGGAGTGTGCGGGCGGCCGCCGGTACCCGACCGTTTCCGAGCGGCAAGTCCGTTGGAAGCAGGCCGTTAGCTGTCAGCCGTTAGTCGTTAGCCAACACGAAGGAGAACACCCACATGGCACGTGTCACCGTAGAGGACTGTCTGGAACGGGTACCCAACCGGTTTGAGCTCTCCATGGCGGCTGCCCAGAGGGTGAAGCAGCTCCTGGAGGGGGCTCCTCCCCTGGTGGAAACCAAGAACAAGATCGTGGTCACGGTGCTGCGGGAGATTGCCGAGGGCAAGGTCACGGTGCGCCACCAGCAGGTCCCGCGGCGGTCCCCCTAGCGGGGGTGCGGCGGACGCGGGATGCTGCGGCTGTCGGACCTGCTGGACGCGGTCCAGGCGAACCACCCGGAGAGCCGTGCCGACCTCATCCAAAAGGCCTACGTGTTCGCGGCCAAGGTTCACGGCGGGGTCTCCCGCCCGGAGGACCCCGGTCCCTATCTGGTTCACGCCCTGTCCGTGGCCCACATCCTGGCCGAACTCCACCTGGACGAGGTCACGGTGGCGTGCGGCATCCTGCACGACATCGTGGAACGGGGTGCGGCCGATCTGGCCGAGGTGCGCGAGCACTTCGGCGACGAGGTCGCGGGGGTGGTGGACGGGCTGGCCCGGATCGCCCGCGTCTCGTATTCCTCTCACAAGCGGGAGCAGGCTGAGCGGTTCCGCCGCCTGATCCTGGCCATGGCCCGCGACGTGCGGGTGGTGTTGGTCAAGCTGGCCGACCGCCACCACAACATGCGGACCCTGGACCTGCGGCCCCACGCCGAACGCCTCCGGTACGCCCAGGAAACCCTGGATGTCTACGCCCCCTTGGCCAACCGCCTGGGTATCCACCGGGTGAAGAGCGAGCTCGAGGATCTGGGCCTGCGCTTCACCCAGCCCCAGGCGTACGCGGACCTGGAGGCCCGGGTCCGGGCCCGGCTGGCCGAACGGGAGAGCTACATCGAACTCGTCAAGGGCGAGCTCGAACGGCTCCTGGCGGAAAACGGGCTTTCGGGCCGGGTCACCGGCCGGCCCAAGCACCTGTTTTCGGTGTACCGGAAGATGCTCGATCAGGGGATCGATCTGGACAAGGTCTACGACCTGGTGGCGTTCCGGATCATCGTGCAGGAGGTGCGGGACTGCTACGCGGCCCTGGGGGCCGTGCACGCCCGGTGGAAGCCCATTCCCGGGCGGTTCAAGGACTACATCGCCCTGCCCAAGCCCAACCTCTACCAGTCGCTCCACACCACGGTCATCGGCCCCCAGGGCCAGCCCATGGAGGTCCAGATCCGCACCGAAGAGATGCACCGCATCGCCGAAGAGGGAATCGCGGCCCACTGGCGCTACAAGGAAAAGCGCGCCGAGGCCGATCCCATGGACCGGGTGTTCCAGTGGCTCCGGCGCCTGGTGGAGGCCCACAAGGAGATCCGGGACGCGCAGCAGTTGCTGGAGAGCGTACGGGGCGACTGGTTCCCGGACGTGGTGTTCGTGTTCACCCCGGCGGGCGACCTGATGGAGCTCCCCCGGGGGTCCACCCCGGTGGACTTTGCCTACGCGGTCCATTCCCAGGTAGGGGATCGGTGCGTGGGCGCACGGGTGAACGACCGGATGGTTCCCCTGAACTACCAGCTCCGGAACGGCGACCGGGTGGAGATCATCACCTCCAAACACCACACCCCCAGCGCCGACTGGCTGGAGTTCGTACGGACCAGCAAGGCCCGCACCAAGATCCGCCAGTGGATCAAGGCGCAACAGCGGGCGCGCTCGGTGGAGCTGGGGCGGGAGATCTGCGAGCGGGAGTTCCGGAAGGCCGACCGAAGCTTTTCCAAGGCGCTCAAGGCGGGCGAGATCGACGAGGTGGCCCGCAAGTTCGGGATGAACAAGGCCGAGGAGCTCCTGGAGGCCGTGGGGTACGGAAAGGTGTCGGCCCGCCAGGTGCTGGCCAAGATGTATCCGGAGCTGGAAGAGCGGGAGAGCCCCGCTCCCAAGCGTCCCCGCAAGCCCCCCAGGTCGCCCGCCGGGGTGGTGATCCAGGGGGTGGGCAGCGCACTCGTGCGGTACGCCCGGTGCTGCCACCCCCTTCCCGGGGACCCGGTGGTGGGGTTCGTAACCCGGGGGCACGGGCTGACCGTGCACACCGCGGACTGCCCCAACGTGAAGCGCCTGGACCCGGAGCGCCGCATCGAGGTGGAGTGGGGGAGCGCCACGGGAGCGGTCCATCCCGTGAAGATCCGGGTGGAGTGCGACGACCGCAAGGGCATGCTCGCCGACATCACCAACGTGCTCGCCCAGCACGACGTGAGCGTGGCCCGGGCGAGCGCCACCACCTGGGCGGCCGGCCGCGCCGTATGTCGGTTCGAGATCCTGGTGGAGAACCTGGACCGCCTCGAGAAAGTGCTGGGTGCCATCTTGGCGATCAAGGGCGTCCAGTCCGTGAGCCGCGTGAAAACCTGAAGACCCCGGGAGGATGAGGCCATGAAACGGACCGTCTCCACCCCGAACGCGCCGTCCGCCATCGGGCCGTACAGCCAGGCCGTGGTCGCCGGGGACTTCGTGTTCTGTTCGGGGCAGATCCCGCTGGATCCGGCGACCGGGGTCCTGGTGGAGGGGGACATCGCCGTCCAGACACGCCGGGTGCTCGAGAACCTGAGGGCCGTGCTGGAGGCGGCCGGCAGCGGGCTCGGCCGGGTGGTGAAGACCACGGTGTTCCTGGCGGATCTCGCCGACTTCCAGGAGATGAACGCGGTGTACGCGGAGTACTTCGGCGAGGATCCGCCGGCCCGGGCCGCGGTGCAGGTGGCGGCGCTCCCCAAGGGGGCCCGGATCGAGATCGAGGCCGTGGCCCTTCGGGGAGACCGCGCCGGGCCCTCCGGTCCCACGGACGATGTCCGGTAGGGCGGGAACGGCCATGACTCCGGCGGGCCGGCTCGCGCTCATCGGATGGCTCGTGCTGGTGGGGGCCCTTTCGGCCCTCCAGCCCTCGGTGAACGCCCGCCTCGCGGAGCGCGTGGGCGGGTTCCTGCCGAGCGCGCTGATCTCGTTCGCCGTGGGCACGCTGGCCCTCGCCCTGATCGTGGTCGCCACGGGACGGGCCGCAGGGCTTGGGGCCGCGGCCAGGGCGCCGTGGTGGGAACTCACGGGCGGATTGATCGGTGCCGTGTACGTGGCCACCACCATCGTGGCGTTCCCCCGCTTGGGCACGGCCGGCGGGATGGCCGCGGTGATCGCCTCCCAGTTGGCTGCCGGGCTCCTGCTGGACCGGGTCGGGGCGTTCGGCTTCCCCCAGGCCGACATCACGCCGGGCCGGCTCGCCGGTGCGGCGCTGCTCGTGGCCGGTGCGGTGCTGGTGCTTCGGCGATGAGGCCGGGCTTCGGCTTTACTTGATCGGGGCGGAATGGTAAGGAATCGGCCTGTGTTCTCCAGAGTCCAGGGACAAACCCGGGAGAAGGTCGTGAAACGGATCGCAGTCCTTTGGGCCTCGCTCGCCCTGGTCGCCGGGGGGTGCTCCAAAGGAGGGGGGGAGGACCGGCCGGCGGCCCCGGCGCAGGAGGAGGCGTCC
>CAZBGL010000126.1:0-20402 GCA_964491375.1 uncultured Thermodesulfobacteriota bacterium | reverse complement strand
CCACCCAGCTCGCCACCCTGTACCTGCTGGCCCTGTACATGGCCGCGGCCCGGGGCCGGCTCGGGCCCGAGGCCCTGACCGAGCGCATCGGCCGGCTCCGGGCCGTGCCCGGCGCGGTGGAACGGGTGCTGGAGCACGACCCGGACGTGGAGGCCGTGGCCCGCAGCATCATGGACGCCACGAGCGCCCTGTACCTGGGCCGCGGCCTACAGTTCCCCATCGCCCTCGAGGGGGCGCTCAAGCTCAAGGAGATCAGCTACATCCACGCCGAAGGCTACGCGGCCGGGGAGATGAAGCACGGCCCCATCGCCCTGGTGGACGACGAACTGCCCGTGGTGGCCCTTTCGCCCCAGGGCCCCACCTACGAGAAGATGCGCTCCAACATCCAGGAGGTGCTGGCCCGCCGGGGCCGCGTGATCGCCGTGGCCAGCGAGTCGGATGCCGAGATCGCCGACCACGCCGAGTCCGTGCTCCGGGTGCCCGATTTCGACCCCGAACTGCTCCCCATCATCAGCGTCGTGCCCCTGCAGCTCCTGGCCTACCACGTGGCCGTGCTCAAGGGCACCGACGTGGACCAGCCCCGCAACCTGGCCAAATCGGTCACGGTGGAGTAGGCAGCGGCGCCGTCGGGCTCCAACAGTTCGCCGACGATGACATCAGGGGCCACCAGGCGAACCCCCAGCCGGAAAACGTGTTCGATCACGCCTCCCCGGTGCAGATCGATCAGGATGTTGGCGTCAACCACCCACACCGGTGGGAAATCCATCGTGTCGTTCGGCTTCGTGGCGCCAGAACTCGGGCAGCGGCATTCCCAACAACTCCTCGGCCCGCGTTTCGGAGATGAGGTCTTCCGCCAAGGCCCGAACCACCATCCGTTTCATGCGCTGGGGCTCTTCCGGCGGAAGGGCATCTCCAGGCTCCGTCTGGTGCCACCCTTTCCGGTGGAACTCCACAAACAGACGCCGGGCCACGGAATCCGCGAGACCGGGCACGTTGGTCGAAAACGAAACTTATTGTCCGCGAGACCGGGGACACTCTATAATGCCTCCGTCAAGCGAAAAAGATTAGCCTGTGATATCAAGTGGTTACAGACGGGCCCTGTTTGCGGGCGCACCACCCCCTCGGATCACGTCGGCGACGTCTCTGCCTTCGGCGGATCTGCAGCCTCACCGCTATCGGGCGACTCGACATCCGCGGCCCTTGGCGTCAGGCACCGCAGCGTCCACCACTCCTCATCCAGGCTCGCAGATCCGGCAGAGAGGCCCTGGGATTGTCCCGCCCGAGGTCGAGGCCTCTACGTTGGTGTTCGGGCTCTCTCGCCGAAAACACGTTGTCGGAACCGGCTGGAAGAGGCTCTCAGGCCTGCCCGGCCGCAAACACCTCCGGATCAAAGGTCGTCTGCGTCTTCATCAGGTGCCAGGCCACCACCAGGAGCTTGGCCGCGAGTTTTACGTACATCTTCCGGCGGATGCCCCGCTCGTGCTGGCGTCCCTCGAGACACCGGGTGAAGTAGGTGCGCACCGCGGGGTCTTTGTTCGCAGCGATCATCGCCGCGTGGACCAGGGCGTAGCGCAGTGCCCCTTTCCCCTGCTTGGAGATCTTGGGCACGGCCCGCTCGCTCGTCTTCCCGCTGCGGCTGGCACAAAGATCCAGGCCTGCCAGGCGAAGCACCTGCCGGCGGTGCTCGAACCGGTGGGGGTCTCCGATGGCTGCCAGGACCATCGCGGCCACCACAACCCCCACCCCGGGGATGCTCAGCAGGCTCTGGGCCTCCAGGAACTGCCGGAGGCTCTCTCGCAACCGCTTTTCCACCTCGACCAGGTGAGCCCGAAGTCGCTCCAGCTCCTCCACCACCCGGGGCGCCTCCCAACGTACGGCCTCGTCCACCGGACACCCGATCGAGGTCTTGGCCGCTTCCCACACCTGCCGGAGCTTCGTCTCTTGACGCACGTTCCACCGGGGCAGGGCCACCCGGTTCCAGAACGCATCGAACCCCATCTGGGCAACCTCGCGCGGATCCAACGCGTGTCGGACCACCTGGAGCACCACCTGGTCGGCGATCCCCTGGCCGTAGGCCCGTTCGAGTTCCGGGAAGAACTGAACGACCAGGTGGTTTCGGATCCGCATCCGCACAGCGTGCTCTCGCTTCTTGAGCCGTACCCGTGCCCGGACCAGGTTGCGCAGCTCCCGGAGCGGCGCCTCGGGGGCGTCGGGAAACAACACCCGGCCCTGTCCCACCAGGTCCGCCACGTTGGCCGTGTCGGCCACGTCGTTCTTGTCCCAGCGGCCATCGAGAAGTTCCCGGTTTCGCTGGACCGCCACGTTGGAGACCTGCACCACGCACTCGCCAAGATCGATGAGGTAGGCCAGGAGCGGCTTGTGGTACACTCCTGTGGGCTCTAGGCCGAACACGCGACGGGAAAGGCCGTGGCGCTGCCCGAGGTTTTGGGTCAGGTCGAGCAGTCGTTCGAAGCCGTCTCGGGTATTGGGGAACACGAACTTCTTGTAGAGCGTCGTCCCGCCGGAAGTGCCGAAGAACGCGTGGTGCTTGTCCTTGGCGACATCGATGCCGACGACCAGATAATCGTTGGATCCGCGGATTTCGGAGCGAAGCTGACGAAACAGCTCGAGACGCTTTCGATCGCACATCACCTTGAGGTCCTCCTGTTTTGTGGGTTTTCTGAGCAGAAACCTTGTAACAGGGGGGCCTCTTCTTGTATAGATTGTTTTTTTGCCTCTCGCCTTCTTACAATGTGCCCGCTAAACCTTTCTTTCCTGGAACCGCTCAGTAAGGATAACGTTGGTCGAAAACGAAACTTATTGAAGCTCGGCGTTGGGGGGGCGAGGAGGTGGGAGCGAAAGTGGAATTTACGGGGGAGCAGGGGGCAGTCTGGGTAGCTGGTCGAAAATGACACATTTGGGGCCTAACCGGAGGACACGAGTAGGCGAGTGCCACGCGGAGAAGCGCGAGGCTGGACGTGCCCGGGGTGCTTCGGCACGTGACGGCTCAAGGAATCGACGGGTACGACGAGATCTTCCGGTTTCATCTGCTGGCCTGTCCCCGCGAGGTGGGGGATGAGGAGTTCGCTGGGCAGGTGGGTGGGGTACGCGGTGGAGCGGGCGCGATACTGCCGCGCAAGGGCCCTGTGAGGGAAGTTTCGGTATCGACCAGCGTCCCGATCTGTCTCGATCACGTCCAGGAACGTGGACTTCCCGCTCGCATTGGGGCCCACGAGCAACTGAAACGGTTTCACGGCTTGGCGCGTGAACCGAAGGCACCGGTAACGGAGCGCCTCGACCCGTGTCACGCCCACGTCCGCTCGGTCTGGCCCGTGGATTTCCATCCCACGCTCTCCGCGAGTGGTCCCAGCCCAACAATACGACACGGCACGTACCTATCACACTGCACGAGGAACCGCCATCCCCGGGCCCGGTTTCGTTTGGAGCTCGGCTATCACGCATCGTCCGGATGCTCCCCCGGAGGAATGCCACGGGATCTTCAAGGCGAGCCGCGTCACGTCGGGGCGTTCCAGGTTGGCGGATGAAGCTCGTCCGGCAAATCACCCGGCAAAAGGTGATTTTGCCGTTCTGACGGGGGCCGGTGGGGATGACCGCCAGGCAAGCCCGGACCAAGATCCGAGCAGGTCTTCGCGGAGCGAGGTGCGACGTCATGGAGCGGGCTGTGCCGGGGCGCGTTCGAGTACACCGAGCGCCCCACGGCCTTGTTCGGCACCGGAAATCGTGCTATCAATTTTGATAACAACTTTTTCGGCCGGCAAGAAAGGAGCCCCAGCCCATGGCACAGGTGATCGTGCGCAACCTCGACGACCGGGTGGTCCGGGCGCTGAAGGCACGCGCGGCGCTTCACGGCCGGGCCCTCGAGCAGGAACTCCGGGAGATCCTCACCCGCGCGAGCCGGCTTACCCCCGAGGAACGGCTGGAACTCGCGGACCGCATCCGGGCCATGGCCCCGCGGCCGTCCACGGACAGCGTGGATCTCATCCGGAAGGACCGGGATTCCCGATGACCCGGGTGGTGGACGCATCCGTTGCGGCCAAGTGGTTCTTCGACGAGCCTTTGACTCCGAACGCCAGGGCGGTGCTCCGGGATCCCGACGGGCTCGTCGCTCCCGACCTGGTGCTGTTGGAGGTGGCCAACGTCGCGTGGAAACGGGTCGCCCGCGGGGAGGCTTCGCCCGAGCACATGAGGGCCGTGGCCGACGCCCTACCGCATTGCTTCTCGCTGCTCGTACCGGCTGCCGACGTGCTGAGCGAGGCGGCGGAGACCGCGATCCGGCTCAACCACCCCGTGTGCGACTGTGTGTACCTGGCCCTGGCGCGCCGACGGGGGCTGCCCCTTGTGACGGCGGACCGCGGGTTGAAGGGGCGGGCCGAGGCGGCGGGCTGGGAGGGGGAAATCGTCTTTCTGGCAGAGGTTCCGCCCCTGCCGGAATCGCGGCCCTGAGCGCCGTCGCTCCGGGCCGTGGGTGGTTCCGCGAGCCCTTTGTTCTCTGTCCGAAATTCCTCCTCCGCTGTGCCCTTCGGGACTCGAGTCCCTTCCGGTTGCCCGGCGCCCGCGGAGGTTATTCGTGCGCGTTTCCCCTGATCCGGAGGACCTCCAGGGAATAGGCGCCCGACTCCGGATAGATGTAGAGCCAGTAGTACCGGTCGCCCCGCAGGCTCATGGGCCCGGCCTCGTCCTTCCAGTAGGCCGTGGTGTTCCGGCTCGCCGGGTCCCGGGTGTTGGACGCCGGGAACAGGTACCAGGAGCTCACCGCTTCGCCCGACAGCGTGAGCTTCACCGGGACCGTGGCCTCGGGCCAGTCGTAGTAGGCCGCGGGGTAGCCCCCGAGTTCGACCTCCACGAGCTCGCCCCAGCCGTACACGCTGTCCCCGACCTCCTCCTCCGGAACCATCCGGTACCCCGTCCCCTGCCCCTCCGGAAACGTCAGGGTGACCGTCCAGCGCCCCGAGTGGTCGGGGAAGCTCACCCGGGTTTCCACGTCCTCCGGGCTCACCGTGGTGCCTGCCGTCCACAGAAGCCCGTGGGCATCGGTGACCCGGACCTCCACCCAGGCCGGCCCAGCGAGGTCCTGGTGGTCGATGGTGAGGGTCTCACCCGTCCCGGCGTCTTCGCCTTCCAGGGTCCACTCGTACCGGTACGGCGGGGTGCCGCCCGTGACCCCGGGATCGAGGGTCAGCGAGCCCCCGGCCGGCACCACCGGATTCTCACCCAGATCCCCGTCGAGGGCGTCGGAAACGGCGAGCACCACCTGGGACTCCTCCCCCCCGAACGACACGAGCAGCACGATCAGGTAGTCGCCCTCCTCCAGCGACACCCTCGGACCGGGCACCCCTGACTCCAGGGTCCCCAGGGGCACCTCGGAGCCCTCGGTGAAGCTCTCCCCGTCGCGCACCAGGTACAAAGAGACGAGGATCCGGTCGGGGATCGCGCCCAGCGGCACAACCTGGATCTCCCGGCTCGTCTCGCCTTCCTCGGGCTCCACGTCCACCGCCCAGAACTTTGCCCCGTAGCCTCCCGGAACAACGAAGTACTCCTCGGCGTGGGTCGTCCCGGGCCGGATCCGTTGGAACGCGTCCGAAGCCGCGACGAAATAGCTGATGTTCGGGTTGATGTCGGCGAACACGGGCGGAGAGCTGAAGAACGTCCGGTGCACGAACTCCTGCCAGTGGCCCCCCAGCCCCACGCCGGTCCGGCTCCTCAGGTAATCGGACATCCCCTCCAGCGACGTCGCCCACCACACCTTGATGAAGTCCACGGACCACTGGAGCCCCACGTCCACGGGCTCCTCCCACTCGTCGGCCACGGAGTCCCACAGGCCCTTGGGGTCCACGCCCACCTCGGCGATCAGGTAGTCGGCGAAGTGCCCGGCCTCGTACGGATGGGGGGCCTCCTCGCTGGACAGGGGCACCGAGAAGAACCCGGAGCCCAGGGGCATGAGCTGGGCGGTGTCGCCGAATCCCCAGGCCACCCGGTTGGCCGCGGCCTCGGCCATGGCCTCGGTGAACCAGAAGCGGTGGGCCATGCCCCACGCGGTGATGTCCTGGTTCTGGAAGGCGTGGAACAGCTCGTGGGCGGTGTCGTGGCGGACCTCGTCCAGGCTGCTGAAGTGCTTCATCGAGAAGTAGATGCTTCCCCCGTTCGGAGAGTAGTACGGGGCCTCTTTCCTCTCGCCGTCGTCCGTCAGCGCTGCCTCGTAGACGACCACGTCGAGGGGGTAGAAGTCCGGGGGATCGAAGCCGGCAGCCGCGTACCGGGCCGATGCGTGCTCCAGGTAGCCGCCCACGGTCTCGGCGAACTCGTCGATCGAGAGGGAGGTGTCGTCGCGGAACACGGGTTCGATCCCGGGGTCGTAACACACGTTGAAGTTCCCGTATTCCGACGTGACACACTCGAAGGCGAACGAGGTGAACCACGCCCACCCGCTCAGGTGGTGCGTGCGCACCCGTGCCACGCCGGCCTCCACATCCACCTCGGCCGGCTCGAAGACCCAGACCCCGGCCGCATCGTCCCAGGACGCCACGTGCACCTGCACGGGGGCGGGAACCTCCGGGTTCAGCCCGCCCAGATCCACGGGGAACTCCAGGATGAGCTCCTGGTCGAAGGTCTCCTGGTCTCCCAGGGAGACCTCGATCACGCCCCCGGTTTCGGCCTCCGCCATGGGCACGTACCCCGGCCCGTCGACCCGGCGCACCTCGAGGGTCTGGGCCTCCGCGAGCATTCCCCCCGGAACGGTGACGCTGACCGTACCTTCAGCGGAGAAGGTCTGTGCCTCGTCCGACGGCTCCACCGTCACCCGGAGCAGCGCGTCGGAGCCGGACGGGCCGTCCCGACCGTGGGCGCCCCCTCCTGCTCCTCCGCATCCTGCAAGGAACAAGAGGATCGCGCTCGCCGTGAGTCCACGGAAGAGCCGCGCCATGCGGAAGGGGACAGGGCCGTACAGGGAGGAACGGAGCGGGCGCACGGGCTTCTCCTTTCCGTCCAGCGCCCGCAGTGGTTGCCAGGCACCGGGCCATCAGGGGGGATGAGATCCTTCCGGATGCCTGGGTGACGGAAAAAACGGGAACGTGTCGAGTTTTGTCAACTATCCAATATGCCAAACAAAAAGATGATTGGCAACCCATGCGGTCGAGGCTCCCGGAGGGACGTCCCCAGGACCCGCTCCCGTGGGGAGCGAGCGTTCGGCCGCAGGTCGGTCCCGCCCGTGGCCCCCTGCGGTGATCCCGGTGGGTCCGGTCTGTCTGGCGTGTTTCGCCCGTTCGCGCTCTCCGTGCTGCGGCTCCTCTCGTTGTGGGTGGGCGTGACCCCTGTGCGGGGCCCGCGGAACCGGCCTGTGTACCATCGGGATACCCGGTGTGTTATGGTGTACGCTTCTACGGCGACGAGAGGATTCCCAGGCCGGGAGCGGGCCATGCCGGAACCCTGTGCCGACCCGTGGGTCCGGGCGTTCCTGGACCACCTCCGGTACGAGCGCAACGCCTCGCCCCACACGGTGTGCAACTACGCGCGGGACGTGGCCGGGTTCGGCCGCTGGATGGTCGGCCGGCGGGGCCTGGAGGGCCCGGACCTGTGGCGGGCCGTGGAGCCGGCCGACGTTCGGGCCTACCTGGCCGTGCGCCACCGGCGATGGGCCCGCACCACCCTGGGCCGGGCGCTGTCGGCCCTGCGGGCGTTCTTCCGGTTCCTGGTGCGCGAGGGGCACCTGGACCGCAACCCGGCCGAGGCCGTGGCCGCGCCCCGGGCGCCCCGGCGGCTGCCCGGGGTGCTTTCGGTGGACGAGGTGTTCCGGCTTCTGGACGGGGCCCAGGCCCCGGGGCTCCGGGGCGCCCGGGACCGAGCGATCCTGGAACTGCTGTACGGCACGGGGATGCGGGTGGGGGAGCTCGTGGCCTTGGACGGCCGGGACGTGCGCCTCGGGGCCCGGGCGGTGCGCGTACGGGGCAAGGGCCGGGTGGAGCGGGAGCTGCCCCTGCCCGAGGCGGCGGCCCGGGCCCTGGAGCGCTACCTGACCCGGCGGGCGGCCGAGGGGGTTCCCCTGGAGCCGGCCGGTCCGGTGTTCCTGAACGCGCGCGGCGGCCGGCTCAGCGACCGGAGCGTGCGCCGGATCCTGGACCGCTGGATCGAGCGGGCGGCCCTTGGGCGGCGGGTCCACCCCCACATGCTGCGCCACAGCTTCGCCACGCACCTCCTGGCCGGAGGGGCGGACCTGCGGGCCATCCAGGAGCTCCTGGGGCACCGGAGCCTGTCCACCACCCAGAAGTACACCCACGTGGGCATCGAGCGGCTGATGGAGGTCTACGACCGGGCCCACCCCCGGGCCCGGTGACGCAGGGGCGACGGCCGGCGGGCCGGGGAGGATGCGCCGAGATGCGGGAGACGTTCCACGGCACCACCATCGTGTGCGTGCGGCGGCACGGCCGGGTGGCCATGGCCGGCGACGGCCAGGTGACCCTGGGGGCCACCGTGATCAAGCGCTCGGCCCGCAAGATCCGCCGGCTTCGCGACGGCCGGGTGTTGGCCGGGTTCGCCGGGGCCACGGCCGACGCCTTCACCCTGCTCGAGCGGTTCGAGGGCAAGCTCGAGATGCACCGGGGGAGTCTGCAGCGGGCCGCGGTGGAGCTGGCCAAGGACTGGCGCACCGACAAGTACCTGCGCCGGCTCGAGGCCATGCTGCTCGTGGCCGACCGGGAGAGCACGCTCCTGCTCTCGGGCACGGGCGACGTGGTGGAGCCCGAGGAGGGGGTGGTGGCCATCGGCTCGGGCGGGCCGTATGCCCTGGCGGCCGGGCTCGCCCTGTACGAGCACACCGACCTGGGGCCGGCCGAGATCGCCCGCGAGGCCCTGAAGGCGGCGGCACGGATCTGCGTGTACACGAACGAGGTGGTGGAGATCGAGGAGCTCGGAGGCTGAGATGGGGCTGTTCACCCCCCGGGAGATCGTGTCGGAGCTGGACCGCTACATCGTGGGACAGCATCGGGCCAAGCGGGCCGTGGCGATCGCGCTGCGCAACCGGTGGCGCCGCCAGCAGGTGCCCGAGCCCTTGCGGGACGAGATCACCCCCAAGAACATCCTGATGATCGGCCCCACGGGCGTGGGCAAGACCGAGATCGCCCGCCGCCTGGCCCGGCTGGCCCGGGCGCCCTTCGTGAAGGTGGAGGCCAGCAAGTTCACCGAGGTGGGCTACGTGGGCCGCGACGTGGAGAGCATGGTCCGGGACCTGGTGCGCGTGGCCGTGGCCATGGTCCAGGAGGAAGAGGAGCGGCGGGTGGCCGCCCGGGCCGAGGAGGTGGCCGAGGAGCGGGTGCTGGACCTTCTGCTTCCCGGCCACGGGGCCGACAGCACCACCCGCGAGCGCCTGCGCCGGATGCTCCGCAGCGGCGCCCTGGACGAGCGGATCGTGGAGGTGGAGGTGCCGGCCCAGGGCCCTGCCCCGGCCATGGAGATCTTCACCGGCCAGGGGCTGGAGGAGATGGGCATCCAGCTCCAGGACATGCTGGGGAGCCTGTTCCCCAAGCGCCGCAAGCGCAAGTCCGTGCGGGTGCCCGAGGCCCTGGAGATCCTGAAGGAGCAGGAGGCCTCGCGCATGGTGGACCCGGAGAAGGTGACCGAGGTCGCCCTGGACCGCGCCCAGAACCACGGCATCATCTTCATCGACGAGATCGACAAGATCGCCTCCCGCGAGGGCGGCCGGGGGCCGGACGTGTCCCGCGAGGGGGTGCAGCGGGACATCCTGCCCATCGTGGAGGGGTGCACGGTGCACACCAAGTACGGGGTGGTCAAGACCGACCACATCCTGTTCATCGCGGCCGGCGCGTTCCACATGTCCAAGCCCTCGGACCTGATCCCCGAGCTCCAGGGCCGGTTCCCCATCCGGGTGGAGCTGGACCCCCTGGGCAAGGAGGAGTTCGTGCGGATCCTGACCGAGCCCCAGAACGCCCTCACCCGTCAGTACCAGGCCCTGCTCCGCACCGAGGGGGTGGAGCTGGAGTTCACCGAGGACGCCGTGGAGGAGATCGCCGAGATGGCGGCCCGGGTCAACGAGCGTACCGAGAACATCGGCGCCCGACGGCTCCACACGATCCTGGAGAAGGTGCTCGAGGAGGTGAGCTTCCAGGCGCCGGACATCGGGTCGGCCCGGGTGGTGATCGACCGGGCGTACGTGCGCGAGCGCCTGGCCGACGTCGTGGACGACGCGGACGTCTCCCGCTACATCCTGTGAGGGCCCCATGGAACGGCTGATCCAGAAGGCCGAGGTGCTCCACGAGGCCCTGCCGTACATTCGGCAGTTCTACGGCAAGGTGGTGGTCATCAAGTACGGCGGCCACGCCATGGTGGACGAGGGCCTCAAGGAGAGCTTCGCCCGGGACGTGGTGCTCCTGAAGTACATCGGGCTCAACCCTGTGGTGGTCCACGGCGGCGGCCCCCAGATCAACCGGGTGCTCGAGCGGATGCGGATCCGCAGCACCTTCGTGGACGGGATGCGGGTGACCGACGCCCCCACCATGGACGTGGTGGAGATGGTGCTGGGCGGCCGGGTGAACAAGGAGATCGTCAACCTGATCCAGCTCCACGGCGGCCGGGCCGTGGGCCTCACCGGCAAGGACGGCGGGCTGATCCGGGCGCGCAAGCTGGTGCTCCAGCGCCGGCGCGAGGACCACCTGCCGCCCGAGATCATCGACCTGGGGGCCGTGGGCGAGGTGGAGGCGATCCAGCCGGCGGTGATCGAGACCCTGGACCGGGGCGGGTTCATCCCGGTGATCGCGCCCGTGGGGGTGGGCGCGGACGGCCAGACGTACAACATCAACGCGGACCTGGTGGCGGGCCGCGTGGCCGCGGCCCTGAAGGCGGAGAAACTGGTGCTCCTGACCGACGTGGAGGGGATCCTGGACCCGGAGGGCCGGCTCGTCAGCACCCTGCGGATGGACGAGGCCCCCCGGCTCATCGAGCAGGGGGTGATCCGGGGCGGGATGATCCCCAAGGTGCGCTGCGCCCTGGAGGCCCTGGAACACGGGGTGGGCAAGGTGCACATCGTGGACGGCCGGGTGCGCCACGCCGTGCTCCTGGAGATCTTCACCCGGGGCGGCGTGGGAACCGAGATCGTGCGGTGAGCCATGGGAAACCGGGAGATCATCGAACAGGCCGAGACCTGCCTCATGCCCACGTACGCGCGTTTCCCCGTGGTGCTCGTGCGGGGGCAGGGGATGCGCGTGTGGGACGCCGACGGCCGCCAGTACCTGGACTTCCTGGCGGGGATCGCGGTGTGCAACCTGGGCCACTGCCACCCCCACGTGGTGGAGGCCATCCGGGAGCAGGCGGGACGGCTCCTGCACGTGTCCAACCTGTACTACATCGAACCCCAGGTGCGGCTGGCGCGGCTGCTCACGGAGTGCACGTTCGCGGACCGGGTGTTTTTCTGCAACAGCGGCGCCGAGGCCAACGAGGCCGCCATCAAGCTGGCCCGAAAGTTCCACAAGGACCGGGGCGACCCGGGCCGGCACGAGATCGTGTCGGCCACCCTGAGCTTCCACGGCCGCACGCTCGCCACCCTCACGGCCACGGGCCAGGAGAAGGTGCGGGTGGGCTTCGACCCCCTTCCCCAGGGGTTCACCTACGTGCCCTACGACGATCCCGAGGCCCTGGAGGAGGCCGTGGGGCCGCGCACGGCCGCCGTGTTGCTGGAGCCCGTGCAGGGCGAGGGCGGGGTGCGGGTGCCCTCGGCCGGATACCTGCGGCGGGTCCGGGAGATCTGCGACGTGCGCGGGGCGCTCCTGATCCTGGACGAGGTCCAGACCGGGGTGGGCCGCACGGGCGCCTTCCTGGCGTGCGAGCACGAGGGCGTGCGGCCCGATCTCGCGACCCTGGCCAAGGGCCTGGGCGGAGGGGTGGCCATCGGCGCGCTGCTCGCCACCGAGACCGTGGCCCGCAGCTTCGGCCCGGGAAGCCACGCCTCGACCTTCGGCGGGAACCCCCTGGCCACGGCGGCCGCGGCCGCCACGGTGCGCACCGTGCTGGAGGAGGGCATCCTGGACCACTGCCGCCGCATGGGCGCGTACCTCATGGGGCGCCTCCGGGAGCTCACCGCGGGCAACCCCTCGGTGGCCGAGGTGCGGGGCCGGGGCCTGCTGGTGGGGATCGAGCTGGCCGGCGACCGCAAGGCCGCCGACGTGGTGGCCGATCTCATGGACCGGGGGTTCCTTACGGGCACGGCCGGCGAACGGGTGGTGCGCCTGGCCCCGCCCCTGATCGTGGAGCCCGAGGAGATCGACGCCTTGATGGCGGCCCTGGACGAGGTGTTGTGACGGGGCCCGGTGGGGACGAACGCACCGGCCCGCTGGACGACGGGAAAGCCGGATCGCCCCCGACTCCCGGCGTCGGTGGAACGGTTTGCTCGAAACCGCAACAGCCCGGGGAGGGGGGCTCCCATCGGTGTGGGAGAGAACGTTCGGTGCGAAGGAACGGGGGAAGACGCCCATGACCCGCCACTTTCTGCGACTCAGCGACTTCAGCCGCGACGAACTGCTGGGCATCCTGGCCCTGGCCCGGGACCTCAAGGCCCGGCTCCGGCGGGGGGAGCCCCACCGGCTCCTCGAGGGCCGCACGCTCGCCATGCTGTTCGAAAAGTCCAGCACGCGCACCCGGGTGTCGTTCGAGGTGGGCATGTTCCAGCTCGGCGGCCACGCCCTGTTCCTGTCGCCCCGGGACACCCAGATCGGCCGGGGCGAGCCGGTGCAGGACACGGCCCGGGTGCTGTCGCGCTACGTGGACGCCGTGATGGTGCGCACCTTCGGGCAGGACGTGCTGGAGGCGTTCGCGCGCTGGTGCTCGGTGCCGGTGATCAACGGGCTCACCGACCTGCTGCACCCCTGCCAGGTCATGGCCGACCTGCTCACGGTGGAGGAGCGGCGGGGCACGCTGGAGGGACTCCGCGTGGCGTGGGTGGGCGACGGCAACAACATGGCCCACTCGTGGATCAACGCGGCCCGGGTGCTCGGGTTCGGGCTGCGGCTCGCGTGCCCCCCGGGCTTCGACCCCGACCCGGACATCCTCCGGCCGGCGCTGCGGGAGGGCGCGGACGTGGCCGTGGTGCGGGACCCCCTCGAGGCCGCCCGCGGCGCCCACGTGGTGACCACCGACGTGTGGGCCTCCATGGGCCAGGAGGCCGAGCGCGAGGCGCGCCTGCGGGCGTTTGCCGGCTACACCGTGGACACCCGGGTCATGGAGGCGGCCGAGCCCGGGGCGATCTTCCTCCACTGCCTCCCGGCCCACCGGGGCGAGGAGGTCACCGAGGAGGTCCTGGAGGGCTCCCGGTCCGCCGTGTGGGACGAGGCCGAAAACCGCCTGCACGTGCAGAAGGCCATCCTGGTGCGGCTGATCCGGGGGTGATCCGGGGGCCGTGAGCCGACGGCCGTCCCCTCCTGCGGTGACGTCGGGCGACGGCGGGGCTTTCTGGCGCCCCGGCGCTCGAGCGGACAGGGGGGGCCGAGGCCCGCGGCTCGGTTCCAGGATCCAGGGGACGGGATCGGTCCCCCTCTCGCCCACGGACCCCGGTGGCGGACCGGTCGGGGGCTCGGGGGCGCTGAATCCGAACGCAACCCTCTTTTCAGGAGGTTTCCCATGGCAACACCCAGGGTCAACAAGGTCGTGCTCGCGTACTCGGGCGGTCTGGACACGTCGGTGATCCTGAAGTGGCTCGTGGAGACCTACGGGTGCGAGGTCATCGCGTTCTCGGCCGACCTGGGCCAGGCCGAGGAGCTCGAGGGCCTCGAGGAGAAGGCCCTGCGCACGGGCGCCTCCAAGGTGTACGTGGAGGACCTCAGGGAGGAGTTCGTGCGGGACTTCGTGTTCCCCATGTTCCGGGCGGCCGCGGTGTACGAGGGCTCGTACCTGCTGGGCACCTCGATCGCCCGCCCCCTGATCGCCAAGCGCCTGGTGGAGATCGCCCAGGCCGAGGGGGCCGACGCCATCGCCCACGGCGCCACCGGCAAGGGCAACGACCAGGTCCGGTTCGAGCTGACGGCCTACGCCCTCAAGCCCGACATCCGGGTGATCGCACCGTGGCGGGAGTGGTCCCTGGACTCGCGCGAGAAGCTCATCGAGTACGCCGAGAGCCACGGCATCCCGGTGCCCGTGACCCGGGACAAGCCCTACTCCAGCGACCGGAACCTGCTGCACATCTCCTTCGAGGGCGGCGTGCTGGAGGATCCGTGGTACGAGCCGGACGAGGACATGTTCGTGCTCACGACGGACCCGCGCAGGGCGCCGGACGAGCCGGAGTACGTGGAGGTGGAGTTCGAGGCCGGGAACCCGGTGGCCGTGAACGGCGAGCGCCTGTCGCCGGCCGAACTCCTGGCCCGGCTGAACGAGATCGGCGGCCGCCACGGCGTGGGCCGGGTGGACATCGTGGAGAACCGGTTCGTGGGGATGAAGAGCCGGGGCGTGTACGAGACCCCCGGCGGCACGATCTGGCGGACGGCCCACCGGGCGGTGGAGAGCCTCACCATGGACCGCGAGGTGATGCACCTGCGCGACGCCCTGGTGCCCCGATACGCCGAGCTGGTGTACAACGGCTTCTGGTTCGCACCGGAGAGGGAGACCCTCCAGGCCTTCATGGACGAGGCCCAGGAAGGCGTCACGGGCACGGCCCGGCTCAAGCTCTACAAGGGCAACTGCTGGGTGGTGGGCCGGAAGAGCCCGGTGAGCCTGTACGATCCCGAGGTGGCCACGTTCGAGGCCGACACCGTGTACAACCAGGCCGACGCCACCGGGTTCATCAAGCTGAACGCCCTCCGGCTCCGCACCCTGCGCCGGCTGCGCGACCGGGCGGGGGATTAGATCCAGAGTTCAGGGGACAGGAGCACTTTCTGTCTTCTGTCGTCTGAATTCTGACATCGGAGCGGGGGAGGGGGTCTGGGTGGGGGGACAGGCTGCCCCGGGCCCACGCCCCTCGGCCTCGCAAAGGAATGGCCCGTGCGTTCGGGGTGCCCGGGGGCGGTGGCCGGCCCGGGGCCCGTTTTCACTTCGGGGCCCCGGCCTCGGCGTCGCTGCTCGAACGCTATTGTGCCGCTCGCGTGTACATCCGGTGGGCTTCGGAGGCTCTGGCGTCTGGCCCTCCGGCCCCTGCGTGAAACCACGCCCCTGGCGGCGTTGGAAGGAAGGTAGATGTGCCGTCGGGGCGGCAAGGCAGTTGGAAGGGCACAGGATCGACTCCGCGGCTTGTGTCGTCTGACTTCTGAGCGCGGACCGGCCAGGGCCGCAGGAGCCCTCTAGGTTTCTCGCCTTCTACCGCCTCGAGGAGGGACCCATGGCGGACAAGCCCTGGGGGGGGAGGTTCCGGGAACAGACGCTGCGCGCGGTGGAACGGTTCACCGCGTCCATCGACGTGGACCGGCGCCTCTACCGGCACGACATCCGCGGCTCCGCGGCCCACGCCCGGATGCTGGCCTCCGTGGGCGTACTCACGCCCGAGGAGGCCGAGACCCTGGTGCGGGGCCTGGAGCAGGTGCGCGACGAGATCGACCGGGGCCGGATGGCGTTCTCCGACGCCCTGGAGGACGTCCACATGCACGTGGAGCACCGGCTCACCGAGATCGTCGGCCCGGTGGGCGGCAAGCTCCACACCGCCCGCAGCCGCAACGACCAGGTGGCCCTGGCCCTGAGGCTGTACCTGGCGGATGCCATCGGGGAACTCATGGGCCTCCTGCGGGGCCTGTGCGAGGCGTTCCTGGAGCGCGCCGAGGCCGAGGCCGAGGTGCTCCTGCCGGGCTACACCCACCTGCAGCGGGCCCAGCCGGTGACGTTCGGCCACCACTGGCTCGCCTACTTCGAGATGTTCCTCCGGGACATGGAGCGGTTCCGGGACACCCTGGGCCGCACCCGGCGCTCCCCCCTGGGCGCCGGGGCGCTCGCGGGTTCGCCCTACCCCCTGGACCGGGAGCGGGTGGCCCGGGAACTGGGGTTCGCCGAGATCTGCCGGAACAGCCTGGACGCCGTGTCCGACCGGGACTTCGCCCTGGAGTTCCTGTTCGACGGGGCGGTGGTCATGATGCACCTGTCCCGGCTGGCCGAGGAGCTCGTGCTGTGGTCGAGCCAGGAGTTCGGGTTCGTGGATCTGCCCGACGGGTTCTGCACGGGCTCGTCCATCATGCCCCAGAAGAAGAACCCCGACGTGCCCGAGCTGATCCGGGGCAAGACCGGCCGGGTGTACGGGAACCTGGTGGCCCTTCTCACCACCATGAAGGCCCTGCCCCTGGCCTACAACCGGGACATGCAGGAGGACAAGGAGCCGGTGTTCGACACCCTGGACACGGTGCGCGACAGCCTGGCCATTGCCGCGGAGATGGTGCGGGGGCTGCGGATCCGGCCCGACCGGGCCCGCGAGGCCCTGCGGGCGGGATACATCACGGCCACCGACCTGGCGGACTACCTGGTGGGCAAGGGCCTGCCGTTCCGCCAGGCCCACGAGGTGGTGGGCCGGCTCGTGGCCCTGTGCGAGGAGCGGGGGTGCGGCCTCGAGGACCTGGACCTGGAGACCCTGCGGGGAGTCTCCCCCCTGTTCGCCGAGGACGTGCGGGAGGTGCTCGATCCGGCCGCCAGCGTGGCCCGCCGGCGGGTCGCGGGCGGGCCGGCCCCGGAGAACGTCCGGCGCGAGGCCCGGCTGGGCCGCCAGCGGCTCGACAAGGTATGGCCCGGAGCCGCTGCGGCCGGCTGACCCGGACGTGGGTGCTGTGGGCCGTGGGCCTGGCCGCCGCGCTGGGTTGCGGCCGGCGGGGTGAGCCCGTGCCGTCGCGGCTGCGGCTCCCCGGCCCGCCGCCCGAGGTGCGGCTGGCCGGGCCGGCGGGCCGGCTCGAAGTGCGCTGGCGTCCGCCCCGGGCCGACCTGGCCGGCCGGCCCCTTCCCGCACCGGGGGCGTACCAGGTGTTCCGGGCCGCCTGGCCGCCCGGGGAGGATGCCTGCCGTGGCTGCCCCGAGCCCCTGGAGCCCGTGGCCGTGGTGGAAGGGGGCACGGCCTGGATCGATCCGGACGCGAAGGCGGGATGGACCTACCGGTACCGGGTGCGGGCCGGGGACGGCCGCGGGGCCTGGGGGCCGCTTTCCGGGCCCGCGGACGTCGCCTGGGTTCCGCTGTCGCCTCCCCGGGCGGAGGCCGAGCCGGGGGACGGCCGGGTGGTGGTGCGGGTGGCCCCGGCGCCGTGGCCCCCCGGGGTGGAGCCCGCGGGGTTCCGGGTGTACGGCCCGGAGGGGCGCGTGCGCGGCGAGGGCCCGCCCCGGGGCGGGACGCTCGTGGTGGACGGGCTCGAGAACGGCCGGCCGGTGCGGCTGGAGGTGCGGGCGGCCGCCCGCACCTCCGAGGGATGGACCGTGGAGAGCCCGGGGACCGGGGTGGTCGCCGTGCCCCGGGATCTCACGCCCCCTGCCCCTCCCCTGGCCCTGGCCGCCTTCCAGGAGCCCGACGGGGTGCGGCTCGCGTGGGCCCCGGCCCCGGGCGAGCCCTACGCCGAGATCCGGGTGCTGCGGGCCGGCCCGGACGGGCGGTTCCGGGAGGTGGCGCGGCTTCCGGGTACGGCCACGGGGTTCACGGACCGCACCGCCGCGCCGGGCCGCGCGTACCGGTACACCGTGGTGGCCGTGGACCGGGCCGGGAACGCGAGCCTGCCCGCCCGGGAGGTGGGGATCCGCTGGCGGGGGCCGGCCCGGTAGGGGAGAGGGCTCTCCGGGCCCTCCTCCTCGCGCCGGGGCGGGAGCGCCCGAACCCGGGGACCCGGGCGTTCGTCTTCCGGAGGGACAGAACCATGGACATCGTGGTCGTGGGCGCGGGGGCCATGGGGTGCCTGTTCGGGGCCCACCTGGCCCGTTCGGGGAACCGCGTGACGCTGGTGGACGTGGACCGGGCCACCGTCCGGGCCCTGAGGGAGCGGGGGGTGCGCCTTCACCAAGGGGACGGGGTGGAGGAGATCCCGGTGGAGGCGGCCTGCCCGGGGGAGCCCATGGCCGCCCCCGCCCTGGTGCTCGTGTTCGTGAAGGCTCCCCACACCGGCTCGGCCCTGCCCACGGTGCGCTCCCTGCTCGGCCCGGACACCCGTGTGCTCACGTTGCAGAACGGGCTGGGCGCGGCCGAGGTGCTGGCCGAGGCCGTGCCCGCCGGCCGGCTCCTGGTGGGCACCACGGCCCAGGGTGCGACGCTCCTGGCCCCTGGCGAGGTGCGCCACGGCGGCCGGGGAGACACCGTGCTCGGCCCGTACCGGGACCCGGATCCGTTCGCCGAGGCCGCGGCCGGGGCGCTGTCCGACGCCGGGCTTCCGGCCCGGGCGGTGGACGACCCCTGGCCGTGGGTGTGGCGCAAGCTGGCCGTGAACTGCGCCATCAACCCGGTGACCGCCCTCACGGGCATCCGCAACGGGCCGGTGGCCCGTGTTCCCCACGCGGCCGCGCTGGTGTTGGACGTGGTGGAGGAGGTGGCGCGCACGGCCCGGGCGTGCGGGGTGGACCTGGGGGACCCCCGCGCCCTGGGCGAACAGGTGCTCGGGATCGCGAGGGCCACGGCCTCGAACCGCTCCAGCATGGGCCAGGACGTGGACCGGCGGGCGCGGACCGAGATCGACTACATCAACGGCGCGGTGGTGCGCGAGGCGGACCGGCGGGGGGTGGACGTTCCCGTGAACCGCACGCTGTGGCGGTTGATCCGGACCCTGGAGGTCGGGTACGGTATCGACCCCTTGGATTCTTCCCCAATCCCCGCGTGAACGCAGAGCGAGGCGGATCGTGGCCAAGATCGCCGTTCCCGAGATCGTGGACCGCAAGCGCCGGGGCGAGCCCATCACCATGCTCACGGCGTACGACTTCCCCACGGCCCGCATCGTGGACCGGGCCGGGATCGACCTCATCCTGGTGGGCGACAGCGTGGGCATGGTGTGCCTGGGGTATCCGGACACCGTGCCGGTCACCCTGGAGGAGATGATCCACCACACCGCGGCCGTGGCCCGGGCGGTGGAGCGGGCCCTGGTGGTGGGGGACCTTCCGTTCCTGTCGTACCAGGTGAGCGCCGAGCAGGCCGTGCTGAGCGCGGGGCGCCTGGTGAAGGAGGGCCGGGCCGACTGCGTGAAGCTCGAGGGGGGACGGTCCCAGGCGGACAAGGTGGAGGCCATCGTGCGGGCCGGGGTCCCGGTGATGGGCCACATCGGGCTCACCCCCCAGACGGCGACCCAGCTCGGGGGGTTCAAGGTCCAGGGCCGGGACCCGGAGGCGGCCCGGGCCCTCATGGAGGACGCCAAGGCGCTCGAGGCCGCCGGCGCGTTCGCCGTGGTGCTGGAGTGCGTGCCGTCCCGGCTGGCGGCTCGGATCACCCAGAGCCTTTCCATCCCCACGATCGGGATCGGGGCCGGACCGCGGTGCGACGGCCAGGTTCTGGTGCTCCACGACCTGGTGGGCCTGTTCGACCGGTTCGTGCCCAAGTTCGTCAAGCGATATGCGGACCTGGGCGCGGAGATGCGCAAGGCGGTGGAGGCGTTCCGGGACGAGGTGCGGTCCGGGGCGTTCCCCTCCGGGGAACACGAGTTTTCCGATTGAATTTCAAGGAGGTAGCCGATGCATCAGAACGTGAAGGCGGTGATGTGGGTTGTGCTGGCCGCGGGGCTTGCGCTGGCGTTTCGTAGCGCCTGGGCGACACCCCAGGAGATCCCGGTGTTCCCCATGGGCGAGGAGGCCCGGGTGGGCGACCTGGTGTACCGGGTGGAACGGGCCTGGTGGGAGAAGGTGGCGGACGACCACGGCCACGAGACCGAGTACCTGGGCGTTGCGCTCGCCGTGACCAACAAGGGCGAGCGCCGGATCCAGCTCCCGCCGTTCCAGTTGATCGGCCCCGACGGACGGCCCCGGGAGGTCAACTACTCCCGGATCGTGTGGCCCAAGATGAACCTCAATCCCGGCGAGACGCTGACCGGCAAACTGTACTTCCACCTGCCCCGGGGCGAGGGCTTCCAGTTGCTCATCTCCGGGGGCTACGGGGCCGGCCTGTTCGCCCACGTGGAGATCTCGGAGATCGACGAGGGGGGCGGCTGAGCCAGGCCCGGTTGACACGGGGGGTTCCGGCATTATGTTAGCGCCGCCCGGGGGCGAAGCCCCTGGGGGAAATCCCGAGCGATAGGAGGTGAGGGGAGATGGCGCTGATCCGTTGGGAACCCCGTTCGCGGCAACTCGACCCCTTCCGGAGCCTTCGGGAGGAGGTGGACCGGATCTTCGAGGACTTCTTCCGCGGCTGGTCGAGACCCTGGAGCGGATGGCTGGAGCCGACCCGGGCCGGGTTCGTGCCCAGCGTGGACCTGAAGGAGACGGACGAGGCGTTCGTCGTCACGGCCGAGGTGCCGGGGGTCTCCAAGGACGAGCTG
>CAZBGL010000125.1:0-20740 GCA_964491375.1 uncultured Thermodesulfobacteriota bacterium | reverse complement strand
GGCCCAGGGCCGCCCGCCAACGGGTCGGGGTGGAAACGCCCCGGCCTCCCGCGCTTGGAAAGGAGACGGGCCGGAGGCTCGTGTGAGCCCTCCCCTTGCGCGGGGAGGGCTTTTTTGATGGCCTCCGCCCCCGGGGCGTCTCCGCCGGCGGTGGGGGCCTCAGGACCGGTCCCGGCCGGACTCGTTCGGGCGTCCATCACGACCGGAGCCGGTCCCCCCCGACCCCGCCGGGACATGGAAAGAGGAGGATATGAGGATGTCCGCACGCCGCTTCGTCCTGTTTTTCCCGGCGCTGCTAGCCATGCTCGTGTCCGGGCCGGCCGGGGCGGCCACGTGTCGGCTTCGGCTCGCCACCACCACGAGCACGGACAACTCCGGACTCTTGGACGTGCTCCTCCCGCCGTTCGAACGCGAGACCGGCTGCAGGGTGGACGTGATCGCCGTGGGCACGGGCAAGGCCTTGCGGCTGGGCCGGAACGGCGACGTGGACGTGGTCATGGTCCACGCCCCCAGGGCGGAGGAGAAGTTCGTGGCCGACGGGTACGGCGTGGATCGCACCCGGATCATGCACAACGACTTCGTGATCGTCGGGCCGGCCCGGGATCCGGCTGGTGTACGCGGAGCCGGGTCGGCCGCGGACGCGCTGAAACGGATCGCCGAAGCGCGGGCCGCATTCGTCTCCCGGGGCGACGACTCGGGCACCCACAAGAAGGAGCAGGCCCTTTGGAAGGCCGCCGGGCTGGTCCCGCGGGGGAGCTGGTACCGCGAGGCCGGGCAGGGCATGGGCTCGGTGCTCCGCATGGCGGATGAACTGCGGGCCTACACGCTCACCGATCGGGGTACCTACCTCGCCATGGAGGACAAGCTCGAGCTGGCGCTCTTGTACGCGGGAGATCCCGCTCTGATGAACCCGTACCACGTGATCGCGGTGAACCCGGGGCGCCATCCCCACGTCAACTACGACCTGGCCCGCCGGTTCATCGCCTACCTTACGGGCCGCCGGGCCCAACAGATCATCGCGGGCTACCGGATCCGGGGTGAACCGTTGTTCGTGCCCGACGCGATCTCCAATCCCTGAGCCGCCATGGAGGTCCTGGGAACCGCCCTGTCCGAGGCCGTGCGTCTCGTGGTGCGTGCCGACCCCGAGGTCATGGCCGTGGTGGGAACCTCGCTGCGCGTGGGGGTGAGCGCGTGCCTCGTCGCATCGGCCTTGGGCGTGCCCGCCGGGGTGGGGATCGGGCTGGGCCGGTTCCCGGGCCGGGGTGCGGTGCTCCTGGTGCTCGACGCGCTCATGGCCCTGCCCACCGTGGTGGTGGGGCTGTTCGTGTACGCCCTGGTGGGTCGCCAAGGCCCTGCGGGTTCCCTGGGGCTCCTGTACACCCCGGCGGGCATCGTGCTCGGCGAGACGCTCCTGGCGCTTCCCCTGGTGACCAACTTGGTGGTGGCCGCTGTGGAAGGTGTGGACGAAAGGGTGGCGTTCACCTGCCGTACCCTGGGCGGCGGCCGGATCGCCACGGCCCGGGCCGTGCTGTGGGAAGGGCGCCGTGGGGTGTTGGCCGCGGTGGTCGCGGGGTTCGGCCGGGTGATCGGTGAGGTAGGGGTGGCCATGATGATCGGCGGAAACATTCGCGGGTACACCCGCACCATGACCACGGCCATCGCCATGGAGACCAGCAAGGGCGAGCTGGAGCTGGGGCTGGCCCTGGGGATCGTGCTGCTGGCCGTGGCCCTGGGGGTAAACGCGTTGCTCGCGGCCGCCCGAAGGGGGGTGCGATGAACGCCTACGAACTCCGGGGCGTGGAGGTGGTGCGGGCGGGGCGCACCGTATTGCGGGTGGACCGGATGGATGTGCCGGCCGGGGGGATCGCGGCCCTGGTGGGGCCCAACGGGGCGGGCAAGAGCTCGCTGTTGGAGGTGCTGGCGTTCCTCCTGCCGGCGCGGGGCACGGTTCGGTTCTTTGGGGCCGATCCGCTTCCAGGGCCCGACGTCCGCCACGTAGGCCTGCTCCCCCAACGGCCGTACCTGTTCGACACCTCGGTGGAAGCCAACGTGGGGTGGGGACTCCGGGCCCGTGGCGTTTCACGAAGGGAACGCGTTGAACGGGTGCGGGCCGCCCTGGAGGAGGTGGGACTGGCCGGGTTCGGAAGGCGCAGAGCCCGGGCGCTGAGCGGAGGGGAATCCCAGCGGGTAGCCCTGGCCCGGCTCCTCGTGCTGGAACCCCGGGTGCTCCTCCTCGACGAGCCCACCAACCACCTGGACCCGGAGAGCCGCGAGCGCATCGAGGCCGTGGTGGATGCCCGGGTGCGCCAAGGGGTGACCGTGGTGGTGGCCACCCACGACCTGGCCCAGGCGCATCGCCTTGGAGCCCGGGTATGGCGCCTGGGGGCCGGCCACATCCGGCCGGAGGGCCCGGTGAATGTCTTTCATGGGTGGGTGGATCCGGCCGAGCCCGGCCGATTCGTGACCGGGGAGATGGCCCTGACCGTGACCCCCCTCCCTCCCGGCACCCGGTGGGTGGAATTGAGCCCTCGGGAGGTGGTGCTGGCCCGGGAGGACTTTCCCACTTCAGCACGGAATCGCCTGCGTGCCCGGATCGTCCGGGTGGAGGAGCGCGGCGACGAGGTCTGGGTTGCCCTGGACTGCGGGGTGCCGATCACGGCCGTGGTCACCCGGAAGTCCTGGGCGGCGCTGGAGCTGGCCCCAGGGGACGAGGTCGTGGCTTCGTTCAAGGCCACAGCCGTACGTCCCCTGGGATGATGGACAAGAAGGCCCTACGCCACCTTGAACCGGTTCACGGCATCCTCCAACCCCTGGGCCTCCGAGGCCAGGCTCTGGGACGCCTGAGCCAGGTCGCCGGTTTGCTGGGCCACCTGCCGGCTCACGGTGACGATCCCCTCCACGTGCGACGAGATCTGCTCCACGGCCGAGGACTGCTGTTGGGCCGCCACCGCGATCTGCCCCACCATCTCGCTCACCTGGGTCACCCGGTCCAGGATGGCCTGGAACGCCTGGCCGGCCCGCTCGAACACCTCCTGGGCCTCCTCCGCCTGGGCCCGTCCCTCCACCGTGGCGTTGACGGCCTGGCGGGTCTCGCTCTGGATGGCCTGGATGGTGGTCTCCACCTCCTTGGTGGCCTTGGTGGTCTTCTCGGCCAGCTTCCGGACCTCGTCGGCCACCACGGCGAAGCCCCGGCCGTGCTCACCGGCGCGGGCCGCCTCGATGGCCGCGTTCAGGGCCAGCTGGTTGGTCTGATCGGCGATGTCGTTGATCACGCCGATCACCGTGCCGATGGACTCGGTCTTGCGCCCCAGACCCTGCACGATCTCGGCCAGCCCCTCCACGGTCTGGGCAATGCCTTCCATGCGCGCCAGGCTGTCCGAGAGGATCCCTTCGCCCTTCTGGGCCACGTCGGACATCTGCTGGGCGTTCTGGGCGACTTCCTGGGCGTTTTGGCTCACCTCCAACACGGATGCGGACACCTGCTCGACCGTGGCAGCCACCTCGGTGGCCTGCCGATTCTGTTCCTCGGCCCCGGCGGCCACCTGCTGACTGGAGGCCGAGATCTGCTGGGCCTCGGAGGCCACCCGAGCGGCAGCGGACGAAACCCGCTGGATCAACGCTCCGAGGTCCCGGCGCATTTTCTGATACGCATCGGCCAACGTGCCCAGTTCGTCGGAACGATGGATCGTGACGTCCGCCGTCAGGTCGCCCCGGGCCAGTTGTTGGAACGCCTCGCTCAGGATGCGCACAGGCTCACCGATGTTGCGAGCGAACATCCAGGCGACCAACACGGCCACGAACAGGGCCCCTGTGGCGCACCCCACGGATACGTTTCGGATGATCTTGGCACCCTTCAAGAACTCGTCCTCGTAGCTCCCCACGCCCAACACCCAGTCCCACGGTTCGAAATAGACGACCCGGGCGAGCTTCTTGCGAGGGCGCTGTTCGTCCGGATTCTTCCACCAGTACTCGATCCAGCCGTCTTTCATCTGGATCATCTGGTCGACGAAGGGCTTGCCCTTGGGATCCCGGACGCCTTTGAGGTTTTTCCCCTCGATCTTCGGGTGGAGCACCACGGTTCCATCGGTCTTCACAGCGAACGGATAGCCGGTGTCCCCTACCCGAACGGCCAGCAGCGCGGTGCGAAGCTCCGGGCTGGGTCCGGTTTCGCCGGTGACTTCGTAGTAGGAGCGGCACATGGCCAGGGCCATTCGTGCCAGGGTGTCCACTTCCTTGCGCATCTGGACCAGCGCATGCCGTTTGGAAAGCGTGTAGGCCGTGATCCCCCCTCCGACCACGGGAAAAGCGACGATCAGCGAGATCGTTACGGCAAGTTTGGTCTTGATGGACATGTCCGCGGATCCTCCTGGGTGGTACGATGAACCGTCCGTGCCTGTTCCCCCGCCCAACGGCGTACCGATCGGCACCCCTTGAAGAATGCTTTAGGAGCTGGATGCCGTCTTGACGCTCCGCGCACGTCTTGCGTACTTAGGAACCGGTCAGAGCCCCCGGGTGTCACGGAGCGGAGGGGCGCAGGGTGGGCGACCGGTTTCCAAGGGGCCGCCCAGGGGGCCGGGATCGGAGGGCCCATGGGTCAGCAAGGGAGCAGGCGACGGCCTCGGCGGGATGCACCGGCCGGCGGGACATCGGCCGAGCCGAGGGGTTCGCTGGAAACCGAGAACTTGTCGGATCCCTGCGGGAACCGGGAGGGGCCCGGCCGCACCCGGACGGGGGCGGAGGACCCCTTGGACCTGGGCCTTGGGTACGTGGACCGGGCCCGGGTTGTTCGGATCGAGGCGGGGGGTGAGCTGCACAAGGCCCTCGTGGTGGAGTTGTCGCGACCCATGGCATTGGTCTCCACCCTTGAGGGCCCGAGGCAGGGGATTCGCACGGTGGTGAATCACGGGCTTCCACCCGGTGCGTGGCGTTTGGATCTGGAGGGGATGCGGCGCCTCAGCCGCGGGCTCCTGGGTCTGGAGGCCGGAGCCACGAGCTGCCTGTTCACCGGTGCCGACCTGGACCACCTGTCGGTCCAGTGCCGGTCGTTCGAGGGCCTCAAGGCCGTTGCCCTGGTGTCCGCCGGCGTGGAGGTGAACGCCATGCGGGCGTCCCGGGACGAGGGTGCGTACCTGGGAGTGGGGACCGTGAACGCCGTGGTGTTGATGAATGCCCGGTTGTCGCCCCGGGCCATGACCCGGGCGGTGGCCATGGCCACCGAGGCCAAGACGGCGGCGTTCCAGGACATGGACGTGCGGAGCACGCGTCGTCCCGGCCGCTGGCAGGCCACCGGGACGGGTACCGACAACGTGGTGGTCGTGGAGGGCTGTGGGCCAGCGGTGGACAGCGCCGGGGGACACACCCGTGCAGGGCAGCTCATCGCCGAGGCCGTCTACCGGGGCGTGCGCGAGGCCGTGGAAAGACAGAACGGGCTTTCGCCCGCTCGGGACGTGGCGGGACGCCTGTACGAGCGGGGCCTCGTGCCGGATGCACTGGCCCCGGGGCTCGCGGAAGCCCTGCTCGCTCTCCTGCAAGGGACTCCATGGGCGGGTTTCGTGGAGTGCGCCATGGCCGTGTCAGACGCCTACGAACGGGGTCTGGTGCGGGATCTCACATGGTTCCAAGAGGCGTGCTACCAGGTGGCGGCACAGGTGGCCGGGCGGCCCATAGATGAGCCGGCCCATGGGACGTGTCCGGATACGGATGTTCCGGCTCCCCTGTCTATGGCCCTCAACGCCCTGTTGGCGGGGCTCGCCGTGGGGGATCGCCGGGAGACGGAGAGCGGAAGGGATTGGGCACCCACCTCCCCCCGTGCCGCTCCAGGTGAGCCTCGGCGTCAAGAGGACTGGCGAAGGCGTGGATCCGGGTCCGATTGTGGGAGACGCTGATCGCCGAGCTCTCAACGAAAAACGCCGCCTCTGCATCCACTTCGCGGCCTGTGGCCTCGTCCGTGACGAGCACCCGTGCACCAGGAGGCCTCCCCGCGGCCAAGGCGCACGGGATCGAGCAGAAGACCTGTTCGGTGCCGTCCGGCAGCACGAACCGGACCCGGCCGATGGTGGCCGAGGGGGCGCCGCACCGGTCGCACCGGTCCGCCTGCGGACGGTCCACGAGGCCGGCGACAAACCCGAAGGCGAGGGCCGCCAGGAGGAGAAGCGGCCCGAAGCCGGCCCGCTTCACGGCCACATCCCCTTTCCCACAGCGTAGGCGGCGAGCATGCCTGCCGCCGAAAAACCGAACCACAGGGCTGCCCGGGCCAGGGAGGCCTCGAGCCGGAGCCCTTCCTCCCCCAGATCCGGCCGGCCGGCCCGGTACAGACAGATCCATCCCCCCCACAGCACGGCCGCTACCGCCAAGCTCGCCAGCAGGGCGGCGGGCCCGGCAGGTGCCACCCTCTGCAGCAGGCAGTAGGGACAGTGGTGGTCGATCAGGCCCATGAGGTCCGGGGCCCACCGTTCCAACAGGAGGGGGGGCACGGAGAGGGCTGCGACTCCCGCTGCCGCCGCAGCCCCCATCCAGGCGAACGGTCGCCCCGGAAAGGTGCAAGCGCGGCCCAGGGTCCTCAGCGTTGCGAGCAGCCCGAGCGTGGCCACGGCCGGCCAGACCGGGGCCAGGCGTAGCCCCCACGAAACGGCACGCCCCGCATCGGCCACGTCGAACACCGTGGTACAGCACGAGACGGAAAGCACGCTCCCGGGGGGAGGGTGGAGGAGCCGGACCCATCCGGCCAGCCCGAGCGCCGCGTGGGCCAGGGCCGCGAGCGCGCCCGTTGCAAGCGCGGCGCGGACCCTCCCGGTGCCAGGGTCCCCGGCTCGGTGCTCCAGCCGGTAGGCGAGCGCGCCCGCCCCGGTGCAGACCAGAACCAAGGGGAATCCCGCCTCGGCCCACCGGAGCGCCCGAGGAGCGGCCTGGAGTACGCCGAAGATGCACATGGCGCCCGGCGTGAAGGGCACGCGGGCCCCGAGGCCCAGGTAGAAAAGGATCCACCCGGCCACGGTGGAGACCGCCAGCGCCCCGGTGCCCAACAGGAGCAGCAGGGACGTCTCGGCCCCGGCCCGGCGGCGCACCGCTGCAGCAAGGAGGCCGGCAGCCACCGCGGCCTGGACCAGAAACAGGAAGCGGCTCAACTGGATGTAAGCCATGGAGGCGAGTGGCGAACGGCTTTTCTGTGACTGTCGCCAGAATGCCAGAAAGCTCGAACGTTTCGCGTGCCCCGAGCGTTGCTGCGATCGTGGGCCGCTATCGGTAACGACGATCGGTCGTCCCCGGGTGGGCCCTCGCCCAATCCCCCTCCCGTGAGGGCCCGGGGCACGCGAGCTGTCCGTGGGCATGCCACGCCCGGCAGGGCCGTTTGGGCCTCGGCGGGCACGCACTGCAGTATGCCGCCTCGCCGCCGCAACCCGCCACTCGGAAGCGCCCGCGAGCACCCTCGGGAGAGACCGATGCCGGTCACAAACGTCGTGGTCGCGGCGACCGTAGGTGTCGTGTCCGCCTGGGCAGGCAACCCTCCCGGGGTCCTGCGGCACGAGCAGGCCGTGACCTCCCGGCCCGGGCTACGTTCCCGGCCGACCCGCTCCGCCGGGGTCCGAGGCAACGTCCATCCGGATCACCCGGTCGCCGGGCCGCCGCCACGATGCCTCGTGGCTCGCCACCACCACGGTGGCGCCTCGGGCGTTCTCCTCGCGGAGCACCCGCTCGATCGCCGCCTCGGTCTCCGGGTCCACCTGGGCCGCGGGCTCGTCCGCGAACACCACGGCGGGTCGATGCACGAGTGCGCGGGCCAGGGCTGCCCGCTGCCGCTGGCCGCCCGAAAGCTCCCACGGCAGGTGGTCGGCCCACCCGGGCAGGCCGAGACGTGCCAGTTGGGCCACGGCCCGGGCCCGGCGCTCCGGAGGGGAAATCCCCTGTGCAGCGAGGAGCGCCGACACGTTTTCCCACACCCGGAGCCGGTCCAGATAACGATCCTCCTGGAACGCGACCCCCACGAATCGTCGCCGGAGCCGGGTCACACGGGCCTCGGGTAGGTGGGACACCCGCTGGTCTCCCCACCACACCTCGCCGCTGTCGGGCCGCATGAGCCCGGCCAGCACGTGGAGCAGGGTGGACTTGCCCGACCCCGAGGGCCCGGTCACGAACAAGAACGTTCCGGCCGGAAGGTCCAGGTCCAGTCCCTGCAAGACCTCTACCCGGTGTCCGCCGCGGGACGTGAAGGCCTTCCATACACCGCGGGCCTGTATGCGGATCACGGTCGCACCTCCAGGGGCGGCCGCACGGCGAGCCGCCATGTGGGCACGACCGAGGCGGACAGGGTGATCGTTTCGGCCAGGGCCACGGCCGCGAGCAAGAGGTCCGGCCCGAACCGGTAGGGCACCCCGGCCACGGGCACAACCGGGAGCCCGCGCACGAAGTAGGGAGCCAGGAACACCCCCCGCCCGGGGCCCACCCACGCCCAGGCGACGAGCACGGATCCGGCCGCGGCCAGGAGCGCGGCCAGCCCGTTTTCCAGCACCGTGAGCAGGAGAACCTCCTCGTTGTGCCATCCCAGGGCCTTGAGCAACGAGATCTCCCGGCCCCGCTCCCGGGCCGAGAACCCCAGCACCACCCACAGGGCCAGGAGGGAGCAGGCGAAGGCGGCCCAGAAGAGCGCGGTGAACAGCCCTCCGGCCGTTCCGTAGCCCTCCCTCACCAGGGCAGCCACCAGTTGCCGGTCCTGGATCCGCACCGGCCCCAGCCCGGGAAGGGCGAGGAGCCGCGAGGCCGCTGTGTCGGAGAATCCCGGCCGCACCCACACCAGGAACTCGGTCACCTGGCCGGTCCGCCCGAAAAGGGACGCCGCATCCTCCATCGCCATGACCACCACGTTCCAGCTCCACACCCCGGCCTCGGGTGCCAGCACACCCGCCACGGTGAAGACCTCGGCGGGGTTGCGAGGGAACGTGAGCAGGCCCCGCGGCCTCAGGCCCAGGTCCCGTGCCAGTTCGGCGCCCACGAGCACGTCGCCGGGCCGCTCCAGGCCCCGGCCCTGGACGGGCACCCCGGACCAGGCGCCAGGGTCGGCAACGCCCAGGACCACGGCGAGCCGCCCTCCCACGTAGGCGCGTGCCGTGATCCGGGGCACCACGCGGACCACGCCCGGCACGCTGCGGATCGCATCGGCTGCTTCCGTCGGAAGGGGTGCGGTGCGGCCGAACGCCTCGCCCGTCACGTAGAGGTCCGCCCCGGCCCCCAGGGACACCCGGGCCTCGCGCTCCAGGCCCCGGGCGATGCCGAGGCCGGCCAAGAAGGGCACGAGGGCGGCCGCGAGGCATCCGCACACCACGGCCGTGCGGAAGGGGTGGCGTATCAGGTTGGCGCCAGCCATGCGGCCGATCTCGAGGACGGAACTCATGGGGTGGCCTTTGGGCTCGAAGGATAGAGGGCACGAGGCTAGAACGCCAGGGCGCTAAGAGGCGCGCGAGCCCGAGGCCCTACGGTGCGAGCACCATGGTCTTGCCCCGTGCTGGCTTCCCGGCGCTCCAGCCCCTGCCTCGGGAAACACGGCCAGCAAACGAACGTTCCGCGTCCATGGTGCGCCATGCCGGAGAGAGATCCCGCCGCCCCGGCCGGCCGGCGTTCATGTCATCGTACCCTCCGACGGGCCTCCTGGACCGAAGAGGTCCCCCACGCCTCCGGGATCTGGCTCAGGCCGGCCGAGGCGTCCGGGTTGGGGAACAGTCGACCCGGAAGGGGGGTACACAGGGTCTCGTCCACAGGGGCCACCCGGGGATCAAAGGCGTGGAAGCTCCACCGGGGGGCCGCAAGGGCCCCCAGTCCCAGACCGGAGGCGGCCTGCTGGAACGCCCCGCCAGCGGAAGGCGACCGGCCCGACCCGCAGACCGCTGCCGCCGCCGCGACCCCCAGGGCCCCGGCCAGGATCCAGGGAAGTTCGTCCCGCCGGAGAGACCGGAAGATCCTCACCCTCTCACGGGCGCTTGTGGGGCGTGGGCATGCCCTCGTGCCCGCCGTGTTTCGTGCCGCCGGACATCATGCGCTCTTTCAAGGCCTTACGGGCCTGGTTCCAATCCAGCACTTCGCCCCCGAAGCCCTTTCGAAACTTCTCGGCGTCTTCCCTGGAGGCGAAGGCGATCGCGCCGGGGGCCATGTCGGGCACGGCGGACGAGCCCACTACGTACCACGCTTTGGAGGCGTCGATGCGCCGCCCGCTGATGAAATCCGTGGCCCAGGCCCGTTGGACCCCCCGGGCCGCCTCCAGCATCATGCCGCACTGCACCCCGCAGGTCACCACGCGGGTGCCGTCTCCGAGCACGGTCTCGTACCGGGTGTGGGTGTGTTTCGACAGGTCCATGCCACACTTCGCGCACGTATCCGCCCCCAGGGCGGACACGTGGGCTGCCAAGAGTCCCAGGGCGACAACCCATCCGAATAGTAGTCTCGCCATCCCGACACCTCCGCGAGCTCCATGGTTACGATGAAATACCAGGCACCAGGGGCGCTTCGGGTGCTCCGGGGCCACCGCGCCGCACCCCTCCAGCCCACCGCCGCCAACCGTCTTCCCGGCGCATGGCGCAGTGCTCCAGGGAACACCCCGCGCACGGGTTCACCGGCCCCCCGCCGCGGCCGGCCGGGCCCGGAGCCAGTACCCCGAACACCGCGGACACGGACTCGCGCGGCACCATGAACCCCGAGTCCAACAGCCGCACGCCCACCGGCCTCGGCCCCAGTACGCCGAAGAGGTCGAACTGCCCCCTCACCGACCAGTCGCAGTGACCCGGGCTGAACCGGGGGGTGATCCCGAGGCCCGGCGGGGCCAGTTCGCTCCCGAGGTCGCGGTACACCGCCTCGGCCAGGGCCTCGGCCGCCACCGAACCCACGGCGTCCAGGACGCACGCCTCGGCCCATTGCCCCTCCGAGCCCAGCCGGGTCACCTCGTCTTCCAGGGCCGGGCCGATCGTGGCCACGAAGCACACGACCTCGTCCGCACCCTCCAGTGTACGAGGGAGGCGGAGGACCTCGGCCCGGTCCAGCCGCACCCGCCACTCCGAGGGGCCCGTTCCGGAGGCGCACGCCGGGGTCATGACACCCCCAGGTAGCGCTGCTGGACCTCCGACGTGAGCTCCCGCGGAGCACCCGACCACACCGTGCGGCCGCCCTCCAGGATGTAGATCCGGTCGCACATCTCCTGCACGGTCCGGACGTTCTGCTCCACGAGCACGGCGCCCAGCCCCTCGGCGTGGATGGAGCGGATCGTCTCGTGGATGGCCTGCACCAGGAGCGGCATGAGCCCCTCGGCCGGTTCGTCGAACAGGATCAGCCGGGGCCTGGAGATGAGCGCCCGGCCGATGGCCAGCATCTGCTGCTCCCCGCCGGAGAGCGTTCCGGCCTTCTGCTGGCGGCGCTCGGCAAGCCGGGGGAAGTACGCGAACACCCGCTCCAGCACCTCCGAATCGGGCCGTGCCCTGGGGTGGGCGATGCGCAGGTTCTCCATGACCGTGAGCTCGGGAAACAAGCCCCGGCCCTGGGGCACCAGGGCGATGCCCCGGCGGGGGACCTCGTGGGGCCTGAGCCGCCGGAGGTCCTCGCCCCGGAACGTGATCGTGCCCTGGGCCACCCGCACGAGCCCCATCACGGCCTTGAGGGTCGTGGTCTTGCCCATGCCGTTGCGGCCGATCAGGCCCACCAGTTCCCCCTCTCCCACCTCCAGGTCCACGCCGTGGAGCACGTGGCTCTTGCCGTAATAGGCGTGGACGCCCGAGACCCTCAGCACGGCCGCCACTCCCCCAGGTACACCTGCTGAACCTCCTCGTTGTCCCGGATCTCTTCCGGAGCTCCCTCGGCCAGGACCCGTCCGTAGTGGAGCACGGTGATCCGCTCGGCCAGGGTCATGACCAGGTCCATGTCGTGCTCGATCAGGAGGATCGTCCGGCCCGGCGCAAGGGCACGGATCTTCTGCACCACGGCCGACACCTCGTGGGGCGAGAGCCCGGCCGCGGGCTCGTCCAGGAGCAGCAGCTTGGGCTCCCGGGCCAGGGCCAGGCCGATCTCCAGCAGCCGCTGCTCACCGTAGGCCAGTTCCGATGCCGGGCTCCCGGCCCGGCCCGCGAGCCCCAGGAACTCCAGGAGCTCCATGGCCCGGCGGTGTTCCGCGCCCCAGCGCCGGACACCTACCCAAGGAGTGGGAAGCCGGCGGCGCGCGGCCACGGCGAGCCACAGGTTCTCGTAGGCCGTGAGTCCCGGGAAGATCGAGGTGATCTGCATGGTGCGGGCCACGCCGAGCCGGGAGATGCGGTGGGGGGGGAGCCCGGCGATCTCCCGGCCCCGGAACCGTATGCTTCCCCGGTCGGGGGGGAGGCACCCGGTGATCACGTTCATGAGGGTGGTCTTTCCCGCTCCGTTGGGGCCGATGAGGGCGCGGAGCTCTCCCTCGGCCACCTCCAGGTTCACCTCGTTCAGGGCCATGAGCCCGCCGAAGGTCTTGGTCACCCCCCGAACCACGAGCTCCATCAGGCGGCCTCCCGCCCACGGCGCCACCTGCGCCAGGCGCCCACGATGCCCTGGGGGGCCACGAGAACGGACCCGATCAGGATGAGCCCCACCACCAGCTCGCTTCCCTCCATGACCCGGCGCAGGGCGTGCTCGATGGTCATGAGGAGGCCGGTCCCCAGGGCCGGCCCCACGAGCGATCCGGGCCCGCCCACGATCGTCCACACCACGGCCTTGCCCGAGGTGGTCCAGTGGAGGAACGCCGGGTTGGAAAAACGGCTCAGGATGGCGAAAAGCCCCCCCGCGAGCCCGGTCACCGCGCCGGCGAGGCAGAACGCCACGAGCTTGAGCCGTCGCACGTCGTACCCCAGGAGCCCCATGCGGAACTCGTTTTCGCGCACGCCGGTGAACGCCCGGCCCAACGGACTCGTGACGAGCCGCCACAGGGCCAGGGCGCCCAGGGAGGCCATGACCAGGGTGAAGTAGTAGCCCCGGATGGGCTTGGCGATGCTCGTCTCCCACGGGCCCAGAACCAGGGATGGGCACATGAACGTCATGCCGTCGTCGCCGCCGGTGAGCCACACCCATCGCTGGGCCACGAGGTAGCCGATGAGGGCGAAGATGATGGTGATGAGCACGAAGTGGATCCCCGAGACCCTTACGGCTACGAATCCCACCGCGAGGGCCAGCCCCGCCCCCACGGCCACGGCCAGGCCCAGACACGGCAGGGCCGACCATTCCAGGCGGCTCACGCCCATGGCCACGGCGTACCCGCCCGCGCCGAAAAACAGCGACTGGCCGAAACTCAGGAGCCCCGTATAGCCGTACACCAGGTCGAACGCCATGGCGAACAGCGCCCAGACCAGGATCTCGCTCAGGAAGATCTGGTTGAAGTAGCCCAGGTGGGGGGGCAGGAGCACGAGCCCAGCCGCCACGCCGAGCCCGGCCAGGCGCGGGAGCCAACGTCCCGGGTCCCTGGAGGCGATGCGGCCTTCGGTGATCACCCGCCCCTCTGCAGCAGTCCGTGCGGTCTCCACAGGATCACTCCCACCATGATCAGCAGGCTCAGGACCCGGGCGGTGGTGGGGTCCACGTAGAGGCTGGCGATGCCCTCCACCTCGGTGATGAGCACAGCGGCCAGCACCGAGCCTGGAAGGTTCCCAAGTCCTCCCACGATGACCACGATGAACGCCAGGATCAGGACGTCGAGCCCCATGAGGAAGTTCACGCTCACGATGGGGGCGGCCAGCACCCCACCCAGGCCGGCCAGGGCCGAGCCCAGCCCGAACGTGACGAAATACACCCGGTGCACCGGCACCCCCAGGGCCAGGGCTGCCTCGGCGTTCTGGCTGGCCGCCCGCATCCAGAGCCCCACCGCGGTCCGTTGGAGGAGCAGGGCGAGCCCCGCCACGGCCAGCATGCTGAACCCCATGACCACCAGCCGGAACGCGGGGTACTGGATGCCCAGGAGCGGAAACCGGGCCGTCACCGGCGCCGGGATCCGCTGGGAGGCGCCCCCGAACGTGAGGAGCACGGTGTGCTCCAGCACGAGCATGACCCCGAAGGTGGCCACGATGGTGATCACCGGGTTGGCCTCGATCCGGCGAAGCACCCAGCGCTCCACCCCCAGGCCCAGGAGGCCCACGGCCACGGGCGCCACGGCCAGCGCGAGCCAGAACTGGCCCGTGGCGCTCACCACGTACCAGGCCACCACCGCGCCCACCATGTAGAACGCACCGTGGGCGATGTTGATGACGTGGGTGAGGCCGAAGATCAGGTTGAGCCCCAGGGCGATGAGGGCCACGATCCAGCCCCACACGAACCCGTTGACCACCACCAAAGCGAGCTGGGCCACGCCGTTCCTCCCGAGGGGGCCGGGGCCCTCCGGGGCCCCGGCCCCCGGGCCGTCAGGTCCACTTCGTGTTGAGGTTCACCGGGGGTTCGTAGATCGCCCGCTCCTTGGGGAGCACGGCGATGCGTCGGAGCGTGAGGTCCTTCTCCACCCGGACCAGGTAGTGGTTGTGGAATCCTTGCTGGTCGGCGTCGCGCATCTCCAGGTCGCCCTGGGGGAACCACGGGCCGGCCTGGACCTTGAGGTTGAAGAACGCCTTGCGGAAATCCTTGTTGTCCTTCTTGGACTTCCAGCCCGACGCCTCCACGGCCTTCTTGATGAGCCCCACGTACTCCCACCCGGACCAGTAGTGGGAGCCCACGATCACCTTCTTGGGGTTCGAGGCGTCCCGGCCGTCCGGGGTGACGCCCACGGCCTTGCGGAACGCCTCCTCGTAGGGCCGCTGGGCCTCGGGCACCTGGTCCAGGTACCGGGGGTGGTACGACAAGAAGTGCATGCCCACGGCCTCTTTCCCGATCTGGTCGATGCCGATGCCGTCGGCCGTGCAGATCACCGAGTAGCGCTTCATGCGCTCGTGGAGCCCGATCTCCACGGTCTGGCGCATCACGCCCAGGGCGGCCGACCCCAGGAAGGCCGTGAACAACACCTCGGAGTCGCTGTGTACCTTCTGTAGGTAGGGGATGAAGTCGCTGGTGCGGGGAGGGGCCTTGATCACCTGGACCTCGCCTCCGGCGGCCTTGATGCGGGCCCCGAACTCCTGGGCCAGGCTGCGGCCCCACGCGTAGTCGGCCACGATGAAGGTCCACTTCTTGCCCAGGTTGTCGAACGCCCACTTCCAGCCCACCTGGGCCTGCATCCGGGCGTGGGTGTGGCACCGGCCGATGTAGGGGCTGGCCTTCTCGCCGGTGATCGAGGCCGACATGGCCCCGCCCGAGAAGTAGAACGTGTTCGTCTCCTGGGCCACGGGCGCCGAGGCCAGCACCACGCCCGAGTGGACCGATCCGATGACGAAGTCGGCCTCGTCCTCGTAGATGAGCTGCCGCAGGTTGCGCGGTCCGGTCTCGGCAGAGCTGGCCGTGTCGGCCACCACGAGCTTGACCTCGCGGCCGTCGATGCCGCCCTCGGCGTTCACCTTGGCTACGGCCGCCTTGACGACCTTCTGGAACCAGTACCCGTAGGTGGCCGCCACCCCGGTGAGGTCCGCGTGGAGCCCCAGCACGATGGGCCTGCGGGCCGCCCAGGCGAAGCGGGTGAGCCCCAGGCCGGACGCCGTGAGTACCCCCGCCCCGGCGGCCGTGCGGCTCAGAAACTCCCGCCTCGAGATTCCCCCCTGGTTCTTCGGCCGGCTCGTTCCCATGACAACCTCCTTTCCGGCGCAACGCGCCGCGTTCGGGGGTCAGGATTCGAACGGATGGGGTTCAGCCCTCCTGTCCGGAGCCGAGCCCCAGGTTCTCCACCCGGCCGTACTCCTTGGCGTACCGGGCGAAGTGGGCCACGTTCTCGGGCCTGGCCGCGGGCGACAGCTCGCAGGCCGAGGACAGGATGAACCCGCTTCCGGCCGCTGCCGTGTCGATGCAGCGGCGCACCTCCGCCTCGATCTCCTCGGGCGTGCCCTGCTCGAACGTCACCACCGGGACGTTCCCGATGATCACCACCTTTCCCTGGTTCACCTGGACCATCTTCTCCAGGCTCGAGGCACTGTCGATGGACAGGGCCACGATCCCGGTGTCCACCACGTCCTCCATGATGGGGTCGATCTGGCCGCAGATGTGGAGCGTGACCGGGATCTTCTTCTCCCTGAGGGTGGCGGTGAGGCGCCGGTGGATCGGCTGGATGAACTCCCGGTAGATCTGGGGGGAGATCAGGCTGCACGAGGCGGCCGCCTCCGAGTAGCTCACGCCCACCCCGGCGCGGCGGGCCGCCTCGGCCGCGGCCACGGCCACCTGGAGGGTGAGCTCCAGGAGGTCGCGGACGTAGTCGGGGTTCATCATGGCGTCCATGATCAGGTTCTCGGCGCCCCTCAGGTTGGCCGCCAGGGTCCACGGCCCGACCAGCAGCGATCCCACGGGAACGTCCTTCACCTGGGAGGCCACGATCTGGCACGCCTCCCAGTACGAGGGGAACCGCCCGGCGTTCACCACGTCGGGCACCTCGAGCCGCGCGAGCCGGGCGGGTTCGTCGCCCAGCGCGTACTTCGTGATCTGGCACATCTGTCCTTCCGGGAACTCCACCTCGCTCCCCATGGCCTCGGCCTCGGTCAGGAGGTCCCGCATCATGACCAGGATGTCGGGTTCGTAGGCGTCGTAGGCGGCCATCTGGCCGTCGGCCAGGGGCTTGGCCTCTGTGTAGAAGTCCCGGAGACTCGCGCCCGTGAGGTTCACCGTGTAGGCCCCCAGGATCGGGTAGCTCGGCACCCGGTCCGCGTGGGTGCGCCGAAAGGCGGCCTTGACCCGGTCCTTGCCGGTGATGGTGTTCATGACCCCTCCTCCCCGGCCGGCGGATCCTCCACCCCTGCCATCCGCCTGGCCAGTTCCTTCATCTCGTCGTAGTCGGTGAGCCGCTGGACCATGATCTTCTGCGCCTGGACCGGGCCCGCGCCGTGCCAGGTGCCCACGCCGTGGAGGCCGGCGGTCCAGTTCTGCAGGAGCTTGGTGATCTTGAGGATGTTCTCGGCCGGGACGTCCGCGCCGAAGCTGTAGAACTTCTCCACGTACTTTCGGGTCTGCGGGTTCTTGAGCTCCTTCAGGCTGGGGAGCGTCACGATGAGCCCGCCGCCGATGTCCCCGGCCAGGGCCATCATGCGCCAGAACGCCTGGCAGATGTTGAGCTTGGACACGTTGCCCAGCAGGTCGTCCGGGAAGTACACGCCCGAGCCGGGTACGAGCTCCTTGCCCTCGATGGCGGCGGCCTTGGAGCAGGCGCGCACGGTCTCGAGCAGGGTCACCATCTCGGTCATCTGGTCGTTGATGTGGGGCACCCTCTCCAGTCCCTTGTACTCCTGGATCAGGCGGGCCGCGCCGATCAGGATCTTCCCGAACCCCACCTTGCAGGACCCGCCGCACACCATCCGGTGGACCTGGGCGAACCGGGTCACGATGCGGCCGGCGTACTTGGTCTCTCCCGCCAGGAACACCCGCTCCCAGGGCACGAACACGTCCTCGAACACGATCATCGAGGTCTCGCGCTGGCCGAACCGCGGGTTGCCCAGCTCCCACGGGTCCTCGGCCTTCTCCCGCTCGGCCGAGTAGGGGTTGTACTGGCAGATGTAGGTCACGCCCTTCTCGCCGTTGGGCACGGCGAACGACACCGCATAGTCCTCCTCGCCGGGCCGGCGGGCCCCCGAGGGCATGACGATGGTCCAGTCGCAGGCGTATGCGCCCGAGATGTTGATCTTGGCCCCTCGCACCACGATGCCCTTGTCGTTCCGATCCACGATGTGGAGCGAGAGGTCGGGGTCGGCCCACTGCTGGAGCTTCTGGTCCCGGCGTCCCCGGGGCTCGGTCATCGCGCCGGCCACGGTCAGGTCCTCGTCCTGCACGTGCTTCAGGAAGTCCATGAGGCGGCCGTGGTACTGGGTGCCCAGGGCCTGGTCCATCTCGTAGGTGGTGGCCGCGAGGGCGTTGAAGGCGTCGCACCCCACGCACCGGTAGATGCAGGTGCCCAGGCGCTCGGCCACGTACAGGCCGGCGGCGGCGCGCTGCAGCAGGTCGTCCGTGCTGCGGTTCAGGGTGTTGTAGATGTTGCAGGGCTCCCCCGTGAGGTGGCTGGGCCGCGTGAGGACCCGGCTCGCCTCGGGGTCCAGGGCCCACTCGTAGCTGGCCAGGTTGGACTCCACCACGGTGCGGGTGACCGGGTGCTCCGTGATGTCCTCCACGAGCTTCCCGTCCATGTACACCCGGGGCTTCATCTGCTTGGCACGCTTCAGGTAGTGCTCGGGACTCTTGACCGCCATGGATTCTCCTCCCTTGGGAATGGCCAGGATCCGGGGGCGGGCCCCTCGATCACTGGGCGTTCTTGCGCAGGTCCACCAGGCGCTTGGCCTTGTGGGTGGCCCGGGGCAGGGCGCCGTCCTCCAGGACCTTCACGTTCTTGGGCCGCACGCCCACCCGCACCTTGATCCGCTCGGAGATCTCCCGGGCGATCTCCTCGTCGCTCAGGTTCGCGCCCGGGGTCTTTTCCACCTCCACGTCGAACCGGGTGAGGTGCTGCTCGGTGTAGACCGTGATCCGGTACTCGCCGGTCACGGCCTCCATGTTGCGCACCACGTACTCGATGTCGCTGGGGAACACGTTCACACCCGACACGATGAACATGTCGTCGATGCGGCCCTGGATGTAGATGCGGGCGAGCGTGCGGCCGCAGGAACAGCGCTCCTTGACGCAGCGCACGATGTCGCCCGTGCGGAATCGGATCATGGGCCGGGCCCGCTTCCGGAGCGTGGTGAGCACGAGTTCTCCGGGCTCGCCCTCGGGCACGGGCTCGAGGCTCTCGGGGTCCAGCACCTCGATCAGGGTGTGGTCCTCGGCGACGTGGAGGCCGTCCTTGGCCTGGCACATGCCGGCGTTGGCGCCGAAGATGTCGGACAGGCCGTAGAAGTCGTACACCTCGGCATCCCACAGCTCCTCGATGGCCTGGCGGGTGGCGGGGATGGACCCGCCGGGTTCGCCCGCCACGATGATCCGGCGGATCGCCAGGTCCTTGGCCGGATCGATGCCCTGCTTGCGGGCGGTCTCCCCCAGGTACCAGGCGTAGGAGGGGGTGGTCCAGGTGGTGGTGGGCTTGAACTCCTTCATGATGAACAGCAGGCGGTCCGAGGGAATGGCGCCTGCCCAGATGCACAGGGCGCCGAGCCTCTGTGCGCCGATCACGTCCGGCCCGCCCACGAACAGGGTGAAGTTGAGGGCGTGCACGTACCGGTCGGTGGGGCGCATGCCGGCGGCCCAGAACAGGCGCGCCTGCACGTCCTGGAACTCCTCGAAGTCCCCCCGGGTGAACGGGCTCAGGGTGGGCACGCCGGTGGAGCCGCTGGAGGCGGCCACGAACACGATCTCCTCTTCGGGTACGGCCACCATGTCCCCCAGGTCCGGGTGGGCCACCTGACGGTCCCGCTCGATCTGTTTGTTGGTGAACGGGAACCGGCGCAGGTCGTCCAGGGTCTTGAGGTCCGCCGGTTTGACCCCGGCCCGGTCGAAGGCCTCCCGGTAGTAGGGAGCGTTGGCGTAGGCGAACTCAAGATGGCGTTTGAGGTGTTCGAGCTGGTAGTCCTCCAGTTCCGGCCGAGGCATGGTCTCGATGGTCTCGTCCCAGTACGCTCTCTCGCCCATCCCGAACCTCCGGATCCGAAAAGGTGTTTGGCCTCCAGCGGGGAGAGAGCAAGCCTCGTGCCAGGACGTGCGGCCGCGAAGGGGCCGCACACACGGGGGCGGCGGGAGGGATGGACGTCTAAAAAGGTGGGGAAGATTCCCTTGGTAGGGGAACATTCCCCACCACCTGGGAGGGCCATACCCCCTGTGCGCACTCTCGTCCGGAGGGCGCTCCCGTCCTAGCCGGTGCCGCCCGGGGGGTTCGTCTTCGCTCGCGGTCGCGGCCCCGATGCCGCCGCTCGCAAGCCGGTGTGCCGCTCGCGTGCGCGTTGGATGGGCCCGGGAGACGGACGGCGTCCGGCCTTTCGGCCGCGTGCGCGGATCCGAGCCCCCGGGCGCGGTAGGGGACGGGGCCCGTTCGGGCCGCAGGGGCCCGGGCCCCGGCCCGCTCACACGGAAACGCCGATCAGCTTGGTCTCCAGGTACTCGTGTAGGCCCTGCCGGCCCCCCTCGCGGCCGATGCCGCTGTCCTTCATGCCCCCGAACGGGGCCGCCGCGGCCGTGGGGTTGATGTCGTTGATCCCGACGATGCCGAACCGGAGTCCCTCGGCCATGCGAAGGGCCCGGGAGAGGTCCCGGGTGTACACGTACGACGCAAGCCCGTAGTGGGTGTCGTTGGCGAGCGCCAGCACCTCGTCTTCCCGCTCGAACGGGATCAGGGGGGCCACCGGGCCGAAGGTCTCCTCCCGGTGGATCCGCATGTCCGGGGTCACGTCCGCGACCACCGTGGGCGCATAGAAGTATCCCTTGTCCAGGCCGTGTTCGGTGAGGCGGTGCCCACCGCACAACAGCCGCGCGCCCCTCTCCAGGGCGTCCCGCACGTGGGCGTCCACCTTGGCCAGGGCCTGCCCGTCCACCAGGGGGCCGATCGCCACGCCGTCGTCCAGGCCGTGTCCGGCCCGCAGTCGCGACACCCGCTCGACGAACACCTGGGTGAACCGGTCCATTACCGCCCGGTGCACGTAGATCCGGTTGGGGCAGATGCACGCCTGGCCGGTGTTCAGGAACTTGACCAGGGCCGCCCCCTTGGCCGCGTAGGCCGGATCCA
>CAZBGL010000124.1:0-3902 GCA_964491375.1 uncultured Thermodesulfobacteriota bacterium | reverse complement strand
TGCCCCCGCCAGGAACTCAGCCACATTGTACGCGTGGTCCCCGATCTTCTCCAGGTTGGTGAGCATGTCGATGTACACCAGCCCCGACTCCACCGCGCACACGCCTTCCTGGAGGCGACGCACGTGGTTGGCGCGCAGGGTGTCCTCCAGTTGATTGACCTTGTCCTCCAGTGCGCGGGCCCGGGCTAGGATCTCCCCGTCCGGCTCGGTCATTCGGCGGGTGACCAGATCCACGAACTCCTCGGCCGCGTCGAACAGGTCCTGGACCTCCCGCACCGCAGCGTCCGAGAACCGGATCTTGTTCTTGTGCATCCGATAGGCCAGCTTGGCCAGGTTCTCCGCGTGATCGCCGATTCGCTCCAGGTCGGCCACCACGTGGAGAAGATCCGCCACTTCCTTGGAGGAACCGGTGGTGATGGCCCGGCGGGACAGATGGGTCAGGAAGTCCGTGATTTCTTTTTGCAGCAGGTCCACGAGCTGTTCTTTCTGGACCACCCGGTTGTACGTGTTGTCGTCCCCGGTTCGGAAGTACTCCCGCGCGAGCGCCAGCATCCTCTGGGCCACCTTGGCCATGCGCTGCACCTCGAGCCGGGCCTGGCCCAGCGCGAGTTCCGGCGTCTCCAGCACCTTGGCGTCCAGGTATTTCAGGTGAAACTCCAAGTCGGCCTCGGCCTCGCGCGAAGGCACGAGCCAACTCGATACCCGGGCCAGCACACCGACGAGGGGAAGGAACAGCAGGCAGTTCACCACGTTGAAAAGGGTGTGGGCGTTGGCGATATGACGGGCGATGTAGGGCTTCTCGCCGATCTCCATGCCGAACCGGGCCGCTTCCTCGGCGGTCCGGATCACAAAGTCCGGCGCCCCGGGCGTGACCGCGTCCACGAATCGCAGGAACAGGGGGAACACCGCCAGGATCCACAGCACGCCGAACACGTTGAACAGGAAGTGGGCGCGCGCAGACCGTTTGGCCTCCACGTTGGTCCCGATGGATGCCAGATTCGCGGTGACCGTGGTCCCGATGTTGTCACCCAGGATCATGGCTGCACACGCCCGGAAGTCCAGGAGACCGGTGCTGGCCAGCGCCATGGTGATGCCCACCGTGGCCGAACTGGACTGGACGATCATGGTGAAAATCGTGGCTACCGCGATGGCAAGGAACGGGCTCTGGCTGAACCGGACGAACCACTCCCGGAACACCGGGCTCGACTTCAGCGGGCCGAATGCCTCCTTCATCACGGCCATGCCGTAGAACAGGAGCCCGAACCCCAGAAGGATCTCGCCGAGGTTCTGCCATTTTTCGGCCCGCGCGAACAGGCGCATCCCCATGCCGACACCGATGGCCGGGAGCGCGTAATGGTGCACTTTGAAGGCGATCATCTGAGCGGTGACAGTGGTGCCGATGTTGGCCCCCAGGACCACGCCGATGGCCTGGGTCAGGCTCATCAGCCCGGCGTTCACGAACGAGACCACCATCACCGTGGTGGCGCTCGACGACTGGATAATGGCCGTGACCACGAGCCCCACCAGGAGCGCCGTGACCCGGTTGCCGGTCAGCACCTCCAGGAGCCGCCGCATGCGCTGGCCGGCCGAGCGTTGGAGACCGTCGGACATGATCCGCATGCCGAACAGGAACATACCGAGGCCCCCCAGGGAGCCGAAGATCATCTCCCGGACCATCGAACGTGTCCTCCTTGTTTCTCAAAACCCCGCAGATCGTAGGTCGTCGTTCAAAACGGGTTCAGACGCCCGGAACCGTGCGGCCCGGAACCGGTCCGGCGAGCGCCTCCACGCGCTCTGCCAAGGCCTCGAAACCCGGTCGGCCCATCAACCCGAAGGTGAGCCGCTTGCCCAGTTCCACACCGGGCTGGTCGAGGGGGTCGACGCCCAGGAGCCCCCCGGCGAACACCGTGGCCACCTCCAAGAGGTACAGGAGCTGTCCCACCGTGTGGGCGGTCACAGCCGGCATGGACAGGGTGAGGTTCGGGCGGCCCCTCTCCGTGAGCGCCGCCTCGGTGGCCCGCTTCTCGGCCAAGAGGAGCTGCCCCAGCGTTTTCCCACCCAGGTACGCCACATCCTCCTCGTCCGGGTAGAGGGGCGGCAGGTCCACCTCTGCCTTCGGTGTCTCCACTTCCACGAACGTGATGAGTTTGTCCCCCGGCCCTTCCATGTACAGCTGCAACTGGCTGTGCTGGTCGGTGGTGCCCACCGCCTTGACGGGGGTGGGACCGGCGTGCACCGGGCGGCCTGAGAGATCCCGAGCTTTGCCCAGGCTCTCCGCCCAGAGCTGCCGGAACCAGTCGGCCACATCCCTCAGGGCGTCGCTGTACGGCATCATCACGTGGACCGTCCGTCCCGCGCGGTAGAAGAGCACGTGGATCAGACCGAACAGGTAGGCCGGGTTCTCCCAGACGTCCGGGCGGCTCGCATAGGCATCCATGTACGCCGCCCCGTCCAGGAGGGCCTCCACGTCCACCCCTACCACGGCAAGGGGAAACAGGCCCACCGGCGTGAGCACCGAGTACCGTCCCCCCACGTTGGGCGGCACCTCCAACGCCTCCAGCCCCTCCCGCCGGGCCAACCGCCGCAGGAACCCTTTCGTCGGGTCCGTGGTCACAACGATCCGCCGGCGAGCCGCCTCCGGGCCCAGGCGTTCTCGCATCCACCCGTAGACCGCCAGGAACTGGGCCAGCGTCTCTGCCGTGCCCCCGGACTTGGACACGACGTTGACGACGGTCTCCGCTGGATCCAGGAACGTCAACAGTTCCGCCACCGTCCCCGGATCCACGTTGTCACATACGAAGAGCCTCGGTCCCCCGCGGCGTTCCCTCGGAAGCAGGTTGTGGAGCCCTGGGTTGAGGGCCCGGTGAACCGCTGTCGTGCCCAGGGCGCTTCCTCCGATGCCCAGCACGAGCAGGTTGTCGCACATGTCCCGAACCTCTCGGGCCCGGTCCAGACTGGCCTCCAGCCCCTCCCGCCGATGGGGGAGCTCCATGAATCCCATCCGACCCGACCGGCGCGCCTCCTCCAGGGAACGGTGGACCTCCCGCACCCGCTCGCGCTCGCGGTCGATGTCCTCCGGGGACAGACCGGGGGCGCCCACCCGGTCCTCGAAAACATTTGCCGCTACGATGCGCACCGTCGGTACGTTTTCGCTACGTCGTCCCATGGCCCTCTCCACCGCCTCCGTCTCGACACGACCTACTTGAAACCGTCCCCTTCAGGCCCCGGATCGGGTTCGGGAAGCAAGTCCCGGTGGTGCCGCGAACTCCTCCGGAGCATACAACCGACGATCCTCGAAGGCATCCAGGGCCCGGATCGTTTGCACCACGAAGGGGTTCCCAATATCCGCCAGGACATGGGTCAGACCCGCCCCGGCCGCAGCCGCCACGAACACCCCCTCCAGCCAGCGAATCCGGCGGCCGGCCGTGCCCGTGGTCAGGTTGGACACGCCGGCCAGGGTGGCCACGGGCTGTCCGAACACCTCGGGCAACCGTCGAAGCACCTGGAAGAATCCCGCACTGTAGACCTGGCCGTTCTCCCAGCCCAGCGGCAGAACCATGGGGTCGATCCACAGGCGGTCGAGCCCGATCCCCCGTTCTTGGCACCGGCCCACCAGTTCCACGGCCAGCGCCAGGCGTTCGTCCACGTCCCTGGGAACCCCGCCGGCCATGCACAGCACCACCAACCCCACGCCGTGGCGCGCTGCCACGTCCAATACGCCCTCACGCCCCGGGTCGCCTGAAAACCCGTTGAGCGCGAGAGGTCCTTTCCATCGAGTGGCCGCCCGTTCCATGGGGTCCGGTTCCGGGCAGTCGATCAGGAGCCCGCCGTCCCAGCATCCCGAGAGCACGTCCAGCACGAACTCCAGGGTCCCGGGGGAAGGCCGCCTGCCCAAGTTCACG
>CAZBGL010000123.1:0-6418 GCA_964491375.1 uncultured Thermodesulfobacteriota bacterium | reverse complement strand
ACCGGGTGGAGGCGGGCGAGCGGGCGCGGTTGCGGGCCCGCGTTCTCCAGGCCCTCGGGATGGAGCCCCCAGCCGACCCGGAGGTGTTGGAGGCCTTGTGGTACCGGGTCGTTGAAGAGCGATCGGACGCCCGCGGCACCTACTATGCATGGGTGGAGGCGGGGCAGGCCAGGGGCTATGCTTTCCCGTTCCGGGCGCCCGGTTTCTGGGGGGCCATCGACGGCGTGCTGGCCTTGGATCCGTCGGGCCGCCGCATCCTCGGCCTGTCCATCGTGCGGCACCAGGAGACCCCCGGTTTGGGGGGGCGCATCGTCGAGGGATGGTTTCTGGAGCAGTTCCGGGGAAAGCCCGCCCACCCCCCGGGCCCGGCCCAGAACGTCCTGGACTTCGTGTTCCGGGAACCCGCGGGGCCCAGGGAGGTGGAGGCCGTCACCGGCGCGACCCAGACCAGCCAAAGGTTGGAACGCTTCCTCAACGCCTTCCTGCGCGACCTGGCCGGACGGCCCGTGTTCCAGGAGAGGACAAGGGGATGAAGCCGCTCTTGTGGCTTCGCCGAAGCCGTTCCGTGTCGGTGCTGCGGCGGGGGGTGTGGGACGAGAACCCCGTGTGCCGCCAGGTGCTGGGCATCTGCTCCGCCCTGGCCGTGACCAATCTCGTGAAGAACACCCTGGTCATGGGAGGGGGGCTGGTGTTCGTGGCGGCCATGTCCAGCGCCACGGTGAGCGTGCTCCGCCGTACCACCCCGCACCGGGTGCGCATGATGGCCCAGGTGCTGATCATCGCCTCCTACGTGATCCTGGTGGACCTGGCCATCAAGGCCTACCTCCCGGACGTGAGCGAGGCCTTGGGACCCTACGTGGGGCTCATCATCACGAACTGCATCGTCATGGGGCGGTGCGAGGCGTTCGCCTCGAGAAACCCCGTGTGGCCGTCGTTCCTGGACGGGCTGGCCAGCGGGCTGGGGTACGCCCTGGTGCTCCTGGTGATCGCGGTGTTCCGGGAACTGCTGGGGTTCGGAACCGTGCTGGGGATACCCCTACTTCCCCAGGGGCTCACCCGGTGGACGATCATGGTCATGCCACCGGGTGCCTTCTTCGTGCTGGCCCTGGTGCTCTGGGTGTTTCGCACCGTGCAGAAACCCCGGGGCGCCTGAGGAGGTTTTCCCATGCCCACCCTGGATCCGTTCACCCTTTTCGTGGCCTCGGTGTTCGTCAACAACATCCTCCTGGCCAACTTTCTGGGGATGTGCCCCTTCATCGCCGTTTCCAATGAGGTGCGCACGGCAGCAGGCCTGGGTGCCGCCGTGGTTTTCGTCATGACCCTGACCTCGGGTCTCAACTGGATGGTGTACGCGTGGCTCTTGAAGCCGCTGGGGCTGGAGTACCTGCGATACATCGTGTTCATCGTGGTGATCGCGGCCGCGGTGCAGCTTGTGGAGATGGTGATTGAGCGCTCGAGCCCGGCGCTCTACTACGCGCTGGGGATCTTCCTGCCCCTCATCACGGTCAATTGCGCCATCCTCGGCGTGAGCCTGTTCACGGTGATCCGAGGGTACACGTTCGTTCAGTCCCTGGCCTACGGGGCAGGAAGCGGGGTGGGATGGGGGTTGGCCATCGTGGCGATGGCGGGGCTGCGCCAGAAAATGAAGCGGGCACGAGTGCCGGCCGCTTTGGAGGGGCCGGGCATCACCCTGATCATCGCGGGGATCATGGCCCTGGCGTTCATCGGCTTTTCCGGCATGGTGCCCATGTGAGGCAGACGGGAGAAGGGGCGGACGGCGGTCGGCTCCTGGGTGGTGAGGACCCCAGGAGACCACGAGTACCCTGGCGCTTCGCGTCCTGGTAAACGAATGCGGCCATGACGGCAACCGTAGCCATCGCAGTGGCGGTCCTTTCGGCCCTGGGAGCCGCCCTGGCCCTCCTTCTGGTGTGCACCGAACGGGTGCTGGGGGCGCGGCGTTCCGTGGGGCTTCGGATCAACGACCTTCCCCCGTCCGAGACGGCGGCCGGTCAGGACCTGTTGCGAGTGCTCCGTGAGCGGGCTGTGTTCGTCCCCTCGGCGTGCGGCGGGCGCGGAAGCTGCGGCCTGTGCAAGGTGCAGGTTCTGGAGGGGGGTGGACCGGTGCTCCCCACGGAGATCCCCCACTTGTCCCCGTCCGAGCGGGCGCAGGGCTGGCGGCTGGCGTGTCAGGTCAAGCTCCGAACCGACACGGCCGTGCGGATCCCGGGGCCGCTCCTCGGGGTGCAGGAGCACGTGGTGACCGTGGAGGGGATCGAGGACCTCACCCACGACGTCCGGCGGGTGCGCTTGTCGTTCGAGCCGGGGGTCGCGTTCCGCTTCCGGGCGGGCCAGTACGTGCAGCTCGAGACCCCGGTGTACGACGGCCTGGCCGAGCCGGTGTACCGGGCCTATTCCATCGCGTCACCCCCGTCGCGCGCCGACGCGATCGAGTTGATCATCCGCAAGGTCCCCAGGGGGATCTGCACCACGTACGTGCACGAGCTGCTGCTGGAGGGCGACCGGCTCCGCATCTGCGGACCGTTTGGGGATTTCTTCCTGCGCGACACCTCCGCCGAGGCCGTGTTCATCGCGGGGGGATCGGGACTGGCCCCGTTCGAGAGCATCCTGGCGGACGTGGCCGAGCGCGGGATACGCAAGAAGGCCACGCTGTTCTTCGGAGCGGTTTCGCGCCGGGACCTGTACGATCTGGACCGGCTCGAGGCGTTCCAGGAGACGATCCCGGGCTTCCGGTTCGTGCCGGCGCTTTCCAACCCCGAGCCTGAGGACGGGTGGAAGGGGGAAACCGGTCTCATCACCGACGTGGTGGCGCGGCACTACGGCTCCATGGAGGGCATGGAGGCGTACCTGTGCGGGAGCCCCGGCATGATCGACGCTTGCGTGCGGGTTCTGACCGGGAAGGGCCTGGCCGAGGACCGGATCTACTACGACAAGTTCGCGTGACGCGCCTCCCGGAGGATCCATGAAGCTCTCGCCGACACTGGCACGGGTTCAGGCCCGAATGGCCCGGGGGGTTCTGGCCCGGGACGGGTTCCTGGGGGCCGATACCCGGAACCTGGCCGACATCGTGGCCGCGGATGCCGAAACCCTGGCGCACCTGGACGTGCGCGCAGAGGACCTGGGGAGGGCCTTGGAGCGGCTGACCGAGGCGGCCTTGGCGGCGCTCGGCGGCCCCTCGGCGGTGGCGGGACGGTACGAGGTCCGGGCGGTGGAGGTCATGGGGCGGATTCCGTGTCCCTTTGGCGGTTGCGGTCTGTTCCCCAAGGCCGAGGTCCGCGGCCGCAGACTGGACACGGGACAGGAACTCCTGTGGACCCCCCTGGGCGTCCACCTCATCCGGGCCCATGGCTTTTTCCAGGGCCGCGGAAGCCCGTACCGCTTGGAGCCGAAGAGGCTCGCGGAGTTCCTGGGGCTCGGGGGAGAGCAAGGGGAAAGGCCGGGATCGGGGTGAGCCCGCGATCGGCATCCCGGGTCCACACGTCGCCCGCGGTCTCGGGGCCCGCGGAACCGGCTACGCCCCCCCGGCCGGATCGTCGGGCAGGCGGCGCGCCGGTTCGGAGGGGGCCACGGAGGTTGCCCTGGGGGCGTCGCCCCCGGACCGTCCCCTTCGGCGGCGTCTCTTTCGCTTCTTTCCGCCCGGACGCCGTCGCTGGGAGTCCAGGTATTCCTCCCAGTAACGCACGGTCTCGTCCAGATCGCCGGCCACCGAGGCCCACCGCGTGAAGAAGCCCCAGGCCTCCCTGAACTCCGGCTTCTTGGTGAAGCGCCCCTTGTACCGGTACGCCTTCCCCCGGGCCAGCCGGTAGATGGAGAGCAGCAGTTCGCGGGTCTCGTGCCGGATCAGCGCCGACATGTTGTAGCGCCGGGCCAGGGCGTCCACCGGGGCGGCCATGGCATGCTGGGCGGCATCCAGCCCGACCCCGGGCCGGAGCGGACACCGGGCGGCCACGGTGGGGAGCAGGAGCGCGGTGAGCATCCGGGATTCGAGCGGCGGGCTGCCCGCCCGTGCCTGCTCGTCCAGGAGTTCCAGGAGCGGGAACACCCCTTCCGCCACCTGCACCTCGGGCAGGATGTGCCGCAGCAGACCCAGTTCGTGGGCCCAGGCCAGCACCCGGGCCAGGATCCCACGGGCCGCGAGTTGCCGGAGTTCTTCCCGGAGGCGCGCGGGCGATGCCTGAGCGATCAGAGGGGCGTGCCTCCGGATGCCCGCCTCGGTTCGCTCCTCGATCCGGAAGCCCAGGCGCACCGCGAACTCCACGGCCCGCAGCATCCGCACCGGGTCCTCGGGGAAGCGTTCGTCCGGATCCCCGATCAGCCGGATGAGGCCGCGCTTCAGGTCCTCGAGCCCCCCCACGTGGTCGATCACGGTGAAGTCCGCCAGGTTGTAGAACAGGGCGTTTACCGTGAAGTCCCGGCGCCAGGCGTCCTCTTCGGGGGGGCCGAACACGTGCCCGGTGAGGTCCAGGTCCTCGGCCGGCACCGAATCGGGATCGTCCCAGGTGGCGCGCCCCCGGAAGGTGCTCACCTCGATGATCTTTTCGGGCTCGCCCCGCCGGCGGAAGTACACGTGGGCGATACGGAAGCGCCGGCCCACCAGGCGGCAGTTGCGGAACATACGGCGGATCTCGCTGGGGCGGGCGTCGGTGCCCACGTCGAAGTCCTTGGGCTTGCGGCCCATCAGGAGGTCGCGCACCGCCCCGCCCACCAGGTAGGCGAGATACCCTTCCCGGCGGAGCCGGCGCATGATCCACAGGGCGTCGGGGTCGATGAGCTTGCGGCTGATGGGGTGTTCCGGTCGCGGCAGCACGACCGGCAGGTTCTGGGGGGTCTCGACCGGACCTTCCATGGCCTCCATGGGGTGGGAGGTTGCACGAAAACATTTCCTTTTATCACATCTCGTAGGAGATGCCCAGCCTGGCTCTCGCCCCCGGTCGGCACGCCCGGCCGGGCAGGCCAAGTGCATCCTGTGCCGACCCGCCTCCTCGCTCGGCAACCCCGAGCCCCGCGGCGGCCGTGGGAACCGCGCCCACGCACGCAGGGCCCCCCCGGGCACGGGCGCTCGCAGGGGTTCGTCCACCGAGCCCGGGGCCCGGAGCCGGGCTGGGGCCGGAAGGCCGCCCCCCCCCTTAAGCCTCGAGCGGGCCCTCCGCGGTCCCTCCTCGGCGAGGCCCTTCCTCCCCCTCGGGTTCGGGAGGCCTGGGGGGCTCCCGGGGGCCGGACTCTTCCTCCTCGTCCTCCTTTCGGGCCTCCCCCTCGCCCGGGTCCCTTCGGCCCCGGTGGTTGCGCTCGCGGAGGCGCCGGTCCAGTTCCTCGAGGGCCGCGTCCACCATGCCGTTGACCGTCCCTTCCTGGCCGGGCTCCCCGGCCGGAAGGCCGGTCAGGATCTCCATGGCCTCGTCCACGGTGCGCACCGGATAGATGTGGAACTTCCGGGCCCGCACGGCCTCGACCACCTCGGGATCCAGCACCAGGTGCCGCACGTTGGCCTCGGGGATGATCACCCCCTGCCGGCCGGTGAGTCCCACCACCTTGCACACCCGGTAAAATCCCTCAATCTTCTCGTTGACCCCCCCGATGGCCTGGATCTCCCCGTTCTGGTTGACCGAACCCGTGACCGCGATGTCCTGCCGGATGGGGATGTCGCCGATCCGCGACAGCAGGGCGAACAGTTCGGTGGACGAGGCGCTGTCGCCGTCCACGCCGGAATAGGACTGCTCGAACGCGATGGAGGCCGAGAACGACAGGGGACGGTTCCGGCCGAACCGGTTGCGCAGGTAGCCGGCCATGATCAACACGCCCTTGTCGTGGGTGGACCCGGAAAGCCGGGCCTCGCGTTCGATGTTCACGATCCCGGCGGTGCCGAGCCCCAGGCTGGCCGTCACCCGGGACGGCCGCCCGAATGCGTACTCTCCTACCGCGAGAACCGCCAGGCCGTTGACCTGGCCCACCTTCCTGCCCTTGACGTCCACGAGCAGGGTGCCCTCGGCGAACAGTTCCCGTATCCTCTCCTCGATGCGGTTCCACCGGAACACCCGGTCCTCCAGGGCCCGGCGCACGTGCTCCGCCCCCACCACGGAGGCCCCGGCTTCGGTTGCAAAAAAGGCGGCCTCCCGGACGAGGTCGTCCACCACCTCGACCACGGCCGACAGCCTGTCCTTGTGCTCGGCCCGCCGGGCACCGAACCGCACCACCTCGGCCACCGCCCCCCGGTCGAACGGCGGAAGCCCCTCGGCGCGGCACACGTGGGCGATGCGCTGGGCGTAGGCCAGCACGCCGTCGCCGTCCCGGTCGGTGTCGGGGCCGAAGTCGGCCACCACCTTGAAACACTCGCTGAACTCCGGGTCCCAGAACGACAGGACGTGGAGCAGCAGGCGGCTTCCGTAGACCACGATCCGGGGCT
>CAZBGL010000122.1:0-11420 GCA_964491375.1 uncultured Thermodesulfobacteriota bacterium | reverse complement strand
CTACTTCGATGCGGGACCGAACGCGGCGGAGGGGACGATTGGGGCGCCGGGGGTGGTTCAGGGGGTGGCGAGTTCGGAGTGGGGGACGGGTGCGGCGCAGACGTTGTTGTACGACCTGGACGCGGTGGTTTTGCGCTACGGGGGTTTGGACCCGGCGAAGCGCTACGACGTGTTGGTGACGTATGTGAACAAGGACGACACCTCGGCGATCGGGGGGAACGTACAGCGGTTGGAGGCGGGTGGGGGTGAAGTGATCCACGGGCCGGTGCGGGTGGGGGACACGGCGGTGGTACGCCGGTACGGGGTACCGGAGTCGGCGTATGGGGATGGGACGCTGGAGCTTCGGTTCGTGCGGGAGAACGGGTACCGGGCGGTGGTGAGCCAGGTTTGGGTGGTGGAGCGTCGGGCGCTGGGGGACGTGGAGGCGCCGGCGGTGGTGATGACGTGGCCTGTGGGGGGTGAGGAGTTGAACGGGGGGGAGGTGTGGATACGGGGGACGGTATCGGACGAGAACGCGGACGGCACGGCGGGCAGCGGTGTGGTGCGCGTGGAGGTGGGGGTGGACGGGGGGGATGGTGTGGCGTGGCGGAGCGTGACGTGGCTTTGGACGGACGGCACATGGGGGTATCGGTGGGTTTTGCCGGCGGACGGGGCGTACACCCTGTATGCGCGGGCATGGGACCGTGCGGGGAACGTAGGGGAGATCGCGGCCGGGGTGGAGGTGGTGGTGAACCAGGAGCCGCCGGGTGCGCCGAGCGGGGTGATTGCGTACGACACGCCTGGGGACAGCGGGGGGAGCATCACGGTGGAGTGGGGGCTTTCGCCGGACGACGGCGGGGGTGCGGGGGACGTGGCGGCGTACGCGGTGGAGCGTCGTGAGGAGGGCACGCTGGAGTTTAGCGAGGTAGGGCGTGCGGCTGCGGGGGAGGGTGTGTTTGAGGACGTCACGGTGGCGGACGGGGTGCGGTACGAGTACCGGGTGGTGGCGTTGGACCGTGCGGGCAACCGGGGGGAGTCGGGGGTGTACGGTCCGGTGGCGGCGTGGGACAACACGGGCGGGGCGGACACGCAGGCGCCGGAGGAGGTCACGGATCTGGTGGCGGTGGCGGGCAACGGGTTTGTGTACCTGCGGTGGACGCCGAGCGCGGACAGTACGCTGGATCTGATCGGCTACATCGTGTCCATCTCCTCGGACGGCGGGGGCACATGGACGAGTTCGGTGAACTTGGGCAAGGGGGCGAAGGAGTACCTGTGGGAGGGGCTGACGAACGACACGGCGTACACGTTCAAGGTGCAGGCGAAGGACTCCTCGGGGAACGTAAGCGGTGGGGTGACGGTGGAGGCGACGCCGTCGGAGGGGGCGTACACCACGGTGGGGGGGGAGTTGAACGGGGAGGTGACGTGGGCGGCGGGGGTGTACTACGTGCCGAGCTGGGTGCGGGTGAGGGGGGTGTTGCGGATTCTGCCGGGGGTGGTGGTGAAGTTTGGGCCGGGGGCGTACATGGACGTGCGGGGCCGGCTGGAGGCGGTGGGCACGGGTGCGTCGCCGATCGTGTTCACGGCGTGGACGGACGACGAGTGGGGCGGGGACACGAATGGGGACGGGGCGAGCACGGGCACGCCGGGGTACTGGCGGAACCTGTACTTCAACGGGTCGTTGGGCTCGGTGCTGGAGCACGTGGTGGTGCGCTACGCGGGGAAGTGGAACTGGTCGGCGGTGGACTGCTACGGGGGCACGGACCTGGTGATCCGAGGGAGCGAGATTCGGGAGAGCGCGGCAGCGGGGGTGTACACGAACGGGTCGAGTCCGGTGATCGAGGGGAGTCGGATCGAGGGGAACGGCGGGGCGGGATTTTGGCTGGAGTCGGGAGGGCCTCGGATCGTGGGCAACGTGATCGCGGGCAACGGGGGGGACGGGATCCACGCGCGGTGGGGGGTGCCTGTGATCGAGGGCAACGAGATCGTGGACAACGGGGAGCACGGGGTGGAGTTTGAGTGGGCGGTGGGGGCGCCGGAGCTCCGGGGGAACACGGTGGCGGGCAATGGGCGGGCGGTACGGATACCGTTTTCGGCGTTACCGGGGAAGGGTTCGGGCAACGTGATTTCGGGCAACGGCTCGGACGCGATCGAGGTGTGGGGGAACGATTTGGGCCGGAGTCTGACGGTGGAGGGTGGGCGTGTGTACTGGCAGGTGGGGGGTGTGGCGACGGTTCGGGCGGGGGCGTACGTGCAGGTGGAGCCTGGGGTGATTTGGAAGATGGGCTCTGGGGCGCGTTTGGACGTGTATGGGGCGTTTCGGGCGGTGGGGACGGATGCGGAGCGGATCGTGTTCACCTCGTGGCGGGACGACGAGTGGGGCGGGGACACGGACGGTGGGGGGCCGAGCCGGGGTGCGCCTGGGGACTGGGGGCGGATCTATTTTGGGGATACCACGATCGACTTTTTGAGCCGGCTGGAGCGGGTGGTGGTGCGGTATGGGGGGAGCACGGGGGACGGGTCGGTGTACCTGTACAAGGCGAACGTGGCGGTGGTGTCGAGCGAGGTATTGGAGGGTTCGGCGCACGGCGTATACGTGCAGGAGGCTTCGCCCCGTGTAGAGGGCAACGTGATCCGGGGGCATGCGTGGGCGGGGGTGCGGCACTACGGGTGGGGTGCTCCGTCGGTCGTGGGGAACCGGATCGAGGGGAACGCCACGGGGGTATCGGTGGAGCGGTGGGGGGAGGGGGGTCCGGTGATCGAGGGCAACGAGGTTGTGGGGAACCGGGACTGGGGGATTTGGTATCGGAACGGGTATCGGGCGCCGCGGCTTGCGGGGAACACGGTGACGGGCAATGGGCGTCCGGCGCGGTTACCGGTGGGGGCGGTACCGTTTGAGGGGGACGGGAACGTACTGGTTCCGAACGAGCGCAACGTATTGTGGGTGGTGGGGGATTGGGGGCAGCCGCGAGGAGAGGATTTGGAGTTGGTGGTACAGCGGGGGGTGGGGGGTGAGGAGTTACGGGTGTACGTGGTGGAGGGGCGGGTTCGGGTGACGGGGGGGGCTGGGGTGACGGGGGGGGCGGGGGGGGTGGTGAGGTTTGGGAGGGATGCGCAGTTGTACGTGGAGGGGGGAGTTTTGAGGGCGGAGGGGGCGGCGGGTGAGCCGGTGGTGTTCACGGCGTGGACGGACGACGAGTGGGGTGGGGACACGAACGAGGACGGGGTGGGCAGTGTGGGGGCACCGGACTGGTGGCGTGGGTTGGCGGTGGTGGGGGGTAGTGGGGGGAGTGTGATCCGGCATGGTGTGGTGCGGTATGGGGGTCGGTGGACGAACGAGACGGTGTACGTGCAGGACACGGATTTATTGTTGGAGGAGGTGGAGGTCTCGGGGTCGAGCAAGAGCGGGGTGAGGGGGGTTCGGGCGGACGTACGGGTGGTGGGGTGCGAGGTCTACGGGAACCAGTGGGACGGGTTACGGTTTGAGCAGGGAGGGGTATCGCGTGTGGAGGGGGGTCGTGTGTATGGGAACATGGGGGATGGGGTAGAGGCGACGTGGGGGGCGCGGGGGAGTGTGGAGGGGGCGGAGGTTTTTGGGAATGTGGGAGCTGGGGTGAGGGGGTCGAGCAACTATGCGGTTGAGGCGTGGGGGAACTGGTGGGGGGCGGTGGACGGACCTGGGGGCGATTTAGGGGGCAGCGGGGACGAGGAAGTGGGGTTGGTGGACGTGGACGGGGACGACGACGGGGAGGCGGACTATCTGGCGGACGGCAGCGCGTTCAGCTACTTCGATGCGGGCGGCACCGGACACTACGGGTACGGGATCGGCGTTCCCAGCGTCACGGGCACGCCCTCCGTCGAATGGGGAGGAACGCCTCCCTATTCCATCCTCTACGACCTGGAAGACAGAATCATCGAGGCCGACTACGGCGGGTTGACCCCGGGCGGGCAGTACCGGATCCTGGTGACCTACCTGAACCGGGACAACGGGGGGAGCACCCAGGTCATGACCGACCTGGAGGGACGGACGATCCATCCGGCCCTCACGATCAGCAGCCAGCACCCCGTGCTGTTCTGTTTCCCGGTGCCCCGTCCGTCGGTGGCCGAGGGCGCCCTCCGGCTGAAGATCCGGGCCACGTCCGGCCAGCGTGCCGTGGTGGCCGCGTTGATGCTCGTGGAGGTGCCCTCCACGGACACCACACCTCCGGTCGTACGCCTGGGCGCACCGGCAGACGGTGCGCTGTTGAGGGGCGACTCCATCGAGGTGACGGGCACGGCCTCGGACGGTACCCAGCCGATTCCCCGGGTCGAGATCGGGATCGCGCCGGAGGGAGGCGCCACCTCGTGGCTCCCGATCCACCGCATCGACAACGCGGGCAACTGGGAGTTTGCCTGGACGCCCGAGGATGGGACGTACACGTTGACGGCCCGGGCCATCGACCGGGCGGGGAACGAGGCCCTGTCGTCGTCCGTCCAGGTGAGGGTGGACAACACGCCTCCCGCACCCCCCACGGGATTCACGGTGCAGGAGGTGGCCGGTGCACTGCGGAGCCTGTGGATCCTTTCGCCAGACGACGGGTCCGGGGCTGCGGATGTGGAGGGCTACGAGATCCATCGCAGCGCAAGCCCCATCGGGCCCTTTGACCGGGTGGGCACCGTGGTCGCGGGGGTGGATCGGTTCGACGACACCACGGTCACCCTGGGGGAGGAATACTACTATTTCGTTCGCGCCGTGGACCGCGCCGGCAACGGGTCGGACACGTCCGTGCTCGGCCCCGTGGCGGCCACGGGGGCGCTGGACACCACCCCGCCCGAGGACGTAACCAACCTCACGGCCCAGGCCACGCACGTGAACGGCACGGCTCCCTCGGTGCTCCTGCGGTGGACCGCGAGCGCCAACACCGAGGGGGACCTGGCGGATCAACTCCTGTACATCTCCGCGGACGGCGGTTCCACCTGGGGCAGCAACCCGCCGGCGTTCGACGACGGTCGGCCCGTGCATCTCGGCCGCCTTCGCACCTGGTACCAGGCGACCGGGCTCGCCCTGAACGTTCCGTATCGGTTCCGAATCACCGTGGTGGACGAGGTGCCCAACGAGAGCGCCGGGGTCGAGGTGGAGGCGCAGATCACAGGGGATCCGTCCGAGGTCGTGACCCTCGCGGGAACCCTTCCGACCTCCATGAGCCTGGTACGGGGTGTGTATCGGGTCACCTCGACACTCACCGTACCCCAGGGGACGGTTCTCGTCCTCGGACCCGGAACGATCCTCAAGTTCAACCCGGGCCACGGGCTCGTGGTGCGCGGAGACCTGGTCAGCCAGGGGACCCCCACCGAGCCGGTGGTGCTCACATCGCTCCCGGACGATGACCACGGAGGCGACACGAACGGCGACGGGCCTTCCAGCGGATCCCCGGGCCAGTGGGCCGGGATCCAGTTCCGCAACACCGCCGACCCGACCGTGTCGCGCCTAGACGGCGCACTCGTGCGGTTTGCAGGCGGATGGGGATATGCGCTCTACCTCGAGCAGGTATCGGTTCCCATTCGCGACACGGTGGTGGAGCGGAGCTCGCAACGCGGCATCCACGGATACCACGCCTGGCCGGAGATCCGGGGGTGCACCATCCGGGACAACGCCACCGAAGGCATCTACCTCTATCACGGCGGCGGCACGGTCGAGGACAACGAGATCACCTCGAACGGCACCGGGATCTACGTCCAGTACGCCGCGCCCGCGGTGAACAACAACCGGATCACGGACAACGCGGGATACGGCGTGTTCCACTACGACGCGCGCAACGCCCCGCCCATGCGCGGCAACGTGATCACCGGGAACGACGCGGCCTTGGCCGTGCCCATGAGCGCGTTCCCGGATCCCACGAACGTTCTGACCCCGAACGACAAGAAGCACATCGTCATCCGGGCCAACGCCGTGTCCGCAGACACCGTGATCCCGGTGTGGGCGCGGGGCACGGCCGACGAGGTCCGCACGTACATCGTCAGCCACGGAGACATCGGCGTCCCCGCCCCGTTCGCCGTCACCGTGGAGCCCGGGGTGGTCCTGAAGTTCACCCAGGACTGCGGAATCTGGGTGGGCGGCAGCCTGGCTGCCCAGGGCACGCTGGCCGAACCCGTGGTGTTCACCTCGTGGCGCGACGACGCCTGGGGAGGGGACACGAACGGGGACGGCGGAGGCTCGGTGCCGCTCAACGGCGACTGGAAGGGCATCCAGTTCAACCCGTCGTTTTTCGTGGAGCGCTCGGTGCTCAGCCGGGTGATCGTGCGCTACGCCGGCCGGCACTACAACGCAGGCGTGGTCCTCAACGGCGCCGGAGTGCTCGTGGAGAACTCGGAGGTCTCCCACAGCTCCCGCCACGGAGTGTGGGTGTACAACACCACCGCGGTGATCCGGGGCAACCGGATCTGGGCCAACGCCTGGGACGGGCTGTACCTGGCCTGGCGCGCCAGCGCCACGGCGACGTTCAACGAGTTCGCCCTGAACGGGTCGGACGGCATCGAGGTCGAAGGGGGCGGCAGCGGCGGGGTGTTCACGAACAACCGCTTCTTCCTGAACCGCGGGTACGGCATCCGCAACAACTCCGGCGCGGTCGCGGACGCGCGGCAGTCCTGGTGGGGCGACTCGGACGGCACGGGTCCCTACCATCCCGACGGAAATCCCGATGGTACCGGTCAGCGGGTCACGTCCAACGTAACGTTCGACCCGTGGGTGACCACGCCCCCGCTCGACTACGTGTACACCAACTTCAGCGCAGGGGCGCCGGGCGAGGCCGGTTCCCTGGCCCAGCCCACGGTGGTGCAGGGCACCCTTTCGGACGAGTGGGACCCCACGAACCGCTCGCCGGGCCGCACCATGGTCTACGACAAGAACGCCGTGGAGATCGCCTACACCGGCCTGGATCCCGAGGCCCGGTACCGTCTGTACGTTACCTACTTCAACGCCGATCCCGGCGGGAGCGTACAGAGCCTGACCGATGGAACGGGCAATCCCTTCCATGGTTCCCTCGGCATGCCCACCCAGCCGACTCTCTTCGGTTTTGCGATCCCGAGGGCGTACTACGCCGACGGGGACCTCACGCTCCGGTTCGTGCACGACAATCCCGACACCTCGATCCGGGCCTCCGTGTCCGAGGTGTGGATCGTGGAGGAGACCGGAGAGGTGGCCCCGCCCCTGTTCGACCGGGTGGCCTACAACGACGTGGACGGGAGCGGCGACTACTCCGAGGGCGACGAACTCTGGTTCACGTTCACCGAGGCCCTGGACCCGTCCCTCATCCAGGACGGCACGGCCGATGCGAACACCCGCTTGGCCACGGACACCGGTGCCACGTACGGCGACGTGAACGCGGTTCGCTGGACCGCGGATCACCGCACCGTGGTCGTGACCCTGACCGAAGGGTTCACCGTGGCCGGCGGGGAGGTCGTCACCCCCACGGGTCTCACCGATCCCTCGGGCAAGGCGGCCATCGGAACCCAGAGCCTGCCCACGGACGACACGGTTGCGCCGGCTTTCGTGGGACTCGACTGGGAGGACGTGGACGGCGACGGATCGGTGAGCATCGGCGACCGGTACGTGTTCCGGTTCAACGAGGCCATGGACACCTCCGCGATCCGCGACGGTACCGCGGACGCGAACGTACACCTCCGTCCCCAAGGGGGCACCCGGTACGGGTCCGTGGTGTCCGCGGTGTGGTCGGCGGACGCCAAGAGCCTCACGGTGACCGTGTCCGAGGGGTTCACGGTGGTGGGCAACGAGATCGTGGTGCCCAGTTCCCTGGTGAGCGACGTGGCCGGCAATCCGGTCACCGGGACCCAGCGCCTGAAAGGCCGCGACACCGAGCCACCCACCATCGTGGCCGTACGGTTCGACGATGCCGACGGAAGCGGCACGGTGAGTCCCGGGGACCGCTACGTGTTCGTGTTCAGCGAGCCCATGCGCACGGCCGCCCTGTCCGACGGCACCCCCGAGGCCAACTGGAACCTGCCACCGGCCGGCCGGAAATACGGCGATGTGAACCGGATCGCCTGGAACGCGGAAGCCACCGAGGTCACGGTGGAGATCACGGCAGGCCACACCGTGCGCGGCGGCGAGACCGTGGATCCCTCGGACCTCGTTACCGATCTCGCCGGCAACCCCGTGGCCGGAACGGCCGTGCTTCCGCTGCCCGATGCGGACACGGTGCCGCCTCGGGTGGTGGCCTTGGAGCCCAACTACCTGAGCCCGGTCAACGCCGTGGACACCTACCGGCTCACGATCCGGTTCGACTCGGCCATGGACCCGGCCGCCGAACCGGCGCTCCAGATCACGGGAACCGGCGCTTTGGCGCCGTCGGTGCCGGCCGGCGGCACCTGGAGCACCACGTATTACGCCAACGACACCTACACCACGCCGTTCATCGCGCTGACGGCCGGTATGGACGGGGAATGGTCGGTGGCCGTTTCCGGCGCCCGGGACCACGCGGGCAACGTCATGGCCCCCGCGGCCGGCCTGTACACCTTCCAGGTGGACGCGACACCGCCCCCCAACCCCGATGTGACGGTGGGCTCGGTGGGGTGCGACCGGGCCAGCCTGACCTGGGACGGATATCTCCCACCGCCGGATCTGGCGGGATTCCAGCTCTACGTGCGCACGGACGGGCCCTTCACGTCGGTGGACGGCCGATCGTTCTCCCGGCTCCTGGACGCCTCGGCCCGGACCGCGGAGCTCACCGGCCTGGACCTGGAGGTGCCGTACGCGGTCGGGATCGCGGCCTTGGACCGCGTGGGGAATGTGAACACCCAGGTCACCTCGCTGGAGGTCTACATCGACGAGCCCGTGCCGCCTCCGGTCACGGTGGACGTGCGGCCCGGTTCGGATCCGGACGTCGCGAGGGTGTCCTGGCACACCTACGGCACCGCGGACCTGTGCGGTCTGGCCGGATTCCGTGTCTACCAGGCCACGGCCGACTTCGCCTCGGTGTCGGGCATGACCCCGGTGGCCGATCTGCCGCCGGACGCCCGCGAGTACGAGGCCACGGGCCTGGACCGGACGCGAACCTACTATTTCGCCGTGGTGGCGTACAACACCTCCGGCGAACAGAACGACGCGGTGACCACCGGTTCCTGGAGCGATCCGTACTCCGGCGTGATCACCGCGAACACGGTGATCGGGGGCGGCGCCACGCGCGAGATCGACATCGTCCAGACCCTGGTGGTGGACGGGGGCGCGGTGCTGACCATCGAGCCCGGCACGATCCTCTATTTCGCGCCGGGGGCGTCCCTGCGGGTGGCCGACGGACGGATCGAGGCCGAGGGCACCCCCTTCGATCCGATCGTGCTCACCTCGCAGAACGAGCGAGCCGGGGGCACGCCCGACCGGGGCGACTGGGGCGGGGTGATCCTGGGCGGCGGCGACACGGGTTCGGTGCTGCGCCACGTGGTGGTCCGGTACGGTTCGGGCCTGCAGGTGCGCGGTGCATCGCCGGTCGTGGAGGCGTTCACCGCCGAGTACAACCGCGGCGCGGGTGTGCTCGTGTCCGAGAACGGCTCGCTCACCACCTCCGAGGCCCTGCTTCGGTACAACGAAGTGGGCGCCGAGGTCGCCGGGAACGGCACCCTCGAGCTCACCGCCTCGGTGGTCAAGAACAACGATCTGAACGCCCGGAGCGACGGCACCGGCTCGTTCGTGGCGGAGGGCAACTGGTGGGGTTCCACCGATGTCACGACGATCGGCGCCCTGATCCAGGGTCCGGTGGCCTGGGACCCCTATCTGGACTACGAGCCCGTGCTGAGCCCGGCCCTGGCCACGGCCGACGGCCAGACCCGTGTGGGTACCCGCCGGGTGGAGCTCGTCCTGGCCTCACGGAACGCGGAGGCCGTGCGGCTGAGCGAGGACTCCACGTTCCCGGGGGCGTTCTTCGAACCCTTCACGGGGCATACCGCGTTCGAGCTCTCACCCTTGGGAGGGCTGAAGACGATCTTCGCCCAGTTCAAGAGCCCCACCGGCGCCGTCTCCGATCCGGTGTCGATCACCCTCACGTACGTGACCGAGGGGCCCGAGATCCAGAGCTTCAGCCTCACCGAAGGCCAGGAGATCGGCCGCCCCATCCAGGTCGCCGGATCGGCCACGGCCGCCCTGGGCATCGACGCCCTGGAGTTCCATGTGGACGGCACGGTGGTCGAGTCGTCCGATACCGGGACCCTGGCGTTCCGGTGGGACGTGCGTGACCTGGGCAACGGGGTGCACCGCGTGCGGTTGCTCGCCCGCGACTCGGCCGGCAACGAGAGCGCGGTGGAGCGGAACGTGCAGATCCAGCTCACCCCACCCCCGGCCCCCGAGATTACCGCGCCGGTGGACGGCCTGGTGGTGACCGGGGGCACCGTGGACGTGCGGGGCACGGCCGAGCCCTTTGCGCCGGTGCGCGTCACCCGGGACGGCTTCGTGGTGGGCGACGGGGTGGCGGACGCCTCCGGTGCGTTCGCGTTCACCGGGGTGGAACTGCGCGAGGGCTCGAACCGGTTCGTGGCCGTGTCCGAGGACTCTGTCGGTCGAAGTCCCGAGAGCGCCCCGGTCACGGTGGTGCTGGACTCGGCCCCGCCCGATCCGCCGGAACTGCTCTCTGCCGTGCCGCAGACCGGCCAGGGCGTGCTGCTGTCGTGGCGGTGGTCCGACACCGGCGAGGTACCGGACCACTACCGGATCTACCGGGGTGCGGCCGCGTTCGCCGACCCTGCCGGGGCCACGCTGGTGGCGGACCATGTGACGGGAACCGGGTATCTCGACGAAAACGCACCGGACGGCACATGGTACTACGGCGTGGTGGCCGTGGACGCGGCGGGCAACGCGAGCGGTGTCTCGAACCTCGTGTCGGTGGCCTACGACGGCACCCCGCCGGCCTTCGCGGTGTCCTACAGCCCCGAGCCCCCCGTGGGCGTGGGGGTGCTGGAGATCACCCTTACGGTCAGCGAGCCCCTGAAGGGACTCCCCTCCCTGGTGCTGAGGCCCCACGGCTCCCGTTCGCCCGCGAGCGTGGTGCTCGTGCGCGTGGACGAGACCACGTACCGCGGAACCTTTGAGGTGACGTCCGGCACACCCACCGGCGAGGCCAAGGTGTCGGTGTCCGGTGTGGACGTGGCCGGCAACGGGTTCTCCGGCACGCCGTCCGGACCGGCGCTCGTGATCGACACCGACGGCCCGGTGGGCACGATCACGGTGGGGGTGCCCGAGCCGATCCAGGTGCTGGAGAGCCGCAGCGTTCCGGTGAGCCTCGTGCTGGACGAGCCGGTCAGGCCGGGCACGATCCCGGTCCTGCGGTACGCGCCTCCACAGGGCGACCCCGTGACCGTGCCCCTGGCGGGATCCGGTTCGGCCTGGGCCGGGCAGCTTGCGCTGGAGCCGGCCATGGGCACGGGCATCGGCACGTTCCAGCTCACGTGCGAAGATGCCCTGG
>CAZBGL010000121.1:0-10299 GCA_964491375.1 uncultured Thermodesulfobacteriota bacterium | reverse complement strand
CTGGTCCCCCCGGAACGCCAGGTGGGTCAGGAGGTTGGAGAAGGCGACCTGGCGTTCCGGGGGGACCAGGGCCTCGAGGTCCTCCTCGATCCGGTCCGGGTCGGTGTGCTCCGTGAGCCCCAGGCGGCCGGCGATGCGCTTGACATGGGTGTCCACGAACACCCCCGGGACGCCCATGCTGTTGCCCAGCACCAGGTTCGCCGTCTTCCGGCCCACCCCGGGCAGCGTGGTCATCTCCTCCACGGTTCGGGGCAGTTCCCCCCCGAACCGTTCCACGAGCGCACGGCAGCAGGCCTGGAGGGTGCGGGCCTTCTGGCGGTAGTAGCCGGTGGGCCGCACGGCTTCCTCCAGCTCTTTCGGGTCTGCCTCGGCGAACGCCCTTGGATCCGGAAACCGCTGGAAGAGGGTGCGCGTGACCTGGTTCACGCGCTCGTCGGTGCACTGCGCCGCCAGGATGGCGGCCACCAGCAGCGTGAAGGGGCTCGAAAACCGGAGCGCGGTGGTCTCGGGGTAGCGTTGCCGAAGGATCCGGTCGATCTCCTCAGCGCGCTCTCGATCGTCCACGGCCGTTCCTCCCCGATACCCTTGGAAGCCTCGAACGCCCTCACGACCCCGGCCCCTGGTGCGGCGGCCGACGGCTCACGGACACCCGCTGACACGGCTGTCGCCTGCCGGGCCCGGGGCCGGGCCGCACTTCTGGGAACGCCCCCCGTGCCCGACTTCGGACGACCGGTCCCCGGAACGCGCCGGCCCGTTGGGCCGTGCGCACCCCCGGTTCCCGCCCCCTGCGGGCGCGCGATCGGCCCCGTTCGTCCCCACGCCCCATGGACGGCCGCGCCCGTCTCACGGAAACCCGCGGGTGAAAGGCCGCCCCCGCGGTCACGCCGAGCCCGCCTGCCCCCGCTCGGTGCTGTCGGGGTTGCGCACCCGCACCCTGTGCCATCCGTGCTGGGGACTCCACCTCCACTGGTGCTTGCGGTTGGCGCGCCGGTGCTTGATTTTCAGCCGGTAGGCGATCACCGCTTCGTACGTGATCCAGTACCCGGCCGCGGCCACGGGAACGGCCAGCACCAGGCCCCCCACCCAAAGGGGTCCGAAGATGCCGAACGTGAGTCCGTGGAGGTTCGTCACCGTCATCCAAAAGCCCTCGGGCGGGCGCAAGGGCACGTGGAGCAGCAGGGCGCCCACGGAGTAGGTGACGGAGTAGACGACCGGGGCCGTGACCGGGTTGGTGATCCACACGCCCAGCCCGGCCGCGATCTTGCTCTGTCCCAGGAGGGCCGCCAGGGCCACGGCGATGGCCATCTGGAACCCCATGGTGGGCGTCATGCCCACGGCCAACCCGATGGCCATGCCCATGGCCACCTCCCGCGGCCTTCCGTGGAGGCGCACGCACCGGTAGTAGAGGTAGCGCAGCGTCTTACGGGGATTCAGCCGCATCCACACACGTCCCCGCACCGCCCTCAGAACTTGGGCCGGTACCCGTTCGTGATCGGAAACCTCCGGTCCTTGCCGAACGCCCGGGGCGTGATCTTCACCCCGGGCGGGGCTTGCCTCCTCTTGTACTCGTTGCGGTCCACCATGCCCACGACCCGCCGCACCACCTCGGCCCCGTACTCGGCCTCCAGCCCCTCCACGGGCCGGTCCTCCTCCACGTAACCCTGGATGATGGGGTCCAGCACCTCGTACGGTGGCAGGCTGTCCGTGTCCTTCTGGCCGGGCCGCAGCTCGGCGCTGGGCTCCTTGGCCAGGATCGCCTCGGGGATCCAGGGCCGCCGGGCCTCCTGGTTCCGCCAGCGGGCCAGACGGTACACGAGGGTTTTGGGCACGTCCTTGAGCACGGCGAACCCGCCGGCCATGTCGCCGTAGAGGGTGCAGTACCCCACCGAGGTTTCGCTCTTGTTGCCGGTGCTCAGCACGAGCCAGCCGAACTTGTTGGACAGCGCCATCAGGAGGGTACCCCGGATGCGGGCCTGGATGTTCTCTTCGGCCACGCCGGGCTCCGTGCCCCGGAACGAGGGCTCCAGGGTTTGGAGGAACGCATCGAACACCGCCCCGATGGGAATCTCCCGGAACTCGATTCCCAGGTTCCGGGCCAGTTCCCGGCTGTCCTCCACGCTTCCGCGGCTGGAGAACCGGGAGGGCATGGTGATCCCCACGACCCGGTCGGGCCCGAGGGCGTCCACCGCAATGGAGGCCGTGAGCGCCGAGTCGACGCCGCCGCTCAGGCCGAGCACCACCTTCTCGAACCCGTTCTTCCGGGCGTAGTCCCGGCAGCCCAGCACGAGCGCCCGGTAGATCTCCTCTTCGGGCTCGGCGGGCGGTTCCACGGTGCGGCGGGGGAGGGAAGGGGCGGGGGCAGCCGGAAGGGACGGCAGTTCCTCCACGCCCGTCAGCGGGGTCCCCGGGCATTCCCTGTGGAGCGCCACCCGGCGGCGGGGATCCCTGAGGCGCTGGTGGAGCACCTCGGCGGGGTCCACGTCCACGATCACGTCGTCTTCCTCGAACGGAAGGCCCCGCGCCAGGAGTTCGCCCCGGGGGGAGAACACCAGGGAGTTGCCGTCGAACACCAGCTCGTCCTGTCCCCCCACCATGTTGCAGAAGGCCAGAACGGCCGCATTGTCCGAGGCCCGGGTCGAGAGCATGGTCTCCCGGTACTGGACCTTGCCGGCGTGGTACGGGGAGGCCGATATGTTGATCAGGACCTGGGCTCCGCCGTTCAAGGCCTGAGTGCGTGCCGGCCCGGCCGGGTACCACACGTCCTCGCAGATGGTGACCCCGAACAGGCACCCGTCCATGCGGAACACCTGCGTGTCCTCGCCGTGCTGGAAGTACCGGTTCTCGTCGAACACCCCGTAGTTGGGCAGGATGTTCTTCTTCACCACCGCCCGGAGTTCGCCGTTGTGGAGCACGGCCGCCGCGTTGTACAAATCGTCCTCGCGGTGCACGAATCCCACCACCGCGGTGATGCCCCGGGTCTCCTCCAGGAGGTCTTCGAGGGCCCGTAGATTCTCCTCGACGAACGAGGGCTTGAACAGCAGATCCTCGGCCGGGTATCCCACGAGGGCGCATTCGGGGAAGACCGCGATGTGGGCGCCCATCCGCTTCGCCCGGCGCAAACCCTGGCGCACCTTCTCCGCGTTGCCCTGGATGTCGCCCACGGTGGGGTTCATCTGGCACAAGAACAGGCGCATGTCCGAGTCCTCCCGACCGGATTGCGGATCCACAGACTACGGGAACACGCCGGATCTTGCAACGATTCGCCGACGCGCCAGCCAAGGAGGTACCTGCCATGAGCCGGAACGTTGCCGTCCGGGGGGCGGCCCTGTTGGTGGCGATGTCCCTCGCCGGGCGGGTTTCCGCAGCCGACAATCCCCGGGAGACGCCGGTGGTCCGGGCCGTGCGAAAGGCCTCTCCGGCCGTGGTGAACATCTCCACCGAGATCGTGACCCGGGGCTCGCCCTTCGGCGGACTCAATCCGTTCTTCGAGGAGTTCTTTCGCGACTTCTTCGGCGATCTTCCCGGCATCGAGCGGCACACCCGGAGCCTGGGATCGGGTGTGATCATCCGGCCCGACGGCACGATCCTCACCAACGAGCACGTGATCGCCAACGCCACGCGCATCACGGTGACCCGGGTCACCGGCGAGGAGTACGAGGCCCGGGTCGTGGGGGCGGACAGCCAGACAGACCTGGCGGTGCTCAAGGTGGAGGCGCCCGGGCCGCTCCCGTACCTGGAGATGGGCCGGTCCGGGGACCTGATGATCGGCGAGACCGTGATCGCCATCGGCAACCCGTTCGGGCTGTCCCACACCGTGACCACGGGCGTGGTGAGCGCGCTGAACCGCACGATCCGGGGGGCCAACGACCGGGTGTACACGGATTTCATCCAGACGGACGCATCCATCAACCCGGGCAACTCCGGGGGGCCGCTGCTGAACATCCTCGGGGAGCTCGTGGGCATCAACACGGCCATCTACCAGAAGGCCGAAGGCATCGGCTTCGCGATCCCCATCGACAAGGCCAAGCGCATCGTGGAGAACCTGATCACCTACGGCAAGGTCCACAGGGCCTGGCTGGGCGTCCACGTGCAGGACCTGACCCCTGACCTGGCGCGGTACTTCGGGGTGGGCTCCGGCGTGGTGGTGACCCGGGTGTTCGCGGGGAGCCCGGCCGACGACGCAGGGATCCGCCGCGGCGACGTGCTGGTGGCGCTGGACGGCCGGCGCATCGACGACCGCGAGACGTTCTTCGAGCGGCTGGCCGGCTACACGGCGGGCAGCCGGATGCGGCTCCGGCTCGCCCGCAAGGGGGAGACCCTGGAGGTGGAGGTGGTGGCCCGTGAGATCCCGGACGAATACATCGCCTACCTGAGCGAGCAGTGGATCGGCGTGCGGGTGGAGGAGAACTCCCGCCGGATGGCCTACCGGTACCGGCTGCTCACGGACCGGGGCATGGTGGTGGTGGAGGTGCGGGCCCGGAGCGCGGCCGCCCGGGCCGGGATCCAACCCGGTGACGTGATCCGGCAGGTGAACGACCGGCCCGTGGACTCGGCCGAGGACTACCGGGAGGCGCTGCTGGCGGCCAGCCAACGCGAGACCGTGGTGCTGGTGGTCCAGCGGGGACGGGTGGCGTACTACGTGAGCCTGACGCCCTGACCCCGGGGGATGCCGTCTTGACACGTTGTTGGCAATGATTATCGATAAACCCGGAAGCCGGGGACGGAGCCCCAATCCCAACCCAGGAGGGGATCGGAGGAGGGAGCCATGCGGAACGTGAGCCTGGTTCCGAGCGAGCGCGTGTTCGAGCCGATCCGGAGCCTGACCCGCGAGATGGACCGGCTGTTCCAGGACGTGTTCGGCGACTGGGCCGTGCGAGCCCCCGTGAGGTTCCGCCACGACGGGGGCGAGTGGCACGACGCGCCCCGCATGGACGTGATGGACCGAGGGAACGAATACGTGCTCCGGGCCGAGGTGCCGGGCTTCCGGCGGGAGGACCTGCACGTGGACGTGTCGGAGAACGCGGTGACCCTGAAGGGCGAGCGACACGAAGAAGAGGCGCAGGAGAACGAACGCTACATCTGCCGGGAGACCTGGTCCGGCACCTTCGAACGCACGATCCGGTTGCCCGAGGAGATCCGGCCCGACGACGTGACGGCCAAACTGAAGGACGGGGTGCTCACCCTGGTGCTGCCCAAGGCGCAGCAGAAGCAGGTTCGTCACGTCGAGGTGACCGAGGAGTGATGCGGGGGCGGCCGGTCCGTCTCCGGCAGGCAGGGGACCCGGGAAGGGGTCCCCTTTTTTCGTGCCGGAACGCGCGCGGTCTGCCGGAGGGCGCGAGTTTACGGCCGGCCCGGCCGGGCCTATAATCCAGTTCCACCGGTCTTTCCCGGAGGGTGCCGGCACCCCCCGGCCTCGCCGGTGCCCCGCTCGAACCGGTTCGTAGGGGAGCTTCGCCCGGTGGGGGACCCAGCGGGCCCGGGGGATGGGCCCGGCCGCAGGAGGAGACGTTGGAACGGAACGAAACGCTCGACCTTTTGGCCGGATTGTCCAAGGAGGAGCTCCTCCGGATCGTTGTGGACGACGCGAAGAACTGGCTCGCCCACGACGGCCTGTGGTTCCTCACGGTGGAACGCCACCACGGCCTGGACGCAGCGATCCGGGCGGACCGGGAGGCGTGGGAACGGTTCACGGTCATCGAGGCGCGGCGAATCATGGCCCGCCTGGGCCTGCAGCCCGGGGGGGGTATCGCGGCACTCGGGCGGTGCCTCCCCCACCGGATGTACGCCCGCCTGAACCGGCAGGAGGTGGAGATCCTGGGTCCGGATCGGGCCGTGCTGCGCATGAAGGACTGCCGGGTGCAGGAGACCCGTCGGCGCAAGGGCCTGCCGGACTTTCCGTGCAAGAGCGTGGGGGAGGTGGAGTTCGCCGGGTTCGCCCGCACCGTGGACCCCCGCATCCGCACCCGCTGCATCGCGTGCCCGCCGGACAAGGGGACGGGAGCGTTCTGGTGCGCGTGGGAGTTCTCGCTGGACCACGACGCCGCAGGAGGGAAGGGGTGAGCACCCGCCGCCTCGGAACCTGGGCAGCCATCGCGCTGTGGGGGATCGGACGCTTTGCCGTGCCGGCGTGGGCCGGGGTCCCGGCGAGGCTTCCGGTGTTCTCCCTGGTGGCCGGAGAGATCCGTACCGTTACGGTCCGCAGGGGAGACACCCTCCTGGGGATCGCGGCGCGCACCGGGGTGCCTGCCGCCACCATTGCCCGGGCCAACGGGATCGCGGATCCGGACCGCATCCGGCCCGGCCAGGAACTCCGGGTGGACACGCGGCGGATCGTGCCGGCGCTCTTGGACGAGGGATGGGTCATCAACGTGCCGGAGGCCGAGTTGTACGTGTTCGAAAACGGGGTCCTGGCGGCTCGCTATCCCGTGGGGTTGGGGCGGCCCTCTCGGCCCACCCCGCTCGGCTCGTTCCGGATCCTGTACGGAGAGGAGCATCCCTCCTGGGAGGTGCCTCCGTCCATCCAGGAGGAGATGCGGCGCGAGGGCAGGGTGGTGCGCCGGAAGGTGGCCCCGGGGCCGGGCAACCCCCTGGGGCCCTACTGGATCCAGCTCTCCATCTGGGGATACGGGATCCACGGCACGCCGTTCCCGGCGTCGGTCGGCCAGTTCCTGAGCCACGGGTGCGTGCGGTTGCGCAACGAGGACATCGCCCGGCTGTTTCCCCGCGCCGCCGAGGGCACGCGGGTGGAGATCGTGTACCTTCCCGTGAAGGTGGCGGTGACTCCCCAGGGAAGAGTGTGGGTCGAGGCCCACCACGACGTGTACCGCCTGGGCTCCCCGGACGCGGAAGGGGTGCTCGCGGCCCTGCGAGGGGCCGGGGTGGAGCCCGGGGGCGTGGACCGAGGGGCCCTGGAACGGGTCCTCCGGGAGCAGGACGGGGTGGCCCATCCCGTGGGGGCTGTGGCTGGGGCGCGGGAAGAACCCGGGCGTTCCGGCCAAGGCACGGACGCGGACGACGCGGCGGTGTGGCGGTGCCTGGACTGTCCCCCGGCACCTGGAACGCGCCGGATCACCTTCCAGATCGAGGCCAAGGTTCCCATCGACCTCCCCAACCCCTACCCGCTGGAGATCCGGGACGACAGCGGACGGATCGTCTTCCGTCCCCAGAGGGTCGCCCAGGCCATGGTGCACCTGGACCCGGGAGAGACGCGGAACTTCGTGTGGGAGGTGCGGGACACGACCGGCCAGCCCCTCCCGCCCGGATCCTACACGGCCGTGGTGCGGTTCCACCGGACGGGAGAGGGCCAACTCCGCAGCCTGTCCCTTCCGCTGTGGGTTGGACCGTAACGGCAAGGGGCGCGCGGGGGGAGTGGCCCCGCCCCACGGGTCAACGCGCCCCGTGGACGGAACAGTCCGAAAGATAGAGGGTGGTCCACCGACCCCAGTCCTGGATGTCCGCCAAGACCCCTCGAAAAGAGACCCGCTTCCCCTCCCTCAGAAAGCCGGAAAGGGCCTCCCGGTCGGGCACGGCCGGAAGCCCGCAGGCCACCTTGCGTCCCGCGGACACGTACAGGAGCACAACCGCCGGGTTCCGGTCCGAGATGGACGAATCGTAAAACGTCCGGGGGATCACGGCCTCCACCGTGCCCGCGCCGGTGACGCGGGTTCCGGCATGGTCTCCCAGGTACTGCTCTCGGGCCTCGGGGCCGATCCGTTGCTCGAACGCCACGAACACCTGGACCGCGCGCACCGCCTCGCCTGCGGCGGGCGTCCGGGGCAGGGCGCTCGCCCCGGCCAGGACCATCAGGCCGGCGATCCAGGTGGCGGGCACGCGGGGCCTCCTACCGGCGGACCACGAGTTCGAGACCGACCAGACGGTCGTCCCTGCGGGTGTACGTGAGCCGGGCGCGCTCACCCACCGAGAGATCCGACAACGCCACGAACCGGCCGTCCACCCGGGGACGCACGGCCTCGTCCAGGGTGACCCCCACGGTGAGCTCCCCCTTGGGCGTGGGGACCTCCACCACCACCGCGCGGTAGGCCACGTCGACCGCGCTGATCCGGCCCTCCACCACGCGCACCTCGCCCGGCTGGATCGTCGCCGCCATTGCCACGGATACGGCCAGGATCAGCCCGGCCGCGATCAGGGGAAGGATCCTGTTCGTCGCGCGCATGGCCTCCTCCTTAGTTTGTTGAACGGTCCGGGGCGGGCGCCCGGTGAAATCGGGCGCCCGCCTACAAGGTTCCGCGGCCTCGACAGGCTGTCAAGCCTTGGGATCCCCCGCAGGAAGGGGGGAGCTCACTTGGACAGCGGCACCACCACGTAGAGCGTCCCCGCCCCCCGCTTCACCAGGAAGAGCACGCTGTCCTTGCCCTTGGACTCCTCCAACGCCTTGCGGTAGTCGTCCAGGTCCTCCACCTCGCGCTGGTTCACCTCGATGATCACGTCGCCCCGTCGGATCCCGGCCTGGTGGGCGGGGCTTCCCCGTTCCACGCCGGACACCACCAGCCCCTTTTCCACGTCCAGGCCCAGATGCTTGCGCAGCTCGGGCGTGACCTCCTGGACGGTCAGGCCGAGCTCCTCCTCGATCCGGGCCCTTCCGGCCAGGGCCTCCTCCTTGAGCTCCCCCAGGGTGACCCGGAACGTCTTCCGGTCTCCCTTGCGCAGCACCACCACCTCGACGGTGGATCCCGGCGCGTGGCTCGCCACGATTCGCGGTAACTGGTTCATCTTGCGGATCTTCTGCCCGTCGAACTCCACGATGATGTCGCCCCGCTTGAGCCCCGCCTTGTCGGCCGGTCCACCCTCCACCACGTCGGACACGAGCGCGCCCATGGGTTCCTCCAGGCCGAACTGCTCGGCCAGATCCTTCGTGACCTCCTGGATCATCACCCCCAGCCATCCCCGGGTGACCCGGCCGCGGTCCTTGAGCTGACGCACGATCTCCTTGGCCATGTTCACCGGGATCGCGAAACCGATGCCCGTTCCGCCGGCCACGATGGCCGTGTTGATGCCCACGACCCGGCCCTCCATGTCGAACAGGGGACCGCCCGAGTTGCCCGGGTTGATGGCCGCGTCGGTCTGGAGGAAGTTGTCGTAGGGGCCCGCGCCGATGACCCGTTCCTTGGCGCTGATGATCCCGGCGGTGACCGTGTGGCCGTACCCGAAGGGATTCCCGATGGCGATGACCCAGTCGCCCACCCGGATCTTGTCGCTGTCGCCCAGCCTCACAGGGTGGAGCTTCACCTCGCCCGGATCGATCTTGATCAGCGCGATGTCGGTCTTCGGGTCGGTGCCCACCACCTCGGCCTCGAACTCGTGCTCGTCGGAAAGCCGCACCACGATCTCGTCGGCGCTTTCCACCACGTGGTTGTTCGTGATGATGTACCCCTCCTCGTCCAGGATGAATCCGGACCCCAGGCTCTGGGTGCGGAACTCACGGGGCTGGTCTCCGAAGAACCGGTCGAAGAAGTCGTCACCGAAGAACTCCCGGAAGGGGTCCCTGGGGCCGAACCGAGGAAAGTTCCGGAACAGCCGCCGGGTCTTCACGACCTTGGTCGTCGCGATGTTCACCACGCTGGGTTTGAGTTTTTCTGCGAGGGGGGCAAATGTCTCCGGAACCGGCCGGGCCACGGCCGGAGCCACCCAAACCAGTCCCACGATGCAAAAACCCGTCGCCCATCTCTTCAACGCCTGCATCTGCCATACCTCCGTCGAAGTGGAGCCGTGCGGACAGGGCAAAGCCGGCCCCAATATAAGGCCGCCCCATGAAGAGGCAATAAGATCCCCCTTAGAATCCCATGAGAAGGAGAAGAGTAGGGCGCTCTGGAAGGGCGGCTCAGGGGAGTGCCCGGACCAGTTTCTCCCCGGCCTGCCGGACCTCCTCCAGGATGTCCGGTCGGGCCTGGGCGTCGCCTCGGGCATCGATCTTTTCGTAGAAGAGGTTCACGCGCGTGCGCACGCCGATGACCTCGAACCAGGCTTCCAGGATTCTGTGCACGCACGTGAACACCGAGTGCACCGGGGCTCCCCCCGCGGCCAGGATCACCCCAGGCCTTTCCCGCGGCGGAAGCGTTCCCAACACGTTGATCCGCGACCACCGGGACTGGAAGCGGTCGATCACGGCCTTCAGGGGCGCGGGCGGCCCGAGGAAGTACACCGGTGTCCCCACGGCCAGCGCGTCCGCCCGGTCCACCGCCTCGTATGCCCGCGCCATGTCGTCGTCCGTGATCCGGCACTCCCCGGTTCGTCCGCAGTGCCCGCAGCCCACACAGGGCTCAATGCGGAGGTCCCGGCAGT
>CAZBGL010000120.1:0-5598 GCA_964491375.1 uncultured Thermodesulfobacteriota bacterium | reverse complement strand
TCGTTCTGGTCGGTCACGACCGCTGCCCGTCCCTGGGATTCGGCTGGGGAGCCGGGAGGCCGTGATGCGGGGGCACGGCGAGAGCCGGCCGCTTTCGCCCGTGCTCCTCCGAAACGCGGATGATACGGAAAACACCGGTTGGAGACAAGGGGGGCCGGCACGACGGGGGACGGCTTCGGATACGCCGGCTGGCCGGATGGCTCCCTTCCGGCTGCCCGGCCTCCACGGTAGAATTTTGTAGCCGACCCCCCGAGTCCCCACGATCGGTTCTTTCGCGAGGTGTTTGCCAGGCCCGACGCCGCCCGGGACTTCGTCCGCCACTACCTGCCCCCGGAGGTGGTGGAGTGCCTGGACATCCGCACCGTGGCGCCGGTGTCCGGCTCGTTCGTGGACCCGGAACTGAGGGGTCACCAGGCCGACGCCGTGTTCTCGGTGAACTTGAAAGACGGGGGCGAGGCCTACGTGTACGTGCTGATCGAGCACAAGAGCCATCCGGATCGGTTCGCGGCCTTCCAGGTGCTCCGGTACGTGGTGCGGCTGTGGGAGCGGGCGCTCCGGGAAACGGGGGGCAACCGGTTGCCCGCGGTGGTTCCCGTGGTCCTCTACCACGGGAGATCCGAGTGGAGGGCCCCACGGGACGTGGCGGATCTGGTGGAGGCGCCGGCCGGACTCGTGCGCTACCAGCCCCGGCTGCGGTACGAGCTGTGCGACCTGAGGCGGTACGAGGACGATGAGATCCGGGGGGCGGCGATCCTGCAGGCATCGCTCCTGGTGATGAAGCACATCTTCCGAGAGGACCTGAGGGAGACCCTGCCCCGGGCCTTGGGACTGCTGGCGGAGCTGTTCCACACCCAGACGGGGCTCGAAGCGGTGGAGGTGTTGCTTCGGTACGTGGCCATGGCCACCGATCGTGTGGGTGCCGAGGACATCCGAAACGCTCTCGTAACGGCCCTTGGGCCCGAAGGAGAAGAGATCATGCCGACGCTGGCCGAGAAATGGATCGAAGAGGGGATGGCAAAAGGTCTCCAACAAGGGCTCCAGCAAGGGCTCCAGCAAGGGCTCCAGCAAGGACTCCAACAGGGCAGGGCGGAGCTCTTGCTGCGGATCCTGGAGAAGCGCTTCGGCAAGGTTCCGGCAGACCTGCGGGACCGAGTGAAGGGGGCGGACCTGGACACCCTAGCGGGGTGGGTGGAACGGGCATTCGAGGCGGAGTCCCTGGAGGACGTGTTCGAAGGAGGTTGGGAAAAGCCGTGACGGGTGACGGGTGGGGACTGCCGTGACGAGTGGGAAAGGCAGTGACAGGTGACGCGTGATCCGTGACGGGGGGCAACTCCAGGGGTACGAACGCTCCGTGCACCTCACGCCGCCACGCGGCGCTTGATCTCCTCCACGGCCTTTTCCACCGACGTGATCCGGTGCTCGTACTGCCGCAGGATCTGCTCGTGCTCGTTGCGCCGGACGATGTCTTTGCCGAGCTGGTCCATCCGCAGGTCGAGGCGGTCGTGACGCTCCGTGAGCTCGGAACGGACGTTCTCGATCTTCTCCGTGAGTTCCGCACGGACGCCCTCGATCTTCTCCGTGAGCTCCGAGCGGACGCTCTCGATCCGTTCCATGAGCTCGATACGGACCTGGTCGATCCGCTTGTTGGTCTCGTCGATCCGTTTGTTCGTTTCGTCGATGCGCCGGCTGAGATCCGTCATCTGGACCTGGAGGTCACTCAGACGCCGGTTGGTGACGTCCAGCACCGCCTTGATCTCGGCGTTCTCGGCCCGGATCGCCCCCAGCTCCGGGAGCACCATCTCCTGGATGACCTTCTTCAGAAGCTCCTTTGCCTCCATGGCCTCCATGGCAGGGCCTCCCACCCGAGAGATTGCCTGCACCGAATCTTATCGGCCGGGGGCAGGGTCCGCAACCCGGGCGGAAGGCCGCCTGAAGACCCCGGGCTCGGCTGGAGGAGACCATCCGTGTGTCTCCGGTTCCACGGGTCCGCTCCCTGGCGCCTCCGTCGCCTTCGGCAACGTTCCGCACGCCTCAGCGGCGGCGCTTCGGCCATGTCGTCCCAACGAGACGGTTCAATCGGGACAGGGTCGGCAGAGCATCGCCTCCGCCGACCCCTCCCACACCACCCGGCATGCGGGTCCGCACCGGGCGGTTCGAAAGGTTGACGTCACGGCGCCCGTTGGGGCAGTCCCATCCTGGCAAAGAAACGGTTCGTCAGCACCGCGTGCAGGTATCGATGGGACGTGTGCCACCACCGCCGTGTCCCCGCGGGCATCTTCGCCGCCAGGTCCCGCGAGGCTCCCGGCCCCCGCAGCGCGCGGTACGCCGTGCGTCCCCGCTTCCACTGCTTCAGCTGCAATGCTCGCAGCCGGTAGCGGATCCACTGGCCGAGCCGCCGGAACACCCCCGGTGTCTCCGCCGGCCGGAAGTACCCCTTCCCCCCCAGCAGGTACACCCGCAGCCGCTGCACCACCTCTCCCAGACCCTGTCCCACCGTGCGCCGCGCCATCCAGCGCACCTTCACCTTCATCGCGGCCATGGCCTCCTCGGCCACCCGGCATTTCACCTCGCCCCCGGGCCCGTACCAAAAGCTGTAGCCCAGAGACGATCGGCTCACCGCCGGCGCCACCGCGCTCTCTTCGACTCGTTGACCCGAAGCCGCAGCCGCCCATAAAGGTTCCGCAAACGCCCCATCCCCCGTTCGGACGCTCGGTCGCCCTCACGCCCTTGCGCTTCCCTTCCCTCGCCGTGACCTACTCGGGGGAGGACTCCCACCTCCAAGCCAGTGCCCGTGCCGGGCGTACAAAAAAACCCGGCGCCGCGGGGGCGCCGGGCTCCTCCCTCGGGGGCTCGATGCGGCCCCCTACCGCTTCCTCTCGTCGATCACGCGTTTGGCTTTGCCCTCGCTGCGGGCGATGGAGCCCAGGGGCACGATCTCCACCGGCACCCGGATCCCCACGATCCCCTGGATACGCGCCGAGATCTTCTGGGCCAGATCCTCCAGGGCTTGTTTGCCCCGGTTGTAGACGTCGGGCTTGGCCTCGGCCTCCACCTTCATGGCGTCCAGGTGCCCCTTCTTGAACACCCGGATCTGGTAGAGGGGCTCCATCTCCTCGAACTCCATGATGATGGACTCGATCTGGCTGGGGAACACGTTCACGCCCGAGATGATCAGCATGTCGTCGGACCGGCCCAGGATCTTGTCCATCACCACCAGGGTGCGGCCGCATTCGCACTCCACGCGCCGCAGGCTCGTGATGTCGCGGGTGCGGTAGCGCAACAGCGGCATGGCCCGGCGCTGGAGGGCCGTGAACACCAGTTCGCCCTGTTCTCCCAGGGGCAGCGGCTCCAGGGTGGAGGGATCCACGATCTCGGGATACACGTGGTCCTCGTTCAGGTGGAGCCGATACGCCTCGCACGAGAACCCCACGCCGGGCCCCATCATTTCGGTCAGCCCGTAGGCCTCGTGGGCGGCGATGCCCATGCGCTCCTCGATCTCTTTGCGCATCTCCACGGTCCAGGGCTCGGCACCGAACGAACCCACGCGCAACGGGAGCTTGCGGAGGTCCACACCCATCTGCTCGGCCTTCTCCGCGATGGTCAGCGCATAGGTGGGCGTGCAGAACAGCACCGTGGAGCCGAAGTCCTGCATGAGCATGATCTGCCGCTCGGTCATGCCCGATCCCGTGGGCACGAGGCAGGCGCCGATGGCCTCGACCCCCAGATAGAATCCCAGACCGCCGGTGAACAGCCCCATCCCGTAGGCGTTCTGGCAGACGTCGTCGGGCCGGACCCCCTGGGCCCACAGGGTGCGGGCCATGCATTCCCGCCACTGGGCCAGGTCGTCCTTGGTGTAAGGCCCGGTGACCGGCTTTCCGGTGGTACCCGAGGAGGCGTGCACCCGCACCAGGTCCTTCATGGGTACGGCGCACAGCCCGAAGGGGTAGTTGTCCCGCAGGTCGTTCTTGACGGTGAACGGAAGGTGGCGGATGTCATCCAGGGTCCGGATGTCCTCGGGCTTCACCCCCTTCTCGTCGAGCTTCTGCTTGTAGAAGGGCACGCGCTCGTACACCCACCGGACCGTCTCCCGGAGCTTCTCCGCCTGGAACTCCCGGAGCTTTTCCACGGGCATGGTCTCGAACCGCTCGTTCCAGAACTTCTTCATGGCGCCTCCTCCGTCGTAAATGGGAACCGGGGCTCGGACAAGCAACCCCCATACCAAACCAAACCGAGTTTTTCAACCAACCGTTTGTTCGCGTTCCGGCTGGCGCCGGCCGTCCCGATGCGGTAACTTCTGGCCGCTTCGAGGGGACTTTTCACACCGGGGGAACGGAGATGCTGCCCGCCAAGATCGTGTGCACCGTGGGACCGGCGAGCCAGGAAACAGACGTGCTGGCCGCCATGGCCGAGGCCGGCATGGACGTGGTTCGGCTCAACATGAGCCACGGGGACCACGCCTCCCACGCCCGGGTGGCAAAGCGCGTGCGCGAGCTGGCCGCCCGCACCGGCCGCCGCTTGGCGATCTTGCTGGACCTTTCCGGGCCCAAGATCCGCCTGGGGCGGATGCAGGCACCGGTGCTGCTCCATTCCGGCCAAGAGGTGGAACTCACCACGGACGACGTGGTCGGGACCGCCAACGTCCTGCCGGTGCGCTACCCGGCCCTTCCGGCCGAGGTGCGGCCGGGCGACCCGGTCAGCTTGGCCGACGGGCTGATCCGCCTCGTGGTGGTCTCGGTGGGGCCGCGCTCGGTCAAGGCCCGGGTCGTGAGCGGCGGACAGGTGTCGAGCCACAAGGGGCTCAATCTTCCGGGGCGGGGAGACAGCCTGCCGGCCCTCACTTCCAAGGACGAGGCGGACCTGCGGTTCGGACTGCGGCTGGGGGTGGACTGGGTGGCCCTGTCGTTCGTGCGCACCCCCCGCGACGTGGAACCGGTACTCAAGGTGATGGACGAGGAGGGGGTGCGCGTGCCCGTCCTCGCCAAGATCGAGAAACGCCAGGCCCTGGAGCGGATCGACGAGATCCTGGAGGTTTTCGACGGGATCATGGTGGCCCGGGGGGATCTAGGGGTGGAGGTCCCGGTGGAAGAGGTGCCAGTCATCCAGAAGGATCTGATCCGGCGGGCCAACCGCGTGGCCAAGCCCGTGATCACCGCCACCCAGATGCTCCTGTCCATGGTCCATGCCCCCCAGCCCACCCGGGCCGAAGTGACCGACGTGGCCAACGCGATCCTGGACGGAACGGATGCGGTGATGCTGTCCGAGGAGACCGCGGTGGGCCAGCACCCGGTGGAGGCCGTGCGCACCATGGCCCGCGTCGCCGAACGGGTTCACCCCATCGACCGCACGGACGGCCGGCATGCCGAGGAACTGGCGGTAGGGGGAACACCGGCGGCCATCGCTCGGGCCACGTGGCGCCTCACCCGGGACGTGGGGGCGCGGGTCGTCGTCACGCCCACCCGGAGCGGTTCCACGGCGCGCCTGGTGGCCGCCACGCGGCCCGGCGTCCCGATCCTGGCCCTCTCTTCGGATCCGCGCACCGTGGGGGCGCTGTGCCTGAGCCGGGGCGTGCTCCCCCACCTCTTGGAGCCCGTGCCCACC
>CAZBGL010000119.1:0-11362 GCA_964491375.1 uncultured Thermodesulfobacteriota bacterium | reverse complement strand
AGTGTTTTAGCCGCAGGACCACGGCCGGAGGGAGCCGGAGGGTCTGCACCGGGCCCACCGACCACCCCTCGGCCGAGGGCTCGCACGGACGCAGCCGGAACCGCTTGTGTTCCAGGAAGGCCCGGAGGAACCTGAGGTCCTCGGGCTGGTCCGGGTAGAGCCGCAGGTCGTAGCTCACGGGCTCGGACGGGATGTCGTACAAGAGGATGGACAGGGCGATGCACCCGTCCGGTTCCTGCTGGATCTCGATGCCCAGCTCCGCCTCCACGGCCTTGGCCAAGTCGGGCACCTTGACGAGCACGTGGGGGAGCCCGGAGCGGTCCAGGTCGTGCACGATGGCCCGTTCGGCCAGTGCGTCGGCCGCCTCCGGGGCGATGGTCAGTCTCTCGGGCCGAGGATCCATGGATCGGATGCCTTGTGGTGGGCGTGGGCCGGGGGCGTCCCGGGGCATCGCGGGCCCCGGACGCCCCATACCTTACATCCAGGCCCGGTGTTGTTCAACGAAACTCCCGGGTGCCGCCGAAGGGGATCACGACCACCTCCACGTCCGTTCCCTCCAGGGCCTTTACGAAGCCCTCGGGCGACTGTTCCAGCACGTCGAAGGTGCCGTAGTGCATGGGCACCACCCACCGGGGCCTCAGGAACTCCACCGCCTTGGCCGCGTCCTCCGGGCCCATGGTGAAGTTGTCGCCGATGGGCAGGAAGGCCACGTCGATCCGGTTCATCTCGCCGATGAGCTTCATGTCGTAGAAAAGGGCCGTGTCCCCGGCGTGGTAGAAGAGGAGCCCCCCGAGCTCCAGCAGGAACCCGCAGGGGTTGCCCGTGTACTCGGTGCCCTTGTCCACGAAGGCAGACCCGTGGTGGGCGATCGTGAGCTTCACCCGTCCGAACTCGAACCTTCGGCTCCCGCCGATGTGCATGGGGTGCACGTTGGCCCCCCTGCGCTGGCAGAAGGCCGCCAGTTCGAACGGGGCCACGATGATTGCGCCGGTGCGCTTGGAGATCTCCACGGCATCCCCCAGATGGTCTCCGTGGCCGTGGGTCACGAGGATGGCGTCCAGGTCCTCGAAGGATTCCGGTCCCGCCTGGGCATGGGGATTCCCGGTGAGGAAAGGATCGATCAGCACGCGGTGGGCCCCGTCGTCCAGGTGGAAGCAGGCGTGTCCCTGGTAGGTGACCTTGACCATGGTTCCCTCCTTTTGCGGGTTTCGGCCGGCCGGTGAGCCGACCTCGTTTTCGGACGCTCGGATCCGTGCCAGGGCTTCGGAGGGCGCCAGGACCTCGATGCCCTCGTGGGCCAGGCACGTTGCGGTCACCCCCCGGCCCGGCACTTTCGTGGCATCCCGGTGGGTCCGGTGAACCCCGCAGGAGGGGCTTCCGTCCTGCAGCACGGCCCAGCGGGCCCGGAGCCGGCGCGCCAGCCCGAGCACCGCCCGGGCCCCGGCCACGAAGGCCCCGGTGCGGTCGACCCCGTGCTCGTCGACCACGCGGGCCCGCCCCTCCAGCACCTCGGGTCCCCCACCCCCTGCGAGCCAGCACGCCGGTCTGGGAGTGGGCAGGCCCCCGAGTTGTTCCGGGCAGACGGGAACCCACCGGATTCCGGCCCCGTCCAGCGCCCCCAGGAGCTCCCCTGCCCGGCGGTGGCTGCCGTCGTACCGGGTGGGCAGACCCGCCAGGCAGGCGCTCAGCAGCACCACCGGGCCGGCACGGTTTGTGGATAACGGCCGGTGGGCCTCCGAAGCGGTCGCGTAGCCGTCCGGAAATCCGTGCTTTTCTTGCATCTATCCGAGATCACTGAGAAAACATCATTGCACAAAAGTTGTGCGATCCGGACGGAGGCCCGGAAAAATCGGCTGTTCCGGCTCCTGTCCACAAACGTCTCCACAGGTTATCCACAGTGCGGTGTGGAAACTCAGGGGAGCCGGTACACCAGCCACACCAGAGCCTGGGAATGGCCGATCCACCGTTCCCGGTGGCGCAGGGTCTCCTCTCCCTGGACCCAGTTGGATCGCACCTCGAACTGGACGGCGATGCGGTCGGTCCACGCCCGCTCGACGCCGGCCCCCCCCACCACGCCCACACCGCCGTAGGGCGTTTCCCCCCGGCCCTCGTCCAGCTCGGCCTGGTATCCGCCCGCCCCGGCCTGCACGAACGGCGTCCACGTCTCGCCGGGCCACCTCCAGCGGCCGAGGATCTGAAGCGACGAGATCTGCACGTTGGCATCCCCTCCGGGGCCGCCCCTGTGCCAGGAGGTGGTCATGTCCAGGGCCAACCCGAAGCGCTCGCCGTACAGCACCTCCAGGCCCGCACCCACCGGGAGCGACGGCCGGTAGTCCGCAATCTGCTGGTGGGGGAGGGTGAGCCCGGTCAACGGCAGCAGGCGCAGTCCCACCCGGGTGGCTGCTGCGCCGGGCGGCGCGGCTCCCCCGAGCGAAAGGAACGCGGTCACGAAAGAGGCCAACACGGCAGCGCGGCGCATGGATGCCTCCCGGAGTGGATGTTCGGACGGGCCGGGGGAAACAGGCTACTCAAATAACGCATTCGGTTTCACGAGCGCAAGGTTTGCGCCTTGACCCGGGTGGCCGGTTCCCGTTCAATGGCGTGTCCCCGGGATCCCACCGAGGAGGCGGAACCGTGACTCCTGAAGAGATCCGCGAGTTGACCGGAGTGGACATCCTCCCGCGCCACGAGCCCGACATGGTCTACCGGTGCATCGGGTGCGGCCGCACGGCCCCCCTCGAGCGGCTCCTGTACACCTGTCCGGACTGCGGGAGCCTGCTCCGGGTCGAGGACCGCAACTTCGATGCCCTGAGAGAACGCCGCGGTTCCGAGTGGCGCCGGGTGTTCGACCTGAGGCGGGCAAGCGGGGTGGAGGCCCTCCAGGGGGTCTTCTGTTTCCACGAGCTGGTCCTCCCGTGCGTGCCCCTGGAACACGTGGTGTACCTGGGCGAGGGACACACGCCCCTGGTACGGGCGAACCCGGAGCTGAGCGAATGGGTGGGGGTGCCGTTCTTCGTGAAGAACGATGGGCAGAACCCCTCGGCGTCCTTCAAGGACCGCGGCATGGCCAGCGCCATCAGCTTCCTGAACCACCACCTGCACACCCGCAGGCCAGGGACGGTGCTGGGCATCTGCGCCAGCACGGGCGACACGTCGGCTGCGGCCGCCCTGTACCTGGCCTATCTTCCCAAGGACGCGGTGCGCTCGGCCGTGCTCCTGCCCCGGGGACGGGTGACCCCCCAGCAACTGGGACAACCCCTGGGAAGCGGGGCCCGGGTCCTCGAGGTTCCGGGGGTGTTCGACGACTGTATGCGGCTGGTGGAGGACTTGGCAGAGCGTTACGAGGTGTTCCTCCTGAACTCCAAGAACCCCGTGCGGATCAACGGGCAGAAGACGTTCGCCTTCGAGGTGGCCCAGCAACTGGGGTGGAAGGTGGGGGACGCCGCCGTGGTGGTCCCCATCGGAAACGCCGGGAACGTGACGGCGATCCTGGAGGGGTTCCTGGATCTCCACCGGCTCGGGATCACGGACGGCCTGCCCCGGATCGTGGGGGTCCAGAGCGAGCACGCCGACCCGGTGGCGCGCTGGAGGGAAACCGGCCGGTACGAGCCGGTGACGGTTCGTCCCAGCGTGGCTCAGGCCGCCATGATCGGCAACCCGGTCTCGTTCCCGAAGGTCCGGGAGCTCGTGGAGGGCCCCTACCGGGAGCGCTTCGTGTGCGTGCGGGTGAGCGAACAAGAGATCCTGGACACCATGCTCTTCGTGAACCGCCACGGCCATGTGGTGTGCACCCAGGGCGGGGAGGCCGTGGCGGGGCTGCGCAGGGCCGTTCGGGAGGGGTTGGTCCCCAGGGAGGGACGCTTCGTGTGCGACTCGACGAGCCACCAGCTCAAGTTCGCGGGCTTCCAGGAGGCCTATTTCAGCGGGACGCTGGACCCGGCGTACGGAATCGAGCCCCGCCAGGAACTGGTGAACCGTCCGGTGGCGATCGAGCGCTCGACCGACGCCGTGGCCTCGTTCCTCGGGCTGAGGCCGCGCTCATCCGCCGGATGACTTGAGGCGGCGCCACAAGATGCGGTTTTCGGCGGGATCGAAATAGAGGATCACGTACCGAAGGGTCTCGGTGAGCACGGTACAGGCCGTGGCACAGGTGACCCGTGTGCCCGCGTGGAACTCGCCGGTCACCACGATCTCCGCGGCCTGCTGTTCCCGCACGCGGGCTGCGAGTTCGTCCCTGCGGCTCGCCAGTTCCTTTTCCCTCTCGTAGAGCTCCTTCATTTTGTGGAGGAGCTCGATCTTGCCCTTGCGCAACGTGGGGGGGATGGCGGCCAGCGCAGCACGGGGATCTTTCAGGAAGGCCTTCCCCAGGTTGGACTGGACCACCCGAAGTTCGTCCAGAACGGCCGACCGCTCTTTGTCCACAGCCTCGATCTCGCGCAGCACCCGCAGGTCCACGCCCACGGCCACGTGGGTCTTGGCCGACGGGCTCCCGATGGTGCGCGCCTCGATGCCCAGGGCCGCATTCACCTCCCCGCCCAGGATGGCCCCCTTGCCTCCCGTGGCCCGGACGCGGCCGCGGGCGTAGATCCGGGAGTTCGTGATGGAGCCCGACACCTCCACGTCTCCCTCGCTCTCCACCTCGGAGCTCAGGATGTACTTGGCCCGGACCATTGCCGCGGACACCACGCTCTCGGCGGTGATGCCTCCGCGCACCTCCACGGCCCCGGCGGCCTGGACGCGAGCCTGTTCCACGTCGCCCCCGATCTGGACGTCCTTGCCCGCCTCGACTTCGAATCCCGGTCTCACGCCTCCCCGGATGAGTACCCGCCCCGAGGCCCGGATGTTGCCGGTGCGGTAGTCCACATCGCCGGCGACCAGGTACTCGTCTACGATGTGGAACTTGCCTCCCTGGACCACGACCATGCCGTCGGCATCGGCCAGGATTTCTCTTCCGTCGTCGCTCGGCACGGTGTTCTGGCCGGGCTTGAGTCCGGGGAAACGCTCCATGCGCGCCCGGAGGACAGATCCGTCGATCCGATAGCCGTCCTGCGGCTCAAGCGGGGGGATCACGTCTGCGAGCACCTCCCCCTTTTTCACGTTCTTGACCGCCTCGGCTTCTCGGAAATCGATGCGGCCGCCCTCGAGCACCTTGCCGACCTTTTTCTCCGGATCGAACCGGAGCTCGTACCCCGTTTCCCGGCCGTGCACGGGTTGCTTCCCCCGGGCGGCCACCACGTCGGGCACCGGCCGTCCGGTGGCCCGGGCCTTGCGGATGGCTGCCACGATCGCCTTCTGGTCCACGCCGGCGCGCACTCCCAGGCGCTCCAGGGCCGAGAACACCCGTTTCACATGCAAGGCCTCGTCAGCCCGTGGGTCGGGCAGCACCGTCATCCGGGCCTCCATGCGGTCGTCGGCGATGTGGACGGCGTCCGCAATCCAAAGCCGGTCGCGATCGAACAGCACCACCCCATAGGTAGTGGCCCGAAAGATGTCGTCCTCGCCGGGACCCTGGATGCCATCGCCCGGAACTACCGGGATGTCCTTCCCGTCTGGGGCGGGAACGGTGCGGCCGAACAGGTTGGTCCCTGGAATCCCGGACGAAGGAGGTGTTTTCTGGAGGACCGGATCGCCTGGATATACGACGTTGGCGGCGTATCGTTCGAACGGGTCCACCCCGTCCTGGAGGGGGGTGTTTCTCACGGGAAAGAAAGGGAGGATCTGCGCCGGCACGCCGGGTTGGGGCGGGTCCCCGCGGGCCACCACCACCCCTTCCGGAGGGGCGTCCCCGTTGGCGAACGCGGTGAGCGCCTTGCGCAGTTCCGTTTCGTCCGGAAGGCGCTTGACACCGATCCGGCCCAGTTGTTCGAGCACTTGCCGGACGGCCGCGTCCAGGTCGAAGGGGCCGGCCTCCAGAAAGGCCACGGCCTCCATGTCGCCCCTTCTCAGGTCGATGCGCAGTTGCACCCCCACGCCTCCTTGAAACGTTTCTTTGTCCTCCCATGTTCGGGATGGGAATCGGGCTCGGCCCCGGAACGGGGCATGGACTCGAAGGTTTCATCGTCCCGGCAGAGCCGGAACTTTATGAAGACGCTGGGAAAGGGCGGCCGGGGGCACATGACAGCAAGCCGTTGATCGCTGGATCTGGACGTGTTATAAGGATATCTCTTCGTGGGGATGTAGCTCAGCTGGGAGAGCGCTGCGTTCGCAACGCAGAGGTCGGCGGTTCGATCCCGCTCATCTCCACCACGTTCGAAGAGAAGCCCCGAACACCATGGGTGTTCGGGGCTTTGTTCTGCGTGCCGCGCGGAACCGGGTGGCTTCCGCTCGGCGTTGGGGGTAGACTGGAGCGAGTACGTTGGGGCTGGCGGAAGAGACCGGGAAGCGGAGGCGAGCCATGGGGCCAGTGGTGAGGGGGTTCCTGGGGCGGGACCTCGAGATTCCGGACGATCGATGGTATTTCGTCCCGGACCACTTGTGGGTCCGGGACGAAGGTGGAGGGGTGTACGCGGTGGGCCTCACCGAGGCCGGATGGCTTCTGTGTGGGGGCGTCCGGCAGGCAGATCTCCTGGTCGCGCCGGGCGAGCCCGTGGAGGCCGGGCAAACCGTGTGCTTGCTGCTCACCGCGAAGTTGAAATACCTGGCGGCCCCGCTGGCTGGACGGGTGTTTGCCGGCGACACCGTAGCCGGTGAGATCGACCCTTATGGACTCCCCCTGTTTCGGGTGCGCACCGGATCACCGGACCGTTCGCGGTTGGTGGACGCGGTTCAATATGTCCGCTCCCTCCGGGATTCCGAGGGAATCCGGAACCCCGGAGGTGCCACCGGCCCGGGCTCGTCCATTTGCAAGGCCTTGTATTGGGGGCTGCGGCAGCAACGGCTGGACGCGGAAGCCGGCACGTCTCCGCAGCGTCACCGGACGAGCACCAAACGCACGTTGTCGAAGTAACCCTCGAAGTCCCATCCCGATCCCCCCACCGCGATCCGGGTGATCCGCACGGGAGGGCCGCTTTCGATCACCGCATTGTACGGCCCCGTGCGGGTGGTCTGGACCTGTTTCAGGTTCGGGGAGCGATAGTGATACCACTCCCCGGTGGGCACCGGCGAGTAATTGGTGCGGCCGAAGAGATCCTCCTCGAAGTTGGCGAACCCGTGACGCCACTCGTACGACTGCTCGGAGGCAGTGAGGAAGGTGAAGCGGATTTCCGCCGGCCACTCTCCGTGCCCCCCGTGGGTGTAGCTCCACCCGCCGCTGCTGCTGAGCGTCTGCTGGACCAGCTTCACGTCGCACTCGAGGTACACCTCGGAGTACGTGGATAGGTCGATTCCCTCCAGGTTTTGGTAGACGTACATCTCTCCGCCGTTTGCCCCGCTCGACGAACGGGTGTAGTGGAGCCGCTTTGATCCGTCCTCCGACACCACCTCAATGGTCAGGTCTCCCGTGATCTCGGGTGCGTAAGCGACCCAGGGGGCTAGCCCACCTTCGAAGTCCCCGTTTTCCGGGATCCCCGCGGACGGGGTGGTTACGGTCAACGTGATCGTTTCGAGGTCCTCGAGACTCGGGGTCCCGCTGTCCGTCACCCGGATCGAGAACGTGTAGGAACCCGCGTCCCCGGCGGCCGGGCTGCACGTCAGCGTGCCGCGCCCCCCTCCGCCGGTATGCACGGAGCAGAACCCAGGAATGCCATCGGCCGAAAAAGTGAGATCCTCGCCGTCGGCATCGAATGCGGTCAGCTCCACGTTCAGGGTTTGGCCCTCTTCCACGGACTGATCGCCCACCGGTTGCAACACCGGTGGGTCGTTCACCGGGCTGACCGTGAGGTGGAATCCGGCCTGGGAGCCAGCGCCTCGGTCATCTTCCGCTCGCACGGTGATGTCGTACGTGCCCGCATCCCGTCCGCCGGGGGCGCACCGGACCGAGTACCGGCCTTGGTCCGCCGCCTCCACCTCGCAGAACCCGGGTAGGCTCCAGTTCACCTTGAACGGATCGCCTTCGGGATCGGTCACAACGACCTCCATCTCTGCTGCCTCCCCTTCGGACATGGATTGGGGTCCCGGCACCTCGATCACCGGTGCCTCGTTCACGTGCCGGACTTCGAGGACAACCTCCGCGGTCGCCTCAGCCCCCTCGGGGTCCGACACCGTGTAGGTGAAGGAGTCTTTTCCGCTGTATCCGGGATACGGATCGTACTCCACAGAGGAGTCGACGATTCGGACCGTCCCGTGGGACGGGAGAGTCGAGATCCCCGTGACCGACAACGGATCACCGTCCGGGTCCACGTCGTTGGCGAGCACGTCCACCACCACCGGCTGGTCCTCGGGCGTCCACGCGTCGTCGGGCCTGGCCACGGGCGGATCGTTCACCGGTTCCACGGCGATATGGACCAGAGCCGGCCCGGAGCGGGATGTCCCGTCACTCGCCCGGTACGTAAAGGTATCGGTTCCGTTGTAATCCGGGTCGGGCGTGTAGGTGAACCCCCCGTCCGGCCGGAGCATCACGGTCCCGTGGGCCGGAGCGACTTCGAGCTCGGCCTGGAGGCGGTCCCCGTTGGGATCGGAGTCATTGGCCAACACGCCCGGCGCATCCACGGACAACATCCCGTCCTCGGCCACGGTGAACGCGTCCTCGCGCACCTCGGGCGCACCCTGGACTTCAAACGCCAAGGGGCCAGACCACGGGCTCTCCAGATCCGGAAGCTCTTGTCGCAGCCGGAGGTAGTATGCTCCGGGTTTCAATTCGGCCGCGATCTCCCCGTTGGACGAAAGCACACCCTCCAGGATCGGCTGGGCGCATTCCGGATCCGTCCCGATCCGGTACACGATTCGGCCGGCCACGTGTCCCAGGCAGTCTCTGAACGCGGAACTTACCTGCACCCGCAGGAACACCGGCTCTCCTCCGGGTTCAGGGCGGGAGACCTCGACCTCGGCCTTGGGCTCTGGGATCCGATCCACCACGGTGAAGCACGCCGGGTCCGACCATGGGCCAGGCTGTTCGCCGAATCCATCCGAGGCCCAGGCGGTCCACCAGAACGTGCCCGCGTCCAGGGAGTCGACCCGGGTCCTTCCTTCCCCGGAAACCTCGGTTCGGAACACCGGGGCCTCCAGATCGGGACCGCGGGCCACCACGAAGCCATATCTGGCAGGGGGGTCCCCGTCTGCATCCGAGGCGCGGGCCGCGAGCTCCACCTCGTTTCCTGCATGGAGCACCGCCCCGGGCGATGGGGCGACGAGCACCGTTTGCGGGGGATGGTTCTTGAGAACCACGAACGCCCATTCCTCGCTGAAGTCCCCCTCCTGGGTCCCCTGGGCGGCGCGCGCCCGGACCTTCCACCGGTACCGACCTCGGGCGAGGCCCTTAAGTGACACGGAGGGAGAGGCCGAGCTGTACGTCTGCCACGTTTGCTCCCCCTCGCGCCGCACGTAGAACTCGTACGCCGTGATCGGGTCTCCATCGAAATCTGTGGGCGGGGCCGCCTCGAGCGTGACCGAGTCGGTGTCGAGCTCGCTCCCGTTTGCCGGGGCGCGCGGTTTCGGCGCGTCGGGCGGGGAGTTGAGTACCTGAAATCCCCACGGCATGAACGAGAGGGCAGCCACCCCCCCCTTGCCATCGGTGACCTCGATGGAGCGAAAGACGACCTCTCCGGTGGGAAGTTCGCCGGGGCGAATCGTGAATACGCCCGTCGTGCTCGTGAAGTCCCGATCCGGCGGGGAAGCATACAAGGTGTAGGTCAGGGGGTCCCCGTCCGGATCGGTAGATAAGAAAGAGAACACGATCGTGTCACGCGTGTAGTAAACCTCGGCAGGTGCCTGGACGAGTTCTGGGGCTCCTGGGGCGTGGTTGTTTTGCACCCTAAACGCTCGTACTTCGCTCCACGGCCCCGGTGTTCCGGTCAGGGGCGCTGTCCGTACCCGCCAGTAGTACCATCCCGGGTCCAGACTTCCGCCCTCGGGCATGGCTGAGGGGCAGATCTCCACGTCTGTACCCTCCATCCACTCCGAATATACCGGATCGGAGAAGTTCACGTCGGAAGCGATCTGGACCTGGGAACTTTCCTGGTCCGTGTCCCACTCCAAGGTGACGCAGTTCTCGTACCACACCGTGGTCCAGTTCTCCGGGCTGAGCAGCTCCGGGGCTCCCGGAACGAGCGAGATGACCACCGGCTCGCTCCACGGGCCCGGTTCCCCGGCGGCCACCGCCCGGATACGGACCCGGTAGTCCCCGTAGGGGAGGCCGTTGAGCACGATGCGGTGGTGCTCGGCGTCCACGGAGAATCTCTCGGGATCCACGGCCACGTTCCCGGGGACCTGGAGAATCTCCACTTCGTAGGTCACCGGGTCCCCTTCGGGGTCCGTAACCGGTGTGAAGGGGACGGTTCCGTTGGGGGACACAGTCTCCCCAGCCACCACGGCCAGGGTCGGGGCCGGCGGCGGCTGGTTTGGCAGGGACACCCGCAGGGTGTAGGTGGCCGCTCGCCCGTCGGACTCGGTGGCGGTGACCGTGACCTCGTGGAGACCCCAGGAGTCAAAGTTCCAAAGCAGCACGTCTCCTGTCCCCGCGTCCGTGCCGTCTACGGCCCAGGTGTAGCCCACAATGGAGGTCCCCGGCCGCGCCTGCGCGTGCGCGGTGAACGCCACGTCCGCCCCGACGGCGGGGTGGGGATCCGAGGCCGTGATGGTCACGGCCGGCAGACCGTCCATCATGGCCGGTCCTGGGGCCGCCCCGCCGGTGTTCCGATAAGGATCGCCTTCGAGCACCAGCGTTCCCTCGAGCCACGACGCCTGGACCGAGGTTTCGAACTCCACCTTTACCCCTTCGTCGATCGCGGCCGTGAGCTTGGCTTCGAGCGGTAGTGCACAGAACCGGATCTCCGGGAACACGCCTGGCTGGTCCAGAGCGCGAAGGCGCTCGTAGGCCGCAGAGGGATCCCTTTCCTGCACCTCGTACAGCAGCTTCACCACGCCGAGTACGCTGTTCAGCAGAAACTCCCCGTTGGCGGACACACTTACCCCGACATCCATCCCGATGTCCCCGCTCACCACCTCCTCGGCCTCGGCGTCGGGTCCTACCGACACCCCGAGGGTCACGGACAGCCCTTTGGACAGAATGTTCATGAACGCATCCACCTCGTCGGGCCCCACCTCTTCCAGCAGTTCCTGGAGTCCCTCCCGGAACAGCCCTGGAAGGGCATCCACGTCGAACAAACTGCCCAGGTCCCCACCGGAGGCCTGGTACCGGATGAGTTGGTCCACGAGCCCGCCGAACAGGAGGGCGCTGCCGTGCTGGTAACAGAACTGGGCGATCTGGAGCATGTCCGCCGCGCTGGCGCTGACCTGGATCCCCACTTTCGTCATGAGGTCCGCACCC
>CAZBGL010000118.1:0-9302 GCA_964491375.1 uncultured Thermodesulfobacteriota bacterium | reverse complement strand
AGCCACGTCCAGGCACCGGATGCCCATGCGCCGGGCGTACGGTTCGTTCCGCGCAGCCCTGTGGATGGCCTCGGCCGGGGACTCGGCAATCTTGTGCATCCGTACCTCTTCGCCGTTCATCGCAGATCCCCCCTCTCCAGGGCGTTGCGAACCTCCGCTTTGTGGACCTTCCCCAGACCCGTCCGCGGAAGGCGTTCCACCAGGGTCACGTAGCGGGGGCACTTGAAACGGGCCAGTCGTTCGGCGCACCACGCCTTCAACGCCTCCGGGTCCACGGCCGCACCGGGCCCCACCTCGACGACCGCGTGGCCCACCTCTCCCCACGTGGGGTCCGGCACACCCACCACGGCCGCCTCCCGTACGCCCGGATGCTGTCGCAGCACCGCCTCCACCTCGGCCGGATACACGTTTTCCCCTCCGGAAATGTACATGTCCTTGGCCCGGCCCACGACGTGGAAGTACCCGTCCTCGTCCGTGCGGGCTAGATCACCCGTGCGGAGCCATTCCCCCCGGAACGACGAGGCGGTCTGGTCCGGCGCGTTCCAGTAACCGGTGAACACCGTGGGGCCCCGGACCCAGATCTCGCTGGCCTCACCCGGCGGGGCCGGCCGGTCCGGGTCGCTCCCCACGCGCACGTCGGCATGGTACACCGGCCGGCCCACGGTGCCCGGCCTGCGCTCGAGGTCCCGGGCAGAGGCCCAGAGGAAGATCGACGTTTCGGTCTGGCCCATGAGGGGCCGCACCTCGACGCCCTCCCCGAGGCACCGCTCCGCGAGCTCCCGGGGCACGGGCTCGCCCCCCACGCCGAGCACCCGGAGCCTGGATAGGGGGCCGGCCCCTACCGCGTCCAGCACCCGCCGCACCATGGTGGGCACGGCCACGAACTGGGTGGCCTGGTCCTGCTCAATGGCCCGGGCCACCTCCCCGGGGTCGAACCGCGGATGGAGCAGCACGGTGCACCCCTGATACAGCGCGGGCACGAGCTGGATGAACAGCCCGCCGGAGTGGAACAGGGGAAGCACCAGGAGCACCGTATCCCCGTGCCGCAGGTCCAAGAACTCCACGGCGTTCAGGGCGTTGAAGAACCCCTTGCGCACGGGCAGGACCGCACCCTTGGGCCGGCCCGTGGTGCCAGAGGTGAACACGATGGCCTGGGGGGCCTCGGGGTCGTCCGGCCCCTCTCCCGGGGGGACGGCCCCGGGGGCGTCGGACCACGGCACCCGTTCGCCGCACGCGAACCACCGCCCACCGAGCCCGGGCGGCACCCGTTCCCGCAGATCGTCTTGCACGATCACGACCGCAGGGTCTGTCTCCTCCACCTGGAAGGCCAGCTCCGCCGGGGCGAGCCGTACGTTCCACGGCACGAACACCGCACCGGTCCGGCAGCACGCCAGGTACAGCACCACCACGGCCGGATCGTTCCGGAACCAGCACCCGACGCGATCCCCCCGGCCCACCCCCAACGACCGCAGCCAAGCCGAGGCCTTCCGCACCTCGGCCGCCAGCTCCCGATAGGTGGCCGTTCGTCCCCGGAACACCACGGCGGGCTTGTCCGGCACCTGGCGCGCCCACCGGTCCACCCACCGGTGGGGGCTCATCATCCGTGCCGCCGCGGCCGCGCTCCCCGTCATCCCAGAACCTTCGGCTCCACCAGTTCCACGAGGCACCCGGTGACCGGGTCTTCCACGAAGGCGATCCGGCCGTTCAGCCCCTGCCGCGGGAAGCCCGGCAGCGGCTCCACCCCGTACGCCGCCAGATGCTCGAGCGCCGCCCCCAGATCGTCCACCCGGAACGCCACGTGCTGGAGGCCCGATGCCCGCGTGACCCGCGGGTCCACGCCCGGAACCGCGCCCTCGAACGCGAGCACCTCCACGTCCACCCCCCCCACCCGGAACACCCGGGCCGAGAGGCCCACTTCCTCCCGCCGGTGCACCTCCCGGGGGGGGCCCAGGATCCGCTCAAACGACCGGGACGTTCCGTCCAGGTCGGACACCACAACACCCACGTGGTCCACGCAAAGAACACCCGGGGAGGGGGGCCGCCGCCCCCCTCCCCGGGCCCCGGGTGCCCTACTCCTCAAGCGGGGTCTCCACGAGCTTGCCGTCCCGGATGGCCAGCCACCCGCTGATGGGCACGAACCGGCCGCCCCGGACCTCCACCATGAACCCCTCGTCCTGGGCCTGGTGGTCCTCCGGGCTGAAGCTCACCGGCTTGATGATGCCGTTCTCCCAGTTCTGGATGCTCTCCATGGCCTGGATGAGGCCCTCCCGCGTGAGGTCGCGGCCGGCCCGCTTCAAGCCCTCGCAGAACAGCTTGGTGTAGAAGTACCCGTAAAGGTTGTACCGGTTGGGCTGGTGCCCGGGCCGGTACTTGGCCAGGATCTCCCGGTACTCCTTCATGGCCGGCAGCTGGGAGTTCACCGGGTCGGGCCACAGCGAAAGGCCCCACACCCCCTCGCCCACTCCGCCCGACAGAATCAAGAACTTCTCGTCGGTCAGGGGCCCCGAGGAGATCAGCTTGGTCTTGAGCCCGATCTTGGCGGCCTCCTTGAGGACCTGGGCACCGGGCCCGGGCACCAGGGCCAGCAGGCACGCATCCAGGTTGGCCTGGGCGATCTTGGCCACCTGGGGCGCCACGTCCGTGGCGCCGCGCTTCACGCTCTCGGCCGCCGCGATCTTGAGGCCCTTGGCCTCCAGTTCCTTCTTGAGGGTGTTGAGGAAGAACTTTCCGTACGCGTCGTCCTGGTAGATGATGCCGATCCGCTTGAACCCTTTCTTTTCCGTCAACCACCGGGTCACGATCTGGGTCTGGGTGTCGTAGTACGTGTACGAGGTGAACACGTACTTCTTGCCGTGGAGCCTGGAGCTACCCTGGAACGGGAAGAACAAGGGGACCTTTTTCTGCTCCAGATACGGAACGACCGCCATGACCGGCGAAGTCCCCTGGTTGATCAGGATGCAGAAAACCTTGTCCTGCTCCACCAGACGCTTCATGTTGGCCACGGCGTTCTGGGGCTTGTAGGAATCGTCGTACCATTTCCACTTGATCTTGCGGCCGTGGATGCCCCCCTGCTCGTTCACGTACTCCAGGTAGGCCTCCATGCCGGCCACCTCCTCCTTCCCCGGGAAGGCCAGCGGCCCGGAGAAGGACTGGGAGGTGCCGATGAGGATGGTGTCGTCGGTGACACCCACCTCGGCCCGGGCCCCTGCAACCAGCACCAGACAGCCCGCCAGAACCAGACCCACCAGCCGTACCGCGTGTCTCATGGTCCACCTCCTCTCCCTAGTGTGAAGGGTTTCCGGCCCCCTCGCTGTTTCCTCGCCCGGCCCCCTGCCCGTGGGAGGACGGGAACGACCCTCGTCGCGGGCCGAAGCCCGCTCCCACATCGGAAAAGATGCCGCCGCCTCCTACACCTACGCCAGACGCCAGGACCCGGGGGGGCGCGGCCACGCGAAGGCCGCGCCACGTACGGTCGCCGCGGCCCCCAGGGAGTCCTCCCGGACCCGCACGGACCGAACGGGCCGCTCCCAGCCAGCCCGGGGGCCCGGATCCGCGAAGGCGGCCGGAAGGCCGAACGCCACCGCCTCCCGAGCCCAGCCCACGCGCACGCGAGCGGCACGATGCCTTCCGAGCGCCCCCACCGGGGCCGTGGTCCCAAGCGGACACGGGCCCCGGGCGGTATCACCACGCTCCGGGAGGGCCCCCTGGCTCGGGCGGGCGCGAACACGCAGTATGCGACCTCGCCGCGGCAACCCGCCGCCCGGAAGCGCCCGGCGAGCATCCTCGGGGCACGCCAACGCCGCTCGGAAACCCCGGGGCCGCGGCGACCGTAGGAGCCGCGCCCGCGCCTCGCAGGGGGCCCTCCCGGCCCCGCACGGGTCGAACGGGCCCCTCCCACCCGGCCCGGGGGCTCGGATCCGCGAAGGCGGCCGGAAGGCCGAACGCCACCACCTCCCGGGTCCGCCGTTCGTGCACGCGAGCGGCACACCGGCCTCCGAGCAACACCGCCGAGGCCGTGGCCGCGAAGCGGAAACGGGCCCCGGGCGGTATCACCACGGTCCCGGGCCGACCACGCCGTCTCCCGCCCGGGCCCGTGCGGATCATGCCGTGATGAGCCGCAACCGGACAGAGCGCGCGGCGTCCAGGAGGGCCTGGGCCGCCTCCTCGATCTGCCCTTCGGTCAGGGCCACCCGGTCGCCCGGGCCGAACAGTTTGACCTTGCCGCCGGGGTAAGGGAGTTCGAACCGGGAGGCGCCCAGGGCTTCCACGGCCCGCCGGTCGAGCACCCCGCCGCGCAGGGCCACCCGGTAGAGCTGGAACATGAGGGGCACCCAGAACGGCGAGTCCGCCAGGGCGCCGGGGGTGCCCGCCAGTTCCTCGACGCCCTCCGGCGTGTCCGGCAGGGGCGGGAGGTGCTCCAGGCCCAGGGCCCGGGCCAGGAACGCCCGGAAGTGGTCGCCCAGGGCCAGGACCGCGAACTCGGTGAGGTGCTCGGGCGCCTCCTCCAGGGCCGAGCGGATCTCTTCCAGGTCCGACCCGGCCGCTCCCGGTGGAGCCGAGGGGCTGCTCACAAGGTCCCCGATCCGGCGGGTGGCCAGGCGCAGCCCGTACGAAGCCCCCCGCACGAACCGCAGGACCCGCTCCACCGCGTCCTCGAACGCCCACAGGGCCTGTTCCGCATCGGTTGCCATGGATCGTCTCCTCACCACCCGGACTCCCCTGGTCCGGCTCACCACCACCAGGGCCGTGTCCCCCACCGGGGATCGTACCACCACGGGTACCAGCCGGGGGGCCCTCCCCACGGCGCGGGCTCCACCTGGGGCCAGAGGTGAATCTCCCGCGCTTCGAGCACGGGATAGCGGTAGTCCACGTCGCCGATCCGGCCGGTTTCGGTGCCCCGCACCACGCCGGCCACGGTGAGCCGCCGGCCGGGGGCATACAGCACCGGGTCCAGGTATCCCCGGTAACGCACCAGGAAGCGGCCTCCGCTGGTGTCGGCCGCTGCCGGCCTCAGGTCCCACGCCAAAGGTTTCTGGAGCACCCGGATCCGGGTCTCGTTCGGCCGGTTCTCCACCTCGATGACCTCGCCGCCCAGGACGACGAGCTTGCCCTCGAACGCGGCCGGATCCGCCTGGAGGACACGGAAGTTCCGCACCGGGACGGCCTGGCGGCGCAAATCGGGCGAGATGGCCGGCGCGCACCCCGCGAGCAGGGCCGCCACGAGCCCGGCTGCCGTGGTCCGGCGCTGGTGCATGGCAAGTGCATACAGGCGACGTGCCATGTTCGGTTCCTGAAGCCTCGGCTTTCTGCCGGGGCTGTTGCCCCGGATCTGTTTTCGGTTGCCTGTCGCACGAAAGCCGGACGGCATGACGGCCAGAACGTCACGAAGCGAGGAGTCTCTTGAGCCTTCGGGTTCTCAGGGGTCAGAGGTCCGCCGATCCGGGACGGAACACGATCTTCTCCTCTGCCCCTTGACCGTGGGAGCGATCCCTCGGTCGTGATCATGGCCGGGAGGCCACGCCCACCACAGGGGCTCCTGCATTCGAACGTTCTGGCTTCCCAGCGTTCCGGCCTCCCAAAGTTCTCGTCCTCTCGCGGCGCCCGTGGCGTCGCTGCGGGATCCCGGCCTCAGGAGCCGGAGTTCACACGTTCCTATCGTCTTCCCGGGCAGGGGACCTGAAGCCCGGACCCTACAGGAGCGCCTTCACGGCCTGGTCCAGGCCGGCCAGCGTCAGCGGGAACATGGGGAACAGGCCGCGGATGGTCCGGATCGTGTCGTAGTAGGCCCAGGAGTCCTCGGGCACGGGGTTGAGCCAGGCCCGCTTGGGGAACGCCTCGGCCAGCATCCGGAGCCAGTCGATGCCCTTGATGTTGGTGGTGCGCCGCCGCTCCAGGGTGCCGTTGGGAATCAGCAGTTCGTAGGGCGCCATGGCCGCGTCGCCCACCACGACCAAGCGGTAGCGCTTCCCGTACTCGCGCATCACCTCGAACGTGGGCACGAACTCGTCGGCCTCGATGTCGGTGTACAGGTTCTCGTAGATGCAGTTGTGGAAGTAGAACGCCCGGAAGTCCTTGAAGTGGTTGAGCCCGTGGGCGGCGGAGAACAGCCGCTCGGTCAGGTGCCGGTACGGCTCCATGGACCCGCCGGTGTCCATGGCCAGGATCAGGCGCACCTGGTTCTCCCGTTCCCGGGTGAACACCAGCTCGATGTCTCCCCCGTTCCGGCACGTGCGGTCCACCGTGGCCTCCACGTCCAGGATCTCCTCGCTCCCGGTCTGGCGCAGGTCCCGGAGCTTCTTCAGGGCCACGCCGATCTGGCGCACGTCCAGCGTGAGGTCGTTGCGCAGGTTCCGGTACCGGCGTTCGAAGGCCCGGAGCACCGCGCCGCCGCCCCCGCCCTCGGGGTCGAACGAGATTCCTGTGGGATGGCTGCCCCGGCTGCCGAACGGGCTCGTGCCGCCCGTGCCGATCCAGTGGTGGCCGCCGTGGTGGGCCTCGCGCTGCGTGCGCAAGCGGTCCTCCAGCTCGCGCAACAGCTCCTCCAGGGTGAGCCGGCGCATCCGCTCCAGTTCATCGGGCGGCAGCCGGAGCGGCGACAGGGGGTCGGACAGCCACTCCAGGATCTGCTCCTTGGTGGCCAGGTCGTCGGGCAGTTGGGCGTTGCGGAAGCAGTGGGCGAACGCCTGGTCGAACGCGTCGTAGTGGGCCACGTCCTTGACCAGAAGGCTCCGGGCCAGGAAGTAGAAGTCCGTGAGGCTGTGGTTGTGGAGGCCCTTGGCCAGGGCTTCCATCAGGGTGAGCCACTCCGTGGGGCTCACCGGCACGCCCAGGGCCTTCAGGGTGTAGAACAGGGGCAGGAACATGCCCGCGTCCGTCACCTGAAGAAGCGCCGTCCCGCGGTGCGCACGTCCACGGTCCGGCCGGTGCGCCGGCCCAGGGTCTCCATGTCCTCCTGGAGCTTGATCAAGGTGCCCAGGAAGGGCACGGCGTCGGGCCGGAGGCCGCCGTCCCGCGGGGGCCGCGCGCCCGAGGCCAGGAGCACCCGGATCCAGTCCAGGAGCTCCGAGGTGGAGGGTTTCTTCCTCAGCCCCGGCACCTCGCGCAGCGCATAGAACACCTGGAGGGCCTCCGAGAGCAGCCGCTCCGGCAGGTCCGGGAAGTGCACCGCCACGATGGCCCGCATCTGGGCCTCGTCCGGGAAGTCGATGTAGTGGAACACGCACCGGCGCAGGAAGGCGTCGGGCAGTTCCTTTTCCGCGTTCGAGGTGATCACCACCACGGGACGGTGCCGGGCCCGCACGGTCTCGCCGGTCTCCAGGATCTGGAAGCTCATCTCGTCCAGTTCCTGGAGCAGGTCGTTGGGGAACTCGATGTCCGCCTTGTCGATCTCGTCGATCAGCAGGACGACCCGTTGCGGGCTGGCGAAGGCCCGGCCCAGGGGGCCCAGGCGGATGTACCGGCGGATGTCCTTGACGTCCCCTTCGCCGAACCGGGCGTCGTTGAGCCGCTGAACGGTGTCGTACACGTACAGGCCATCCTTGGCCTTGGTGGTGGACTTCACGTTCCACACGATGATGTCCAGACCCAGGGCCCGGGCGATGTGGTGGGCGAGCAGGGTCTTGCCGGTTCCCGGTTCCCCCCGGAGCAGGAGCGGCCGCTCCAGGGCCAGCGCCACGTTCACGGCGTCCTGAAGCGCCCGCGAGGCCACGTACCCCTCGGTACCCTGGAACCGGTGGAATCCGTTGCCTCGGGTCTCGGCTTGAGCTTGCGTGTGCATGGTCGGTGTCCTTTCGTCCCCGCCCCTCACAGCGCCCGGTAGGTCTCGGGCCGCAGGGGCACGAGACCCGCGATGGCCGCGTCCAACACCCCCAGGGCGTCTTCCTTCTCCTCGGGCATCCGCACCTTGAGGGGCAGGTAGTTGGATGCGTGGTTGGCCATGAAGTATCCGCCGGTCATGTGGGTGGCGGCTAGCATCTCGCGCAGCTCCCGGAGGTACTCCTGGGGTGAGAGCACGGGGTGTTCGCCCCGGGCCACCCGTTCGGCCAGTTCGGTGCCCTCGCACACGATCACCGAGAGCGCGGCCGCGTAGTCCGGGTCCATGGCCGTGAGCACTCGGCCGGTCTCCCGGGCGTGAACGCGGCTGCGGCCCGGCGGTGCGATCCCCAGCAGCACGGTCACCGACAGCACGATGCCGGCCGCCTTGACCCGGCGGCCGGCATCGATCATCTGCTCGGCCGTCGAGTCCTTCTTCACGTAGGTCAGAGTTTCGTCGTCGCCGCTCTCCACCCCCAGGTAGAGGATGCCCAGGCCGTTCTCCCGGAGCCACCGGAGGTCCTCGTCGGACTTCTTGCGGATCGCCCGGGCCGTGGCGTAGGCGCCCACCCGCTCGATCCACGGCAGCTTGTCGCGGATTGCGGGCAGGAGCCACCGCCATTCCCGCATCGGCATGATCAGGGCGTCGCCGTCCGCCACGAACAGCCGCCTGGCATGGGGGTAAAGGCGCGCGGCCTTGTCCAGGTCGGCCTCGATCACCTCCCGGGGTTTGATCCGGAACCGGCCCTTTTCCTTGTAGCTCACGCAGAAGGTGCACCGGTTGTGGGCACACCCCACCGTGGCCTGGAGGATGATCGAGCGGGCCTCGCTGGGGGGGCGGTAGATGGCGCCCACGTAGTCCAGGGACTCGGGCGTCCAGATCACGTTCCGTTTCCCTCCTCGTCAGGACCGGACCCGTGTCCGGTGCACGGCAGGTCCTTCAGGATGGGTCCTTTCGGTACGAAATGCAACCGTGCGGGTCGGCATCGGGAGCCCAGGAGGCCTACCTGTGCTTCCCTTGCGATCGTCGTGCGAGACGAAATGACGCCCGTTGCGCCGTGGCGAGGGCGCGAGGGACCCGGGGGCCGCGGCTCCGGAGGCCGCGAAGTCCGGTATCCTGTTTCGCCGCGGCACCGTGCCGCTGGCCGGCCGGGTACCGGACCGCGGGAGGGGTGGTGCCGGGGGGAGGCGGGGGTGCCCGCGGCGACCCCAGGTGGCGCGGCCCTCGCGTCGCCGCGCCCCCCGGGTCCGGGTGGAGACGGCGTGGTCGGCCCGGGGGCCCGTCTCCGCTCGCGGCCACGGCCTCGGTGGGAGTGCTCGGAAGCTGGTGTGCCGCTCGCGTGCGCGGCCGGCGGGCTCGGGAGGCCGCGGCGTTCGGCCTTCCGGCCGCCTTCGCGGATCCGACCCCCCGGGCCGGGTCGACGAACCCCTGGGGGCCTCCCGGCGAAATTTATGTGACGGAATGCCGTGGGTCCCGGGACGGCGCGGAG
>CAZBGL010000117.1:0-6137 GCA_964491375.1 uncultured Thermodesulfobacteriota bacterium | reverse complement strand
GTCGGTAGGCTCGGGAGGCCGCGGCGCTCGGCCTTCCGGCCGCCTTCGCGGATCCGACCCCCCGGGGCGGTTGGGAGCGGCCCGTTCGATCCGTGCGGGTTCGGGAGGGCTCCCTGCGAGGCGCGGGCGCGGCTCCTACGGCCGCCGCGGCCCTGGGGGTTTCCCAGCGAGAAGTCATCCGGAAGGAGGGAGCGTGGACCCGAACTTTCGTGGCGAGCCGGTACGGCCGGGAGAGGTGGTGTTCGTGGGCGCCGGGCCCGGCGACCCGGGCCTGATCACCGTGCTCGGGCGGAAGGCGGTCGAGGCGGCGGACGTGGTGCTGTACGCCGGCAGCCTGGTGAACCCCGAGATCCTGGCATGGGCCCGGCCGGGGGTTCCGACTCACGACACCTCGGGCCTGACCCTGGAGGAGACCACCCGGATCTGTCTGGAGGCCGCCCGGCAGGGCCGGCGGGTGGTGCGCCTTCACACGGGCGATCCCTCCCTGTACGGGGCCGTCCAGGAGCAGATCGAGCGGCTGGAACGCCACGGCGTGCCGTGCCGGATCGTGCCGGGGGTGAGCTCGGCGTTCGCCTCGGCAGCAGCGTTGGGCACCCAGCTCACCCTGCCCGGCGTGACCCAGACCGTGGTGTTCACCCGGCTCGGCGGCCGGACACCGGTCCCGGAGTCCGAGGCCTTGGAGCGGCTGGCCTCAACCGGGGCCACGCTGTGCGTCTTCCTTTCGGTGGACCGGATCGACGAGGTGGTGGACGCCTGCCTGCGGGGCGGGCTCCCCCCGGACACGCCGACGGCCGTGGTGCACCGTGCCTCCTGGCCCGACGAGGTGTGCCTCACCGGGACGCTTGCCGACATCGCCCCCAAGGTCCAGCGGGCCGGCTTCCGGCGCCAGGCCATGATCCTGGTGGGCAGGGCCCTGGGCCGCCGGGTGGGTGGCTCGGGGGAGCCCCCCCGTTCGCGGCTCTACGACCCCTCGTTCTCCCACGGGTACCGGAAGGGGGATTCCCCTCCATGAGGACCCCTGTCGAACCCGACCGCCTGCACGCCGTGGCCCTGACCCGCCGGGGCGCGGCCACCGCTGCCCGGCTCGCCCGGGCCCTGCCCGGGTGCACGGCCTGGGCGCCGCAGCGGTTCGCCTGCGCCGGCGCGCGGGGCTTTGCGGCACCCGTGGCCGCCCTCCTCCGGCGGCTGTGGCCCTCGTCGGACGGGTTCCTTCTCGTCATGGCCGCGGGCGTTGCGGTGCGGGCCATCGCGGGGCTCCTGGAGGACAAGGCCCGGGATCCGGCGGTGGTCGTCCTGGACCCGGAGGGCAGGTTCGCCGTACCCATCCTCTCGGGCCACCTGGGCGGGGCCAACGATCTGGCCCGCCGGGCGGCCGCCATCCTCGGGGGCACGCCGGTTCTTACCACGGCCACCGATGCGCTCGGCCGGCGGGCGGTGGAGGTGTGGGCCGAACAGCGGGGGTTCGGCTGGGAACCGAGGGAGGGCCTGGTGGCCGTGAACGCGGCCCTGGTCAACGGCGAGCCCCTGGGCGCCTGGGCCGACCCGGAGGCCGGCGGACAGGCCCTGCTGGCTGGCTTCCGGGACCACCTGGATCTGGCCACAGAAGACGAGGAGGAGGCCCGGAGGTTCGCCGGCGTGCTCCTGGCGGTCACGCCCCGGCTCCGGCCCGGCCTGGAGGCGGCCTTGTACCTTCGCCCGCCCTGCCTCGCCGCCGGGGTGGGCTGCCGCCGGGCTGCCGATCCCGAGGAGGTTCTGGGAGGCGTGCGGTCCGCCCTCGAACGTAGCGGCTGGAGCCCGCTCAGCATCTCGGTGCTGGCCACGGTGGATGCCAAGGCCGGCGAGCCGGCCCTTCACCGCCTGTCCGAGGCGCTGGGGGTGCCCCTGAGGGCGTTCCCGGCCGAGGAACTGGAACGGGTCCGGGTTCCCACCCCCTCCGAGCGGGTGCGCCGGGCCGTGGGCACCCCCAGCGTGGCCGAGGCGGCGGCGCTTGCGGCCGCTCCAGGGGCCCGGCTGGTTCTCCCCAAGGTCAAAGGGCCTTCCTGGACCGCGGCCCTTGCGCTCCGCCCCGTGCCGCCGCACCCCGAGCCGGAGGGAGACTGAACCGTGCTGTTCGTGGTGGGCATCGGGCCCGGCGGGCGGCCCCACATGACCGCCCGCGCGGTGGAGGCCCTGGAAGCGGCCCGGGTGGTGGTGGGTTACACCCGGTACATCGATCTCCTGGGGTCCCTCGTCTACGGCAAGGAGCGGATCGCCACCGGCATGACCCGGGAGGTGGACCGCGCCCGGGCCGCGGTGGAGCGGGCGCTGAAGGGCGATGTCGTGGCCGTGGTGAGCACCGGCGACCCCGGGATATACGGCATGGCCGGGCTGGTCCTGGAGCTGCTCGAGCGGGAGGATCCCGACGGACGGGTCCCCGTGGAGATCGTGCCCGGCGTGTCGGCCGCCCAGGCGGCGGCGAGCCTGCTGGGCGCCCCCCTGATGACCGACTTCGCGGTCCTGAGCCTGTCGGACCTGCTCGTGCCGTGGTCCGTCATCCGCGCACGGATCGAGGCCGTGGCGGCCGCCGACCTGGTGGTGGCCCTGTACAACCCGCGCAGCCGCCGCCGGGTGCGCCAGCTCGTGGAAGCATGCGAGATCCTCCTGGCCCACCGCCCCCCGGACACGCCGGCCGGGGTGGTGCGACACGCCCTGCGGACCGGCCAGTCCGTGCGGCTCACCACCCTGGCCGAGGTGCCCCAGGCCGATGTGGACATGATGAGCGTGGTCATCGTGGGCAACCGCTCAACCCGCCGGGTGGGGCGGTGGATGGTGACCCCCCGGGGGTACGACCTGCCACCTTGACCGGCCGGGGGGCCTGTGCCACGATCGGCATGCACCCGAATCCCTGCCGGAAGGAGCCATGACGGTCGAGGGCCGGATCACCGAGGAAGAGTTCGTTCGGTTGAACCGGTGGCTGTTTTACCGCAAGCCCGCGATCTTGATCCTGCACCTCGCGGTGTTCGGCGTGGGCCTGTTCTGGAGCACCCGCACCGGCCTGGGCGGCTCGGGCACGTGGATGGCGGCCTCGCCGCTCCTGGTGCTGGCCGGCCTGTTCCTGATGGTGACCCACCGGTCCAAGCAGCAGTACCGGCGCAGCCGCACCCTGCAGGCGCCCCTGCGCTACACGCTCACCGACCAAGGGCTGGAGCTGGCCGCACCCCACGGCCGGGCCTTCTTGGGCTGGGACCAGATCACCGGGCTCCAGATCACCCCGGCGTACTTCCTGGTCTACGGATCCCGGGGAGAGGCCTTCGTGGTGGGCAGGTCGTGGTTCGACCATGCCGAACAGGCCGAGGCGTTCCGCAGGACCCTAGAGGAGAACGTGAAGGCCGTCTCCCAGACACCCCAGGAGCACTGATGGGCCGCAAGATCGTGGTCACCGTGATCGGCCGGGACCAGATCGGCATCGTGGCCCGCGTCGCCACGGTGCTCGCCGACTGCCGCGTGAACATCGAGGACATCAACCAGAAGATCCTCGGCGGACACGTGTTCGCCATGACCCTGTTGGCGGACATGGAAAAGAGCCCCCTGGCCCTCCCCGAGCTCGCCGACCGCCTCCAGGAGGCGGTGGCGGACATGGAGCTGCGGGTCACGGTGCAGGACGCCGAGGTGTTCCGGTACATGCACCGGGTCTGACCCCCCTCTTCCGGGGTTCCCACCATGCAGTTCACGAGCGAAGAAATCCTCGAAACCGTGGGCATGATCGCCGAGGACCGGCTCGACGTGCGCACGGTCACCCTCGGCATCTCCCTGTGGGACTGTTCCGACCCGGATCCCGGGGCCTGCGCCCGCAAGATCCGGGACAAGATCCGCTCCCGGGCCGGGGAGCTGGCCCCGGTGGCCCGCGACCTGGAGCGCACGTACGGGATCCCGATCGTGAACACCCGGGTGAGCCTCACGCCGCTCGCCTGGATCGTGCCCAGCCGGGAGCCGGCCGCGTTCCTGGAGGTGGCCCGAGCGGTGGACGAGGCCGGCGCCGAGGTGGGGGTGAACTTCGTGGGCGGGTTCACGGCCCTGGTCCACAAGGGCTCCACAGAGGTGGACCGGGCCCTGGTGACCGCCATCCCCGAGGCCCTGTCCTCCACCGACCGGCTCTGCGCCTCGGTCTCGGTGGCCAGCACCCGCACCGGCATCAACATGGACGCCTGCCTGGAGATGGGCCGGGTCATCGCCGATACCGCGCGCCGCACGGCCGACCGAGACGGCGTCGGCTGCGCCAAGCTCGTGGTGTTCGCCAACCCGGTGGAGGACAACCCCTTCATGGCGGGCGCGTTCCTGGGACCGGGGGAGCCCGAGACGGCTGTGCTGGTAGGGGTCAGCGGTCCCGGCGTGGTGCGAAGGGCCCTGGAACAGCTTCCTCCGGACGCCGACCTGGGCCAGGTGTCCGAAACCATCAAGAAAACCGCCTTCAAGATCACCCGGATGGGGGAGCTGGTGGGCCGCGAGATGGCCCGCCGCCTGGGGGCGCGGTTCGGGATCCTGGACCTGTCGCTCGCCCCCACGCCGGCCGAGGGCGACAGCGTAGCCCGGATCCTGGAGGCCATGGGTCTGGGCCGGGCAGGCGCCCCGGGATCCACGGCCGCTGTGATGCTCCTCAACGACGCCGTGAAAAAGGGCGGAGCGTTCGCCTCGTCCTCGGTCGGGGGGCTCTCCGGTGCGTTCGTGCCGGTGAGCGAGGACCGGGGGATGATCGAGGCCGCGGCCGAAGGGGCCCTCACCCTGGAGAAGCTGGAAGCCCTCACGGCGGTGTGCTCCGTGGGCCTGGACATGATCGCCGTGCCCGGTGACACGCCGCCCGAGACCCTGGCCGCCCTGATCGCCGACGAGATGGCCATCGGCGTGGCCAACCACAAGACCACGGCCGTGCGCATCATCCCCGCCCCGGGCAAGCGGGCCGGGGATCGGGTGTGCTTCGGGGGGCTTCTGGGGGAGGCACCGGTCATGCCGGTCAACCCGGTTCCCTGCGCCGCGTTCGTCCGCCGGGGCGGCCGCATTCCCGCCCCCGTCCAGGCCCTTCGCAACTGAGGACGGCCATGGGCGTGCACCGGGTGCGCGACGACCTGTTCCTGGTGGATCTGGACCTGCCCCTGGAGGGGTTCCGCCGTTTCGTCAGCGCCTGGGTCTGGACACGGGGCCGGGAGGCCGCCGTGGTGGATCCGGGCCCGGCCTCCACGATCCCCGCGCTCCTCCAGGCCCTGCACCGGATGGGGATCGTGCGGGTGCCGGCCGTGCTCCTGACCCACATCCACCTGGACCATGGGGGCGGGACCGGAGCGCTCGTGGCGCACCACCCAGAGGCCCGGGTCTGGTGCCACCCCAGGGCCGCTCCCCACCTCGCGGACCCGGGCCGCCTGTGGGAGGGCTCCCGCAAGGTGTTGGGCCGGGTGGCGGAAGCCTATGGCGAACCGCTTCCCGTGCCTCCGCAGCGCCTCGTGTGCGAACCCACGCTGGAGATCCACGGCACCCGGGTGGAGGCCCTGGACACCCCGGGCCACGCTCCCCATCACCTGTGCTTCCGGGCCGGCGGCGTCCTGTTCGCCGGGGAGCTGGCCGGCGTGCACCTGGCGCTGGACGGCCAAGCGTACCGGAGGCCCGCCACCCCGCCGGTGTTCCGCCACGACGTGTTCCGGCGCTCCATCCTGCGGGCCGCGGACGCTGGGGCGGACCTCCTGTGTCTCGGGCACTACGGCACCGCCCAAGACCCCCGCAAGGCGTTGACCGACGCGCTGGAACAGATGGACCTGTGGGTGTCCACCGTGGAGGAGGTGCTCGAGGCCGAACCCGAGGGCTGGGAGGAGCGGGCCCTGGCCGAGCTGGCCCTGCGGGACGCGGCGTTCGCGCGGTTCCACCGGCTGCCCGAGGACATCCGGGCCCGGGAGCGGTTCTTCTGCCGCAACACCCTGCTCGGGATCCGTGGCTTCGTACAGGGCCACGGAGGGCGCTGAGGCCGTGAAGCCCGCGGTGTTCACCGGCGCGTTCGGGCTCGTCTTCCTGGCCGAGCTCGGCGACAAGACCCAGATCGCTGCCCTCGCGCTGGCCGCGCACCACCCCGTCCGGCCCGTGTTCCTGGGCGCGGCCGCCGCCTTTGCCGTGCTCAC
>CAZBGL010000116.1:0-2668 GCA_964491375.1 uncultured Thermodesulfobacteriota bacterium | reverse complement strand
CCAACATCTACATGATCCGGGCCTCTGTGGAGGTGAAGAACTACTCCGAGCCGGCCACCGGCTCGGACCGGACCACCACGGTCCCGGTGGTGTTCGAGGCGACGAGCGGGACCAACTCGTTCGACGACGGACTCACCCAGTCGGACAACCTCTGTGTGGCCTGTCACGTGGATGCGAACCGGCCGGGCAGTTCCACAGCCCTCTTGAACACGGACGGCAACCACAGCGAGCTGGACGACTATACGGCCGACGAGCAGGGGAACGACTGCTCGGGTTGCCACTCACACGACTACGACAGCAACCCGGGCGGCACGGCCGACGGGTTCATGCCCGCCGAGTGCGATCAGTGCCACGGCTACCCGCCGACCACCAACGCCCACGCCGAGCACGTGACCACCGTGGGGTACGGTTGCGGAAAGTGCCACCAGAACGCGGGGCTGCACAACGAGACCGGGGTGAGCTCGGCCACGGAGTTCAACAACCTCATGAGCACAAGTCCCGGCACGGTCCGGAACAACGTGGACGTGGTGTTCGACGCCTTGAACCCCAACGGCGCGTACAGCCTGGCCAAGGGGAGCCGGCCCAACGACACCGCCACCTACGGCACGTGCAACACCCTGTACTGCCATGGAGACGACACGGCCACGTTCCCGTCCCCCAACGGGGGCTCGGACACCACGCCCGAATGGAACAACGCGACCACCGGGGACTGCGGCACCTGCCACGGCGCCACGGCGGGGTCGCCCCCCCGGAGCAACGCGCATCTCAAGCACACGGCGTCCAGCGAATACGGGTACGGCTGTAACCTCTGCCACGTGGCCACCACGCCGGACGGCTCTACGCTCAACTACCCCACACACGCCAACGGGGCGGCCGAGGTGGCGTTTGATACCGCCGATCCGCGCTTGGACGTCAACAGCACCTACGATGGGGATACCGCCGTGGGGAGCGGGTTCGGCGCCTGTACCCAGACGTACTGCCACAGCCAGGGCAACGACCTCGTGCCCCCGTTCGGGGAGTACACGTACACGCGCCAGAAGGGGGTGAGCGCCGGATGGGTTCCAATCACCTGGGACAACCTCAACGGATCGTGCTCCAAGTGCCATGGGTCCCGGCCGGATTATCCGGATCTGCAGGACATCGACGGAACGCCCAAAGGAAACAAGCACGAGAAGCACGTGGGGGAGAACCTGTATTCGGACTGCGGAGCGTGCCACTACACAACGTACAGGGGAAGAGGCGGCAGCTTCAACCCGGCCACCCATGTGAACATGGTGTACGACGTGGACGTGGATCCAAGTCTCACTACTGCGGCCCTGGGGTATTTCACCTTCACGGCGGGCACCGGAGGGATCAACGGTACGTGTTCGTCGGCGAACTGCCACGGGGGCAACAGCAACATCCCGTGGGACTACGATGTGGGGACGAACGGCCACTATACGTGCGACGTGTGCCACGCCACGGTGGGCGGATCGCCTGCCGCTGCAGACGTGAACGATTTCGTGTGGGACAACACAGGGGCGCAGTCCAAGATCAGCAGCTCCGAGTACAACAACTACGGGCACGGGGCCAAAGGGGTGGCGTGTTCCGCGTGCCACGACAGCAACGTGCCCCACGATTCCGCCACCCAACAGGTACAGCCGGCCCAACTGGATGGGGCGAATCCCTTCCGGCTGGTGGATCAGGATGCGGCCACGGCCGGGGTCCAGTTTTCGTGCTCGTACACGGGCACGGGATGCCACGAGGCCGGGACCACGGGCCCCCGCACCGGCTTGGACATTTCCACGATCGTGACCCATTCCTCCGCCGAAATGTCCAACGCCGGGTATGCCCCCAAGTACACGTGGAGCTTCGCCCCGGACTGCGTGAACTGCCACGACCCCCATGGGGACGATACGAATCTCTCCATGGTGCAGCGGGAGCTTTACGACAAGGCGGCGTTCAGCCTGCCCGCCGGCCCACCCCCGGCCGAGCCCACCGAACAGACCGCCCTGGCGTTTACCGATGACACAACCGGCCAATCCGCCGCGGGGACGAGTTATGCGGACAGCGACGGTCCCTATTCGAGCATCTGTCAGGAGTGCCACGAGGGCACCCCGGGTACGGACACGCCGTACGCGTTTGTAGACGATACGAGCGCGTCGGGCGGGAGCCATCCGGGTGGTGCGAGCAACCCGGGCGACTGCGGGACGTGCCATCCCCACGACAAGGCGTTCAGTCCGTCGTGTGCCGGATGCCACGGCGATCCGGTTGCCGGAACGTACTGGCCCGATGGCACTGCGTCGCCCGACCGGAAAGGCCGCCATCCCGCCCATATCTCGCGAATCGCGGAAAAGCTGGGCTACACGAGTCCGTACACGGACGCCCAGCAGAAAGAAATGTGCGCGTACTGTCATGAGGATCCGCGGGGCTCGTCGTTCGCGAGCCTGCACAACAACGGGACGACCGACGTTACCGGGTACATCGATCCGATGTGGGTCGCGATTGTGATCGGAAACGAGTCCGCGGACACGGACGCCGTGTACGATGCTGCCGCGGATACGTGTTCGAACGTGGATTGCCACAACAACAAAGCCTCCTGGCCGGGGGAGGACGGATGGTACGACGCGGTGTCCAACGGGTGCCTCGTGTGCCACACGCGGGGAGGGGCCACCAACGACCCCACCTC
>CAZBGL010000115.1:0-2744 GCA_964491375.1 uncultured Thermodesulfobacteriota bacterium | reverse complement strand
CTCCACCTCCACAAAGGGCTCAGGCACGGCCGTCCTTCTCTGCGAGCTCTTCGAGGGCGCGGATCGCCTCGGCCGCCTTGCGGGTGTAGAACTCCCGCAGGTCCTGGTAGTCCCGATCCGAAAGCTTTCCCGTGGCCCGCTCGAACTCCACGTCCCGGATGGCCCGGAGATAGTTCTGCTTCTCCTGCTCCAGGGCCTGGATCCGGCGGGTCCGGTGCTCGAGCTCGGCCACAAGGGGCTCCCTCGGAGCGCGAAGCGCAAGGAACACCCAGCCCAGAAGCACCGTCGCCAACACGAGGAACGCCACGGCCGGCATGCTCACACCTCCTCGTCCTCGAGCCGCGCCAACTCGTCCTCCACCTTGGACCGGGCGGCCTCGTCCACGGGGGGTGGGCCGGCAGGCCCCGCGCTCCTCCCCGTGGGAGCCGCCCGGCCCCACCGCCGGATCACGACCACAGCCACCACCGCCCCGGCGGCAAACCCCACGAACGGGCCCACGTAGGCCACGAGGTTGAACCCCCGCTTGGGCGGAACGGTCAGGATCTCCTCGCCGAACTGGGCCACGAAGTAGTCCAGGATCTCCTGTTTGGTCTTGCCCTCGGCGATCATCCGGCGGATCGCGGCCCTCATCTGGTCACCCCCGCTACACCGGTCGGCCGTGAGGGGCTCGCCCGGGCAGGCATAGCAGATGAGGGCCTCGGCCACCTCGGACTCGGTGAGGGCCAGCCCCGGGGCCGGGGACAGCCCCACCCATGCGGCAAGGGTCAGGGCGATCAGCGCTCTCACGTCCCACCTCCCGGCCGACGACCCGCCCGGCGGCGTCTCCGGGGCACGATGGCCACCACCCCTCCCACCACCATGAGTCCCCCGCCGACCCAGATCCACGCGAGCAGGGGGTTCACCGTGGCCTTGATCGTGATCTCGCCCGTGCGGTCGATCCCGGGCATGATGACGTAGAGATCTTCCACGAGCGTAGATCGCAGGGCCACCTCGGTGGTGGGCTGGCGGGCGTTGATGTAGTAACGCCGTTCGGCCTCAAGTTCGCCGATCCTGCGGCCGCCAACGTAGACGCCCAGGACCGCGGCGTACACGGTACGGTTGAACTTGCGGTAGTTCTTGAAGTCCTCGTACCGAAGCTCGTACCGGCCCACCCGCAGGCTCTCGCCCCGGGAGAGGGTTGCCTGGGCTTCCTCCTTGTAGGCCGACGAGCCCGTGATGCCCACCACGATGAACACCAGTCCGAGGTGGACCAGGTGGCCGCCGTAGCGCCGCCGCATGCGCCACACGGCGCGAAACCCCGCGGCCCACGACGCCTGGCCCGTGATGTTCGCCCGCGCACGCATGACGCTCGCGAACTCCTGCACGATGGTGCCGGCCACGAATCCGGCCAGGGTGTAGGCCAACCACGGGTACAACTCGCGCACCCCCGCCGCTAAGAGCAGTCCGCCCAGAACCCCGGCGGCCACCGCCGGCCGCAGAAAGTTGCGCCTCAGGTTCGAGGCCGACGCCTTGCGCCACCCGATCATGGGGCACACCCCGGTGATCAGGAGCAGCACCAGGAACAGGGGGGTGTTCACCTGGTTGAAGAACGGGGCGCCCACCGTGACCTTGGCCCCCGTGACCGCCTCGGATATCAGGGGAAACACCGTGCCGAAGAACGTGGCAAACGCCAGGGCCAGGAGGATCACGTTGTTGAACAGGAAGGTGCTCTCGCGCGACAGGTACGAGTCCAGCCCCCCGGGGGTGCGCAACTCGCCGTAGCTTTCGGCGATGAGGTACACCCCGCCCACCAGCACCACCGCGATGAACGCCAGGAAGTACCCGCCCAGGCCTGTGGCGCCGAAGTCGTGCACGGACTGCAGAACGCCGCTCCGCACGAGGTACGTGCCGAAGATGCACAGCACGAAGGTCAGGACGATCAACGACATGTTCCAGACCTTCATGATGCCGCGACGCTCCTGGATGATGGCCGTGTGGATGAACGCCGTGGAGGTGAGCCACGGGATGAACGAGGCGTTCTCCACCGGGTCCCACGCCCAGTAACCGCCCCAGCCCAGCTCCACGTACGCCCACTGCCCCCCCAGAACGATGCCCACGGTGAGGAAGATCCACGACAGCACGTTCCACGCCCGCGTCTTGCGGATCCAGGCGGCGTCCGTTGCGCCGGTCAGCATGGCGGCCACGGCATAGGCGAACGGCACGGTAAACCCGATGTAGCCCAGGAACAGGGTGGGTGGGTGGAACACCATGCCCGGGTTCTGGAGCATGGGGTTCAGGCCCTGCCCGTCGCGGGGCGTGAACCCCAGGGTCTCGAACGGGTTCGTCACGGCGCACAGCAGGAACAGGAAAAACGTCAGGGTACCCGTGAGCACCAGGTACACGTACGGGGTGCCCCGGGTGTCGGGCTCCCTGCGGTTGGAGAACACCACGGCGGCCGACACCAGTCCCAACACCCAGGCCCAGAACAGGAGCGAGCCCTTTTGCCCCGCCCAGAAGGCAGTGGCCTTGTAGAACACCGGCAGGGCGCGGTCCGAGTACGAGGCCACGTACTCCACCTGAAACGCGTCGGTGAGGAACAACCACGCCAGGGCCACGGAGGCGCCGGTGAGGCACACCGCGGCCGCACACAGGCCCCGCTTGCCCGCCCGGATCCACCTCCGATCGTTGCGGAGCACCCCTCCCACCAGAAACCCGGTGGTCAGGAGGGCGAACCCCAGGGCGCCGAACAGAGAAAGGTTGCCAAA
>CAZBGL010000114.1:0-5701 GCA_964491375.1 uncultured Thermodesulfobacteriota bacterium | reverse complement strand
CTGTGCGTGCTGTGCTCGTGGCGCTACATCGACCGGCGGGTCAAGGAGTTCGTGGTGAGCCTGCTGGTCATGGAGACGGCCATGGTCGGGGTGTTCTCGGCCCTCGACCTGGTGCTGTTCTACGTGTTCTGGGAGGCCATGCTGGTCCCCATGTACCTGCTGATCGCGGTGTGGGGCGGGCCACGCAAGGTGTACGCATCGGTCAAGTTCTTCCTGTACACCCTGGCGGGAAGCGTGCTGCTGCTGGTGGCGGTGATCGCCCTGTACCTGGAGACCGGGACGTTCCTGATCCCCGAGCTCATGGCCCGGGGCTACTCCTTCGCGTTCCAGTTCTGGGTGTTCCTGGCCATGGCCCTGGCGTTCGCCATCAAGGTGCCCATGTTCCCGTTCCACACGTGGCTGCCCGCGGCCCACGTGGAGGCGCCCACGGCCGGCAGCGTGATCCTGGCCAGCGTGCTCCTGAAGATGGGCACCTACGGGTTCGTCCGGTTCTGCCTGCCCATGACGCCCCTGGCCGTGGCCTACCTGGCCCCGGTGTTCCTGTGGGGGTCGATCGTCTCCATCCTGTACGGCGGCTTCGTCGCCCTCGGCCAGACCGACATGAAGAAGCTCATCGCCTACTCGTCGGTGGGCCACATGGGGTTCGTGACCCTGGGCACCTTCCTGGTGAACCAGCGGGGACTGGAGGGCGCCATCCTCCAGATGGTGAACCACGGCATCACCACCGGGGCGCTGTTCATCTGCGTGGGCATCCTCTACGAGCGCACCCACAGCCGGCTCATCAAGGACAACTCGGCCGTGGGCGCGTTCATGCCGGTGTACGTCGCGTTCCTGGGGCTGTTCAGCCTGTCGTCCCTGGCGTTCCCGGGCACGAACTCCTTCGTGGGCGAGCTGCTCGTGCTCATCGGCGCCTTCGCCCAGAACAAGGTGCTGGCCGCGTTCGCCGTTCCGGGGGCCCTGCTCGCGGCCACGTACATGCTGCGCCTGCTCCAGAAGGTCATCTGGGACCGCACCAGCGGGCATCACCACGGCCACGGGGAGGAACACGGCCACGAGGACCACGCCGCCGAAGCCCACCGGAGGCACCTGTTCGACCTGGACCTCCGGGAGGCCGGGATGCTCGCGTTCCTGTCGGTGTTCGTGTTCTGGATCGGGCTCCACCCCAGGCCGTTCCTCCGCATCATGGACGCCAGCGTGCGCCACGTGGTGGTCCAGGCGCGCACCGCCCAGGGCCTGCCCGAGGGCGGGCTCCAGGGCCTGCTGGAGGCCCTGTTCCCGGCAGCAGGAGGCCACGGCGAACCCGACGCCGGCGAGGGGTCGGCCCGCGGCGCGCCCGCGGCCCACGGGGAGAGCGGCGGAGGGGTCCATTGACCGGGTTCCCGGCGACTCCGGGGTGGGCGCGCCCTTGCAGGCGTCACCGGGCCGAGAGGCCTGCGGCCGGTAGCCGTTAGCGGACAGCCGTCATACGAACGGACGTTGCCATGGTGTTTGCACACGAAACCTACATGAGCCTTGTCGCCCTGGCGCTGTTCGGCCTGACCCTGCTGCGCACGCGGCCGGGGACGCCCCGGCGCGCCGCGCTCGCGCTGTCGGCCCTGGGCGTGGTCACGGCCCTCCTGACCCTGGGCGCCCGGGGGGAACTGTTCGCCGGAACCTACCGGGTGGACGCGTTCAGCCAAGCGTTCAAGTTCCTCGTGGCCCTGGGGTTCTTCCTGGCCGTGGCGTTCGGCGAAGGGGTACGGGGGGTGGACCCGGAGAACGAGGCCGAGTACTTCCTCTTCCTGGCCATCAGCGTGCTGGGGCTCACGTTCCTGGCGAGCGGGGTGGAACTGCTGACCCTCTACATCGCGCTCGAGCTGTCCTCGTACGCGCTTTACATCCTGGTGCCCCTTCGGCGCTCCGAGCACGCCTGGCAGGTGGAGGCGGGCATCAAGTACGTGCTGTTCGGCGCCGTGGCGTCCGGCGTGAGCCTGTTCGGCATGAGCTACGTGTTCGGGCTGGCCCACACCACCCGGGTGGACGAACTGCTCGCGGTCTATCCGGAGCTGGTGGCCTCGCCCATGGGCCTCATGGGGCTTACCCTGATGCTGGGCGGGTTCTTCTTCAAACTGGCCCTGTTCCCGTTCCACCTGTGGACACCCGACATCTACCAGGGCGCGGCCAACGAGACATCGGGGGTCATCGCCACCTTGCCCAAGGTGGGCGCTGTGGCCGTGCTGATCCGACTGACCGGGCTGGGCGGCGGCGAGGGCACGTTCACGACCGTGCTCGTCCTGTTTGCGATCCTCTCCATGACCTATGGCAACCTGGCCGCCCTGGTCCAGGAGGACCTCAAGCGGCTCCTGGCGTACTCTTCCATCTCCCACGCCGGCTTCATGATGACCGGCATCCTCGCGGCGAGCCCCCGGGGCTACGCCGGCGCCATGTACTACGTGGCCGGGTACCTCGTGATGAACCTGGCCCTGTTCTACGTGATCTACGCGCTCGCCCCCCGGGGCGAGAACGTGACCCTGGAGAACCTGAGGGGGCTCCACCGCAGGGCCCCGCTGCTCGCGCTCACGCTGGCGGTGGCCGCGTTCGGCCTTGCGGGCATCCCGCCCACGGTGGGCTTTGCGGGGAAGTTCTTCGTTCTGGCCGCGGCGTTGGAGAAGGGCCACCTGGCGCTCGTGGTGATCGGGGCGATCAACACGGCCATCTCGATCTATTACTACCTGAAGATGGTGAAGGCGGCCTATGCCCCCGAGGAGGAGGGCGCCGAGCCGGCGGCACCCGTGGGCCTGTCGCCCCTGGGATGGGCCCTGGGATGTGCGTTCGTCGCCATCATCCTGGGGGTGGGCTCGGTCCCCGGCTCGGTGCTCGGCTGGTTCCACCGGGCGCTCACCTCCATATCCTGATCCGGACCTTCCGCGTGGTCCACCGGCCGCGCCCGCGTGGGCGCGGCCGCATTGTTTCCGGCGCAAGACCTTTCCCGCCCGGGGCTGGATCGCGTATCCTTGCCGTCTTTCTTGGAGGGAGCTGGAAGGCTAGGACGCGAGAAGGCTGGAATGCTCATTGTGGTGGGAGCGGTTTTCCGGCCGCGACATGGGCCGAAGGCCCAACAGCCTTTTCGAGCATCCTAGCTCCGGTAGACCGCAGGGCGGCTTGTTTGCAGGACACTGACTTTGTGTGGGTCGAGGAGCGGCCTTGGGGGTGTTGGCTCGGGGCTGGTGGCACACCGGCCTGTTTGACCCGCACGGGTCCGGGAGGACCCCCTGCGGGGCGCGGGCCCGGCTCCGACAGTCGCCGCGGCCCTATCGTTTCCGGGCGGCGCCGGCGCGCCCCGAGGGTGCTCGCCGGGCGCGTCCGAGCGGCGGGGTGCCGCGGCGAGGTCGCATACGGCGTGTTCGCGCCCGCCCGAGCCCAGGGGCCCGTTTCCGCTTCGGGGCCCCGGCCTCGGCGGTTCCGGTTGGGGGCGTTCGTGCCGCTCGCGTGGGCGCTGGCTGGGCTCGGGAGACGAAGGCGTTTGGCCTTCCGGCCCTTTCGCGGTTCCGGGCCCCGAGCAGGTCGCAGACGGCTTGTCCTCTGGCCACGCGGGTCTACCCGGGCAGGGGACGGGGGAGTCGCCCGGGCGCGCGCGAGGCGTTTTCCCTCTTCGCCCGTCGAGGGGGCAGGGCCGAGGCGGAGGGGTCTGGCCTTCCGGCCGCGTGCGCGACCCCAGGCCCCTGGCGGCGGTGGGGCGTGAACGTGCGCCCAGGGGACAGTCGGTCGAGACCACTCCAACCGTGTCAAAGACCGTTAGCCGAACGCGGTTGGCCAGTTTCCATGGCGGGGGACGCGGTGGGGGGCACGCCACGACGCCACGAACGCCGCGCGATGTCTGTGCGAGAACCCGTTGCGGTCGTGGCGGCCGTTGCGCGAGACACCTTCCGCTGAGACCGTAGCGACCCTTGCGACGCGAAACGGAACAGGACGAACCGGACGAAGGAGCGAGCCATGCCGGATTTTCCCGTGAAGGCCCGCATCGATGTGCGCTGGCGCGACATCGACGCCCTGGGCCACGTGAACAACGCGGTGTACTTCACGTACTTCGAGATCGCGCGCACCCGCTACTACGAGGCCGCCTTCGGGGCCCGTAGCCTGGACGACATCGACTTCCTGGTGGCCTCGATCCGGTGCGACTACCTGAGCCCCGTGGTGTTCGGGGAGACGCTGGAGGTGGGGATCCGGATCCCCTGGGTCGGACGGACCAGCTACGGATTCGCGTACGAGGCCCGGGTGCTGGAGGACGGCCGTGTCGCCGCCCGGGCCGAGAGCGTCCAGGTCCGCATCGACTTCCGCACGAACGAGAAACTCCCGATCACTCCGGAATGGATCGAACAGGTTCGTCGCCTCCAGGGGGCCCTCCCCCCCAGGAAGGGCTGAAACCGGACTCACAGCCAAGCCGCCACGTCGGCGGCGAATCTCGAATCGGGAGCGATCTCTTGGATCTGAGCGGCTACCTCTGCGGCTTTTTGCTTCCTTCCCCGTTCCCTGAGGCTCACCGCCCAGTGGTACAGGACCTCGGGATTGTCTGGCAGATCTTTTGCGGCCCGTTCCAGATAGGGAGCGGCCTCCTCGAGTTTGCCCGCCTTGTGGAGGGCCCAGCCCAGGGTATCCATCACGTGCGGGTTGGCCGGGGCGGCCACGAGCGCCGTGCGCGCAAGGTCCACGGCCTCGGCCTCGCGCCCGGTGCGCAAGAGGAGGGCGGCCAGGTTGTTGCACGTCACGGGCTCCCTGGGATTGCGGTCGAGGAGCCGCCGGTACACCGCCTCGGCCTCACGGGTCTTGCCCTCGTCCAGGTACAGCGCGGCCAACGCGTTGTACGGCACCGGCTCGTCCGGGGCGAGGTTGATGGCCTCCTCGAACTCCACCACGGCCTTGGCACGCTCCCCCTGGGCCAAATGGAGCCTGCCTTTCAGGTACCGGGTTTCCCAGTAGTTGGGCTCAAGGAGGAGACTCCGATCCATCGTCCGCGAAGCGGCGACCCACTCCCCTGCGTCCATATAAAGCCGGGCCAGGAAGTTCAAGACAATAGGGGTCTCCCCGGCCCGCTGCTGATAGGCGTCGAGCACGGCCACGATCTCGCGCAGCGGCCTGCCCAGTTCCTGCATGACCGAGGCCTGGGCCAGCACCGGCTCGAACGCCTCTGGGCTCTTTTCCGCGGCCTTCCGGTACCAGGCGAGCGCCTCGCGAGGCTTGCCGGCTGCCCGAGCCAGATCCCCCTCCACCGCCAAGAGCACGGGGTTGTCAGGTGCCTCGGCCCGAAGCGCGGCCAACACCTCCCGTGCGGCTCGCAGCTTTCCCAGCCGGATCAAGGCACGCGCCCGCAGGAGCTTGGCTCGCGCACCAGCGCGGGCCTCCCGGGGTAGCGCATCAATCTGATCGAGAACCCCCCGCACATCACCCATGGCATACAACACATGAGCGTAGTCCAGACGAGCCCGCACGTTTCCCGGCACGCGACTCAAAACCATGAGGTACTCGCGCCGTGCATCGAACCAACGCTTGGTCAACGCCAGAGCACGCGCATAGAGGTAGTGGAGATCCACGCCCAAGTCCCCTCGAGCCACCAAGGGCTCCAACACGAGCCGCGCCCTGTGGGGTTGACCTTCTTCCAGATACATGCGCGCCTCGAGGAGCGCGGCGACGCGTCCCGCCGGATCCGCATCCCTGGCCAGGGGCA
>CAZBGL010000113.1:0-17860 GCA_964491375.1 uncultured Thermodesulfobacteriota bacterium | reverse complement strand
TAGTCGATGAGGCGGCCGGGCGTGCCGATCAGGAGATCGACCCCCCGGGCGATGGCCTCCCGTTGTTTGCGGTAGTCCACGCCTCCATAGGCCGCCAGGATCCGAAATCCCATGTGGCGGCCCAGGGCCTCGGCGTCGCGGGCCACCTGCACGGTGAGTTCCCGGGTGGGCGTGATCACCAGGGCGCGGGGGCACACGCCCTTCGTGGCCCGGCGGGGCGTGCGGGCCATGTGGGTGAAGAGGGTGATCAGGAACACGGCGGTCTTGCCCGAACCGGTTTGGGCCTGGACAGCCAGATCGTGTCCGGCCAGGGCCAGGGGTAGGCTCCGGGCCTGTACCTCGGTGAGGTGGGTGAACCCGCACTCCGCGATGCCCCGCTGGAGTTCGGCGGGCAGATCCAGGTCGGCGAACTTTTGGTCGGTCAGGTGCATGGGATCCTTTCCGAAATGCGATGGGGCAAAGACCAAACGCCGCAGTCTAGGGGTGCGGCGCGCTCCCGTCAATGGAGGGCTGCGGTGAGGGCGCGGCCCCACCTGACGGTGATACTCGGCATCCTGGTGACCATCCTGGCGGTGGGCACGGCCGGTTACCGGGTCATCGAGGGGTGGTCCTGGGAGGACTGCCTCTACATGGTGGTGATCACCCTGTCCACCGTGGGGTACGGTGAGGTCCGGGAGCTGAGCCCCGAGGGCAAGGCCTTCACCATGCTGCTGATCGTGGCGGGGGTCGGTCTGGTGACCTACGCCATCGGGACCATCACCCGCATGATCGTGGAGGGAGAGATCCAGACCATCCTCGGCAGGAGGCGAACGATGTCCCGCATCCGGCGCCTGAAGGACCACTACATCATATGCGGCTACGGCCGGATCGGAAGCCTCGTGGCCCAGGAGTTCGAACGTCGGCCGCTGCCCTTCGTGGTGATCGAGCGAGACGAGCGCCGGGTGGTGCAGATCCCGGAGCGCTACGCCGTGGTGGTGGGCGACGCCACCGAGGAGGAGGTGCTCGTGAAGGCGGGCATCGAGCGGGCCCGGGGCCTGGTGACCGTTCTTCACTCGGACGCGGACAACCTGTTCGTGACCCTCACGGCCCGGGGGCTCAACCCCAACCTTTTCATCCTGGCTCGGTACGAGGAGGAAAAGACCGAGGCCAAGCTCCTTCGGGCCGGAGCGGACAAGGTGGTGTCGCCGTACATCATCGGAGGCACCCGCATGGCCATGGCCGTGACCCGCCCCAACGTGATCGACTTCATCGAGTTGGCCACCACGTCCGAAAGCCTGGGCCTCCAGATGGAAGAGGTTCTGGTGCAGGGCGGCTCCCCCCTGGTGGGGGTGCCCCTGGCCGAAAGCCCCATCCGGTCCGAACTGGGCATCATCGTGGTGGCCATCAAGCGGCGCAGCGGTCACATGGAGTTCAACCCCTCGGCCCAGAGCGCACCGGAGGCTGGAGACCAGCTGATCGTGATCGGGGAATACGAGCACCTGGTCCGCCTGGACCGCCTGGCCGCGGGGCGGGAAGGCTGAAGGCGGACCCCATGTGGGCGGCTCTGGCTCTGGTCGTGGCCGGTTCGGCCCTCCTGTACGGGGGAGCCCACGTTCTGATCCGGGGCGCATCGGGCCTGGCCCGGGCCTTCGGCGTGGCCCCGGCTGTGGTGGGGCTCACCGTGGTGGCCTTCGGCACGAGCCTGCCGGAGCTTGCGGTCACGATCACGGCCGCCTTGGGTGGGAACGCCGACATCGCCCTGGGGAACGTGGTGGGATCCAACATCGCCAACATGGGTCTCATCCTGGGGCTTGCGACCCTGGTGCGCGGACTCTCGGTGGAGTTCACCCTGCTCCGCAGGGAGGTGCCGATGGGCCTGGCCGCGGTGGTCCTGGTGGCGGTGCTGAGCGCCGACGGGATGCTGGGCCGGGCGGACGCCGTGCTCCTGCTGGCCGCCTTTGCCGGGTTCCTCTACTGGAGCGTGGCGGTGGAACGCAGGGCACCCGGCGAGGTCCAGGCCCGGTACGAGCGGGTCCACGCCTCGGGCGCCCGCAAGGGCCTCCTGGCCGGCATGGCCGTGGCCGGCCTCGCCGGGGTGCTCGTGGGGGGGCGGTGGCTGGTGGAGGGGGGGGTGGCTGCCGCGGCCCTCCTGGGAGTTCCGCCGGTGATCGTGGGACTCACGCTCGTGGCCGTGGGCACGAGCCTGCCGGAACTGGCGGCCACCCTGGTGGCGGCCGCGCGCGGCGAGGACGACATCAGCGTGGGCAACGTGCTGGGCTCCAACCTGTTCAATCTGCTGGGCATCCTGGGGGTGGCGTGCCTGCTGGACCCGATCGCGGTGAGCCGTTCGTTCTTCTCGCTCCAGTACCCGGTGCTGGCCGTTTTCACCGTGGCGCTGTTCCCCATCTGCCGCACGGGGATGGGCATATCCCGGCGGGAGGGGGCGCTGCTCCTCACCGGGTACTTCGTGTACGTCTCGGTTCTGTATTTCGGCGGGGTGGGGGGGTGAATGGGGGTCCGCCCTTCGCGCGGCCCCGGAAAGAGGGTGGAAGGATCAACGCACGGTTTCGCATGGACCCCGATGGGAGACGGGAGCGTTCCGGCATGAGCCACTCACGAAACGGTAAGGTCGCCCAGAACTCGCTGCCCTCCAACTTCATCAAGGAGATCATTCGAAAGGACATCGAGGAAGGCCGGTACGGCGGCAAGGTGGTGACCCGTTTCCCGCCCGAGCCCAACGGATACCTGCACATCGGCCACGCCAAGTCCATCTGCCTCAACTTCGGCCTGGCCCGGGAGTTCGGTGGGGTGTGCCACCTGCGCATGGACGACACGAACCCCGAGACCGAGAGCATGGAGTACGTGCGGGCCATCCAGGAGGACGTGCGATGGCTCGGGTTCGACTGGGGCGACAAGATGTTCTACGCCTCGGACTACTTCGAGCAGCTCTACCGGTGGGCCGAGGAGCTGATCCGGCAGGGCAAGGCATACGTGGATGACCTTTCGGCGGAACAGATCCGCCACTACAGGGGGACCCTCACCGAGCCGGGCCGGGAGAGCCCCTACCGGAACCGGCCCGTGGAGGAGAACCTGGACCTGTTCCGACGGATGCGCGCCGGGGAGTTCCCGGACGGGTCCAAGGTGCTCCGGGCCAAGATCGACATGGCCTCGGGCAACCTGAACCTGCGGGACCCGGTGATGTACCGCATCAAGCGGGCCCGCCACTACCGAACGGGCGACGCCTGGTGCATCTACCCCACTTACGACTGGGCCCACGGCCAGTCCGACTCCATCGAGGGGATCACCCATTCCATCTGTACCCTGGAGTTCGAGGACCACCGGCCCCTGTACGACTGGTTCCTGGAGCAGCTCGGGGTGCACCATCCCCGCCAGATCGAGTTCGCCCGGCTGAAGCTCTCGTACACGGTGCTCAGCAAGCGCAAGCTGACCGAGCTGGTCGAAGGCGGCTACGTGCGGGGCTGGGACGACCCGCGGATGCCCACGATCGCGGGGCTGCGGCGCCGGGGGTACACCCCGGAGTCGATCCGGGATTTCTGCGCGCGCATCGGCGTGGCCAAGAAGGAGAGCACCGTGGACGTGGCCCTCCTGGAACACTGCCTCCGGGAGGACCTGAACCGCCGGGCTGAACGCCGCATGGCCGTGCTGCGGCCGCTCCGGGTGGTCATCGAGAACTTCCCGGAGGACCGGGTGGAGGAACTGGAAGCGCTCAACAACCCCGAGGACCCATCGGCCGGGACCCGGAAGGTCCCGTTCTCGAGGGTGCTCTACATCGAGCGGGAGGACTTCATGGAGGACCCGCCCAAGAAGTTCTACCGCCTGGCACCCGGCCGGGAGGTGCGGCTCCGGTACGCCTACTTCCTGCGGTGCGTGGACGTGGTGAAGGACGAGCGGGGGGAGGTGGTGGAGCTCAGGTGCACCTACGACCCCGCCACACGGGGAGGGAACGCGCCCGACGGGCGGAAGGTCAAGGCCACGATCCATTGGGTCTCGGCGGCCCACGCGGTGGAGGCCGAGATCCGCCTGTACGACCGTCTGTTCACCCACCCCGATCCCGACGGGGTGAAGGAGGATTTCAAGAACTACCTCAATCCGCGGTCCCTCGAGGTGCTCACCGGATGCCGGCTGGAGCCCGGCTTGTCGGCGGTCCAGCCCGGCGACCGGTACCAGTTCGAGCGGTTGGGGTATTTCTGTGCCGACCCCGACACCCGGCCGGGCCGGCCGGTGTTCAACCGGGCCGTGACGCTTCGGGATACGTGGGCCAGGATACGAAAACGGGAGGCGGGCTGACCCCGCCCCCTTTCGTCCTCTGCAAGGGCCGCCACCGGCTCAGGTCCGAAAGCTCCCGGTGAGCTTCTGGAGCTCGCGGGCCTGGGCGGCCAGGGAGTCGGCCGTTTCGGCCAGGTGGGTGGTGGCCTGGCTGTTCTGGGCGACGCCCCGGGCGATTTCCTCGATGTTCGTGGCCACCTCCTGGATCGTGGCGGAGAGCTGCTCGGTGGCCGCCGCGATCTGCTCGGTCTGGGAGGCGGCCCGTCCGATCTCGTCCTCGATCTTCCGGATGGCCTGCCCGGCCTGCTCGCCCAGGTCGCGGCCCTGGGTCACGCTGTGGAGACCCTCGTCCATGGCGCGCACGGCGTTGCGGCTCTCGGCCTGGATCGCGTCGATCGTCTCGCCGATCTCACGGGTGGCCTTCACCGTTTTTTCGGCGAGCTTGCGGACCTCGTCGGCCACCACGGCGAACCCGCGGCCGTGTTCGCCCGCGCGGGCTGCCTCGATGGCCGCGTTGAGCGCCAGCAGGTTGGTCTGGTCGGCGATGTCCTCGATCACCTGGATCACGCTTCCGATCTCGTCGGTGCGGTTGCCCAGAGCCTTCACCGTGGCTGCGGCCTGTTCCACGACGTGGGCGATGTCCCTCATTGCGTCCACGGCACGGGACACGACGCTGGCTCCTTCGGTGGCGGTGTGGCGGGCTGCATCGGCTGCCTGGTTCACCGCGGCGGTGTTCATGGCCACGTTCTGGACCGTGGCGCTCATCTCCTCGCCGGCCGTGGCAACGGCCTGCGACTGGCTCGACACCTGTTCGTTGCTCGTGGCGATCTGAGCGGTGGCGGAGGATAGCTGGTCCGCCATCGTCGCCAGACCTTCGCTGGCCAGGGCTGCGCGCCGCACCACGTGGCGGACCCGGTCCACGAACAGGTTGAACCAATGGCTCATCCGGTCGAACTCGTCCACCTCGTGGGAACGGGTCGTCTCATACACCGGGCAGGACTCGCAGTCCGATACGGTGCCGTCGTGGAGTTGGGAGCACCGGTGGGTGTCGGCGCCCAACTGCAGCGTTCCCACCTGGCTCCAACAGGGATCCGCGATCCCGTAGGAGGGGCACTCGGTGTCCGAGCAGTTCATGATGTCGGAGCACACCACGAACCGTTGGGGGAGCTTCTTGGTGAGGTCCCCGTCGCCGAGCGCCATGTCCTTGAGGAGATCGGCCGTCCGGTTGAGGCGGCGTACCGTGGTCACCCCGATCCAGGCTTGCAGGGCGACCAGCACCATGGCCAAGGCCGTGCCGCCCGCGGCCAGGATCGCCACGGTGCGCCGGCTCAGGGCGAGCAGGGCCTCTTGGGCTTGCTCCACCACCGACTCAGCCACCGATCGGGCTTGGCGGGCCGCCCCGTTCAGCCGGTCCAGGGCGGCCAGGAGGGCCTTTTCCTGTTTCGCCGCTTCGAGGCTGAGGTCGACGGCCGCCAGGGCCGCCTTTTCGTACGCCGCCAGGGTGACTCCCAGGGGTTTGCCGTCGGGCCCTTTGGTGTTCTCCATGCCCAGGTCCTTCATCTTCTCGCGCACGGCGGCGATCTTTTCCCGGAACTGGGCGGCGAACCGTTCCTCGCCGCTCAGGAAGAACTCTTGCAGGGCGTCCCGGGCTTCGAGCAGGGGGTTTTTTAGTACCGACATCCAGGAAAGCGCCCTGACGGCCTCCTCACCGGCCCGTCCGGCCTCGGCCCGGAGCCCGTCGGTTCCCGAAAATCCCAGTTTCTTTCGAAGGGTCACCCATTTTTCCAGGCCCGCGGTGTACTCGTGGAACACTTTGTCCACCCGGGCGAGCGCCTGTTGAACCTGAGGGTGTGGAGCGGCCGCGTTGGCCTCCTCCAGGGCGGAACGGCCCTGGGAGTCGAACGCCCTGACCCGCTCCAGAAAGGCGTCTGCCTGGTCGGCCTGGAGCCGCCTGGCCGCATCCACAAGGTCGAGGGTTTCGATTTGGAGCGCGGTGACCCGGTTGGTGGCCCGGGTGAGCCCCCCGGCCCGGGAGACCCCACCGGCCAGCCGGGACAACGCCGGGGCCACCACCGCCCCCAGGGCCACCATGCCGCCCACGGTGAGCACGATGGCCACCACGACCTTCTTCCGGAACGACAGACGAAGGGTCACGGCGTCACCTCCTTGTGGTTCGTTGCGGCCCGCCCCCAAAGGGATCCGGATTTTTACCAAACAAGTGGTCGGTAACATGGGCTGGAAAAAGGGAAGCACCGGATTCCGCACCCTGCGCACTTCCCTATCCGCATCCGCCCGTGAAAAGCGGACGCGACGCACTTATCGGATAGATAAGGAAAGACCTTGAGGAACAAAACGGCCTTACCCGATCAAGGCGCTCGGGGACGAGGATGGTCGGAGCAGAGTGCCCTCCTCGGAAATGAAACGGAGGGCGCGCTCGGGCCCGTGCCGGCCCTCGGGCCGATCGAGAGAGCACAGGGATCAGAGGTTCACCCCTCTCCTGCGAACTGCAGGCGCTTTACCCTTTGGGACGGCAGCGGGGTCCCACGGAGGGGACCCGGAAGGGGGGCGTTGCTCGGGTGCGGGAGAGAGGGAGCAGGCCCCACGGGCCCGGGGGTGGAGGCCATCCGGGAGCCGATGAACCGGCAGGAAGCCCGTTCACTCCCCGATGATCTTGACCAGCACCCGTTTCTTCCGGCGCCCGTCGAACTCGCCGTAGAAGATCTGCTCCCAGGGACCGAAATCCAGCCGTCCCCCGGTCACGGCCACCACGACCTCCCGGCCCATCACCGTGCGCTTCAGGTGGGCGTCTCCGTTGTCCTCGCCCGTGCGGTTGTGCAGGTACCGGCTCACCGGTTCGTGGGGGGCCAGCCCCTCGAGCCAGCGCTCGAAGTCCTGGTGCAAGCCGGGCTCGTCGTCGTTGACGAACACCGACGCGGTGATGTGCATGGCGTTGACCAGGCACAGGCCCTCCCGGATCCCGCTTTCGCGCACGCACGCCTCCACCTGGGGGGTGATGTTGATGAACGCCCGGCGCGTGGGTGTCTGGAACCACAGCTCTTTGCGGTAGCTTTTCATGGGGTTCCCTCCTTTGAGGGCGGGTCGCCCGCTGCGATCGCGATGGACGGGTTTCTCGGTTGCCGGGGCGCCCTCACGCCGCCGGCCGTCGTTTCCGCTCCACACGGTCGGTGGGCCGGTCGCGCAGTTCCACGAGCGCGTACTCCCGCGTCGTGGCGCGTTCGAACGCCTCTTCCCCCTCGGCCCGGCACGCAGGACAGCACCGCCGGGGCAGTTCCACCGCGAGCACCCGCTCGGAGGGGTGCACCCAGCTTTCGAGCACGACCACGCCCCCGCACTCCCGGCACACGCGGACGCGCTCCCTCTGGGCCTCGGCAATGCCCGCGCCGTCGTAGTACACGTGCCGGGTCTCCTCCACGTGGGTGCGGCCCGCGAACGCCTTTTCCCGCAGGGCCTCGCGCTGCCGGAACCGCTCCAGCAGCAGCTCGCACAGGCGGTGGACGTACTGCCGGGAACGCTCGTCCATGCCGAGCATGCCGGGCTGGTACTGGGGTTCCTTCACGCCGCTCGTGTCGAGTCCGGCCATGGCGAGCAGGATGCCGGTGTTCACGTAGGGAAGGGCATCCTGGACGCTGTATCCCCCCTCCAGCACCGCCACGTGGGGCTGCAGCCGGCGCGTGAGCGCGGCGTATCCCTGGGCGGTGATGCCCATGTCGGTGATGGGGTCGGTGAAGTGGTTGTCCTGGCCGGCCGAGTTGATGACCAGGTCCGGCTGCCACTCCTCGAGGACCGGGATCACGAGGTGGTCGATCACGTGGAGCAGTCCCTCGTCGGTGGTTCCCGGCGGGAGGGGTACGTTCAGGGTGGTGCCGTAGGCGTTGGGCCCGCCGAACTCGTCCGGAAACCCGCTTCCCGGGTACAGGGTGCGACCGTCCTGGTGGATGGAGATGAACAGGGTGTCCGGGTCGTGCCAGTAGATATCCTGGGTGCCGTCGCCGTGGTGGCAGTCGGTGTCCACGATGGCCACCCGCCGGTCGCCGTAGTGGCGGCGGACGTGCTCGATCATTACGGCCTCGATGTTGATCACGCAGAAGCCCCGGAGGCCGTGCACCATCCGCCGGGCGTGGTGCCCAGGGGGGCGGACCAGGGCAAAGGCCCGCTCCACCTCCCCGTCCAGCACCTTCCTGGCTGCCGTGATGGCTCCCCCGGCCGACACCAGGTGCGAGGGGCTCACGTGGGCCTCGAGCGACGGGTAGACCGTGTGCACCCGTTCCACGTCCCCGGGCCGGGCCACCTGGGGCGGGTACTCCCGGATGCCCTCGATGTCCAGGAGGCCCTCCTCGAAGATCTGGTCCCGGGTGTAGAGCAGCCGCTCCTCCCGTTCGGGATGGGTCGGGTCGATGGCCCAGTCGAACGCGGGGAAGAACACGATGCCGGTGGGACTGGGGGCCTTGATGTTCATGGCGTGCTCCAGGGGCTTCAGGCCACCCGGGCGAGGATGCCCGGCCGGATCTGGGCCCGCAGCCGGTGCACCGCGCCCACGGTGTAGAACCCTTCGATGATCTTGAAGGTTTCGGTGTCCGTGATGTCCACGGCCACCTCCCCGTCCAGGGCGCCCTTGCGCCGGGCCATGTCCAGCAGTTCCCGGGCGGCCCGGTCGCGGGCCTCCTCCAGGGAGAAATCCCGCGGGATGGTCTCGAATACATCGGCCTCGGGCACGGACAGTTGGCGACGGGCCGTGTCCGCGATCAGGTGGACCTCGGCGGTGACCCGGGCCATGGCCGCGCCCACGGCGTTGGCCACGTCGTAGTGGTCCGGCACGTGCACGGGCAGGTCGAGCGCCGCCTCCAGGTAGGGGGCCAGCCCCCGGGCCGGTCCGCCCACGGCCACGGCCCTCATCGGCCGGACGCGGTGACCGTCCAGCAGCTCGTGCAGGGTGTACACGGGGCGGGCGTTCACCCGGTCGAGCAGGGCCCGGGCCCGGTCCGCGATGACCCGTGCCAGGGTCTTGAGCACCCGTCGGGCCGCCTGTTCCACGTGGACGCCGAGCGCCCGAGCCACGGGCTCCAGGGCCCGGGCGGCGCGCGTCCGGTCGCCCACGGTCCGGCCGAGCACCACCAGCGCGTCCGTGGGCGTGGGGTGGTCTCCGCCGAAGGCGGCCGGGGGACCCATCCGTTGCGGGCCAATACATAGGCCGCCGTGCTCCACCCGGACCCGGCTGTCGCCCCCTGCCCCGCACGACCGGGTGAACAGGGCCCGTACCTGGGTACGGTAGGTTCCGATGGTGGCCCCCCGGGGCTCGAGCACGGGCGCCCCGGCCGTGAACAGGGAGATGTCGGTGGTGGTCCCACCGATGTCCAGGCCCAGGGTCTCGGGCTCCACGGGCCCCAGGGCCTCGATGCCCATGACGCTCGCTGCCGGGCCGGAAAGGGCGGTTTCCGCGGGGTTCGCGACCTCCGACGCCTTCTGGGTGCCGCCGTCAGCCCGGAGCAGGTACAGGGGGGCGAGGATCGAGAACCGCCGGAGCGCATCGGTCATGGACCGGACGAACTCCCGGTGGATCCTCCACGCCCCGGCGGCCACGTAGGCCGTGGCCACCCGGCGCGGGAAGTTCAGGTTTCCGGCCACGCGGTGTCCCATGGCCACGTACCCGAACCGGTCGGCCGCCAGTTCCGCCAAGCGCCGTTCGTGGGCCGGGTTGCGGGGGGAGAACTTGCCCGCCACGGCCAGCACCCGGATCCCCTGGGACGCAAAGTCCTCCAGGGCGTCCCTCGCCGCGGCCTCGTCCAGCGGTTCCACCTCCCGTCCCCGGTGGTCCACGGCCCCGGGGATCAAGCGGCACCGGTCGTCCGGGAACACCAGCCGGGGCGCGATTCCGGGCCCGGCAGTCACCAGGGTCCCCACGGGCTCCAGTTCTCCCTGCACGACGGCGTTGGTCACGAGCGTGGTGCTCAGGACCACCCGGCGCACCGCGCGCGGGTTGATGCCTTCCAGAAGCTCCTCCAGGGCGTCCAGGGTGCACTCCCGCAGGTCCTCGCGGGTGGGCACCTTGACCTTGTGGAGCACCCGGCCCGATTCCACGGCCACACCGTCGGTGTGGGTGCCTCCCACGTCGATTCCCAGGTAAATGCCGTTCATGAGGCCTCCTTCCAAGGCTGGTTGGGCCTTCGATCCAGGTCGCGCCCGGGGAAAGGCGCTCCCAGGTCGTTGGCCGTCCCCGAACGGCCTCTGTCCCGGTCCTCTCCCCCGAGGACGGAAAACGGAACGCGCCCCCGGGCCGACCACGCCGTCTCCCGCCCGGGCCCACCCCGGAGGCGGAGCTGGGGCCCATCGCCTGCACGTCCCCACGCCGCCAGAACCCGGTCTTCGCCCTGCGCAGCGTCTGGCTCCCGGAAACGGGCCGCCCCGCGTCCCACCGGGGCTTGCTCCTGGAACGACCCCTCCGCTCAGGAGTCCCGCAAGGGGAAGAACCCGAGGCGGCGCCGGGGGACGCGCACCGCGCCGGCCGGGCACAGTTCCTGACAACAGTAGCACCGGATGCACCGCTCGGGCGAGAGGCCCGGGGGCACGGCCTCGGACAGGGCCCCGGCCGGGCACGCCTGGCGGCACACCCCGCAGCCCGTGCATCGGGCCGGGTCGAACCGGGGCGCCGGTGCGACCGCGGCGCGGACCCACCGCTTCAGGAACCCGGGCAAGGGCCAGTCGCAGGGGCTCCCGGGCGCGGGGTCGAACCGAAGGGGGGCCGGGCGGTCGCCCACCTCCCGGATCCGGCCCGGGTCGATCCGGCCGTCCTCCACGCTCACGGCCACGGTGGGCACGTCCCCCGGGTGGAACCCGGAGAGCCGGGTGGCCGTCCAGTCCAGGGCGGCCGCGTCCGTGGAGGCCAGGATCAGGCCCCGTCGGACCGGCCTTCCGCGCGACGGACCCGGCCCCTCCATGGCCACGATTCCGTCCAGGAGGGTCAGGCACGGCCGGAGAACGGCCTCGATGTCCAGGAGGTGACGGGCGAACGTCTTGGGATCCCGGCCCGCCCGGAAGTGGAGCGCCACCTTCCGGCGGCCGGGCACGCATCCGAACAGGTTTTTCACCCCCAGGGTGAGCCCCATCATGGCGTGGGTTTTCCACTTGGGTGCGTTCCAGATGCGGCGGGCCTCCACCGCCTCGCGGGCCAGGGCGAGGCCCCGGTAGACCGGCCCGGACACCACGGCCGCGCCGCCCCGGCCCAGATCCACCACGGGCACCCCCCTGCGGCGGCACACCTCGAAGATCCCGCACGCCCGCGCCACGGACTGGGCCGAGGAAAGCCCCGGGGAGTCGGCCACCACGGGACGGGCGCCCAGGTCCAGGGCCGCGTCGATCAGGGCGGCCACCACCGCCGGGTGGGTGGTCACGGCCGCCTCGGCAGGGCGGGGGGCCAGCAGGTTGGGCTTGACGAGCACGGGCTCGCCCCGCAGGGCCAGCGGTTCCCGGGGCTCCAGCAGGTCCAGGGCCCGGTGCACGGCGCGGTCCGCTCCCCGGTAGTCCGGGCACGCCACGCAGGCGACCCGGCTCACGGCCTCCCCCTCTCGGCCGCGACCCGGGCCCGGTACGCCGCCTGGAGCCTACGGGTCCAGGGCCCCGGTGAACCGTCGCCCACGGCCCGGCCGTCCACCCGAACCAGCGGCACCACCTCCACCACGGCGTTCGTCAGGAAGGCCTCGTCCGCATCGAGGAGTTCCCCCGCGGGGAACGCGCCTTCCTTCACCCGGAGCCCGATCCGGCGGGCCTCTTCCAACACGAGGCCACGGGCCACGCCCGGCAGGCACCCCACCTCGGGGTGGGGCGTGTGGAGCGCGTCGCCGCGGACCCAGAAAACATTGGAGGTGGCCCCCTCGGCCACCAGCCCCTCGGCCGTCTCCAGAAGGGGTTCCTCCCCGGGCGGCACCCGCCCCAGGGCCAGAACGCTCGAAAGGTACGACAGCGTCTTGTGACGGTGGAGCGGGTTGCCGCGGCATCGAAGGGGCCAGGGCATGCGCAGGCCCCCCACGCCCCGGGCCTGGCGGGCCTCCAGGTCCTCCGGCACCGGCCGGAGGTGGGCCACGAGCACCGGGGCGCTGCCGGGCCCGGGCCGGGGACCGCGGGGAAGCACCCCCTGGCTCCAGGTGAACCGCACCACTCCGTCCCGCAGGCGGTTGGCCGCCAGCAGTTCCCGGATCACCCGGGCCGGGTCCCAGGGCGGCTCCGGAAGGTCCAGGAACCGGCACGACCCGAGCAGCCGTTCCCAGTGCCGGGCCAGGCGGAACGGCGTGCCGCCGTAGACACGCACCGTTTCGAACAGCCCTTCGCCGTAGAGGAACCCCCGGTCCAGGGCTTGGACGCGCGCCTCGGCCTCGGGAACGAGGTTCCCGTTCAGGAAGCACACGCGGCCGGTTCCCACACCCGTCCCCTTCCGGTCACGGCCTTCAGGAACGACTGGGCCTTGGTGAGGGTCTCCTCGTACTCCTCCTCCGGGTCGGAGTCGGCCACGATCCCTCCCCCCACCTGGAAGTAGAGCCTGCCGCCTCGGAGAACGGCGGTCCGGATGGCGATGTTCAGGTCCACCCGGCCCGAGAAGTCGATGTACCCGATGGATCCGCAGTACACCCCCCGGGCCGTGGGCTCGAGCTCGTCGATGATCTCCATGGCGCGTACCTTGGGTGCCCCGGTGATCGAGCCGCCCGGAAAGGAGTTCCGGATGCAGTCCACCACGTCCTTGGCCGGGTGCACGCGGCCCGCCACGGTGGAGACCATGTGGTGCACGTTTGCGTAGGACTCGATGACCTCGAACTCGGGCACGTGCACGGTGTGGTACAGGCACACCCGGCCCAGGTCGTTGCGCTCGAGGTCCACGATCATGACGTGTTCGGCCCGGTCCTTGACGCTCCTGCGCAGTTCCTCGGCCAGGCGGCGGTCCTCCTCGGGCGTTCTGCCCCGGGGGCGGGTGCCCTTGATGGGCCGGGTCTCGATGTGGGCCCCCTCGATCCTGAGGTAGCGCTCCGGGGAGTTGCTGAACACGGCGAATCCGTCGGGGAACAGGCACGCCCCGAACGGCGCGGGGCTGGTGGCCCGGAGGCGGCAGTAGAACCCCAGGGGATCCCCGCGGAAGGGAACATGGAACCGCTGGGAAAGGTTGGCCTGGTAGATGTGGCCGGCCGCTATGTACTCCTTGGCCCGGTCGATGGCCCTGCAATAGGCTTCCCGTGTGAAGTTGCTGCGCAGGGCCGAGGGAGGGACCTCCGGCGGCGGAGGGGGGATGCGCTCGGGAAGCTCCCGGGGCAGGGCCTGCCAGGCCTCCAGGGCCGTGCGGCCGTGCCCCAGGTCCGTGAAGGCGAGCGCCGCGGTCCCCTCCCGGTGGTCGAACGCGGCCACCGCGTCGTAAAACCCGAGGAAGAGGTCCGGCATCCCGAGGTCGTCCTCCACCGTGGGCCGGATCGCCTCGATGTGCGGGAAGAGGTCGTAGGCCAGGTAGCCCACCGCGCCTCCCGGGGCCAGGGGGAACGGCCCGGCTTCTGCCTGCCGGTGCTCCTTCAGGAGGGCCCGCAGGAGTTCGAACGGGTCGCCCCGCCAGGTTTCCTTCCGGCCGGTCCGGGGCCACCGGAGCTCGGCCCGGTCGGCCTTGGCGTGGACCACCAGGAACGGGTCGGCTGCCACGAACGAACGCCGACCCAGCCGGTGGCGGTCGCAGTTGCTGTCGAGGAACGCCGGGTAGGGCCGTCCTGCGAGCGCCAGGAAGGCGCCGAGGGCCGTCCACCCCCCGGGCAGGCTCACAATCTCCACCGCCTCTCCTCCGGAAGGGGGGCGAGCGGGTAGCGATACACCAGGTGGGGCCAGGTGAACCGTTCCCGCTCGCACGGGCTTCTCGGTTCGGTACCCCGGATGAAGGCCGCGTGCGCGGTGTGCTCGCACGCAGGGGTGGCCCTGCGGCCCGAGAGCACGTCGATCTCCACGAACCGCACGGCAGGGGGCACGGGCCACGGTGGGGGAGGGTCCGCGCGGGCGGCCGCCCGCACCACCTCGATCCACACGGGCAATGCCGCACGCGCCCCGGTTTCGCGGGGGCCGATCGGGGTGTTGTCGTCGCGTCCCACCCACACCCCCACGGCGGATCGGCTCGTGCACCCCACGAACCAGGCGTCCCGGGAATCGTCGGTGGTGCCGGTCTTGCCGGCCACGGCGAACGGGAGATCCCTTGCGGCCCGGCCGGTGCCCTCCTGAACCACGGCCCGGAGCATGTCGGTGAGCACGTAGGCCGTGGCCGGGTCGATCACCCGGCGCGGGGCCGGCGGGGCGGACCACAGGTTCCGGCCGTCGGCCCCGTACACGGCGCGTATCCAGTGGGCCTCGGGCAGCAGCCCGCCCGAAGCGAACGCCGCATAGGCCCGCACCAGTTCCACCAGGCGCACACCGCCCACGCCCAGGGCTTCGGCCGGCCCCTGTCCGAGGGGGCCGGCCAGCCCCAGGCGCCGGGCGACGGCCTCCACGCGCGCACGGCCCACGCGCATGAGCACCCGCACCGCTGGGAGGTTGCGGCTCTTGGCCAGGGCCATCCGGAACGTCATCTGCCCCAGGAAGGTCCCGTCGTAGTTGGAGGGCTCCCAAGGCCGATCGGGCCTTGCGCCGGGAAACGCACCCGGTGCGTCGAGCACCGTGCTCGCCTGGGTGTACCCGGCCTCCAGAGCGGCCAGGTACACGAACGGCTTGAACGCCGAGCCGGGCTGCCGCACCGCCTGGACCGCCCGGTCGAACGGGCTCTCGGACCAGTTGCGGCCGCCCACGTGGGCGCGCACCGCCCCGGATCGCACGTCCAGAACGAGCACGGCTCCCTGGACCGGGGAAGGGCGGCCGGGGTGTCGTTTCTCCACGCTCTCGAGCCCGCGGGAGAGGGCCTCTTCCGCGGCGCGTTGGATGGCCGGATCCAGGGTGGTGTACACGCGCAGGCCCCCTTCGTACACCAGGTCCAACCCCAGGCGCTCCAAGAGCTGCCTCCGCACGGTTTCCACGAAATAGGGGGCCTCGATCCGAGGCGCAGGCGGCGCGCGGTCGGGCAGGGGGGCTGCGGAAGCCTCCCGGGCGTCCTCCGGTGCGGCCCAGCCCAGCTCCGCCATGCGCCGCAGCACCAGGTTGCGCCGTTGCCGGGCGCGCTCGGGGTTGCGAAACGGGTCGTACCGGGCCGGGGCCTTGGGCAGGGCCGCCAGCAGGGCGGCCTCGGCCAGGGTGAGGTCGGCCACGGGTTTCCCGAAGTACACGTCGGCCGCGGCCGCCACCCCGTAGGCGCCGTTCCCCAGGTAGATCTGGTTCAGGTAGAACTCCAGGATCTCTTGCTTCGTGTACTGGCGCTCGATCTCAAGCGCCAGGATGGCCTCGCGGATCTTGCGCCGGAGGGTCCGTTCCGGGGTGAGGAACAGAACCTTGGCCAGTTGCTGGGTGATCGTGGAGCCACCCTCCACGATGCGGCCTTCCAGCAGGTCCACCAGCAGGGCCTTGGCGATCCGGCCCAGGTTGAGGCCGATGTGCTCGAAGAACCGGTGGTCCTCGATGGCCAGAAAAGCCCGGATCAGGTGAGGGGGCATGTCCTCCAGGGGCACCGGGGTGCGCCGCTGCACCGCGAACTCCGCCAGCAGGGACCCGTCGGCCGCGTATACCCGCGTGGAGGAAGGGGGGCGGAATGTCTCGAGCCGCGACACCTGGGGAAGCCCCTGGCTGAGCACCCAAAGGGCGCCCCCGCCGAACCCGGCGGCAAGCCCCCCGGCCACAGCGAACAGGCCCGCGAGCGCGCGGATCATGGCGAGCGGTTCCGGCCCAGGGCGCGGTCCCGGGCCTCGTAGGCGTCGATGATCTCCTGGACCAGAGGGTGGCGGACCACGTCGTCTCGGGTGAAGTAGCAGAACCGGATGCCCGGGATGTCCTTGAGCAGTTCCTGCACTTCCACCAGGCCTGACACCGTGCCCGGGGGCAGGTCCACCTGGGTCACGTCGCCGGTGATCACGGCCTTGCTGTCGAACCCGAGCCGTGTCAGGAACATGCGCATCTGATCGGAAGTGGTGTTCTGGGCCTCGTCCAGGATCACGAAGGCGTCGTTCAGGGTGCGCCCCCGCATGAAGGCCAGCGGCGCCACCTCGATCACGCCGCGCTCGATCAGGGACGACGCCTTGTCGAAGTCCATCATGTCGTGGAGCGCATCGTACAGGGGCCGCAGGTACGGGTTGACCTTTTCGTACAGGGTGCCGGGGAGGTACCCCAGTTTCTCCCCGGCCTCCACCGCGGGCCGCGTGAGCAGGATCCGTTTCACCTGCCGCTTGGTGTAGGCCGCGATGGCCATGGCCATGGCCAGGTACGTCTTGCCCGTGCCGGCCGGCCCGATGCCGAACACGATGTCGGAGTTGCGGATCGCCTCGATGTAGGCCTTCTGGGCCAGGCTCTTGGGGCTGATGACCCGGCGGCCCGAGGCGACGTACACCGCGTCCAGGAAGATCTCGCGAAGGCAGGCCCGGCCGTTGGCCCGCAGGATGCGCACCGCGTGGTCGATGTCCGCCCGGTAGAGGGGGTAGCCCTCTTTGAGCAGGCCGTAGAGCTGTTCCAGCACGTTGCGGGCCAGTTCCACCCCCACCGGATCGCCCCGGAGCAGGATCACGTTCCCCCGGCAGGAGACCTGTACATCCCGCACCACGTGGGCCAGTTCCCTGAGGTGGGCCTCCCGCTCGCCCACCAGCACCTGGACGAGTCGGGGGTCCTCCAGTTCGAGGCGCTCCACCGCCGCCTCTGCCATGCTCCCACCTCAGCGGCTCGGCCCGCCGCCCGAGCCCACCACCTGAACCTCCAGCCTGCGCCGCCTCGGGCGGTTGTCGAAGTCGCACACCACGAACTGCTGCCAGGTACCCCGCACGAGGCGCGCCCCGCGCACCATGAACGCCAGCGACGGCCCCACCAGGGCGGCCCGCACGTGGGCAAACCCGTTGCCGTCGCCCCATGCGGCGTCGTGGCGGTAGGGGATGTCCCGGGGGATCAGCCGTTCCAGGGCCTGGCACAGGTCTTGGACCACTCCGGGTTCGTACTCGATGGTGGTGACCGCGGCGGTGGACCCGGGAACGAACACCACCCCGTTGCCCTCCTCCACCCCCCACCGGGCGACCAGGGCCTCCAGTTGCGGGGTAATGTCCAGCACCTGACCGAAGCCCCGAGTGTCCAGCTCGAGGGTGCCGTGCCAGATCCGCATGGCCTTCATCCGTTGGGCCGCGGCTCGCCCAGCAGGTCCGCGGCCTGCCGAACGCGAAGGGCCAGTTCGGCCAGGAGCTCGGCGGCCTGCTCCGGCCCCTTCACGCCCAGTTCGGCCAGAGCCGCCTCGTCCAGGGTGTAGGCCAGGCCGTCGGCACCCAGCCCCATGCCCAGGGTGATCGTGAGGGCATCGGCCAGATGGGCGATCCGGGCCAGTTCCGGTGCCTTGCGGGCCTTCGCCGGGTCGTGGTGGTACCGCACGGCGTCCACCAGCGTCTCGGGGAACCCCCAGCGTTCCAGCAACCGCGCGCCCACCTCGGGGTGGGGCAGCCCCACCACGCGCGCCTCC
>CAZBGL010000112.1:0-31863 GCA_964491375.1 uncultured Thermodesulfobacteriota bacterium | reverse complement strand
GGGGCCGCACACCCGCACGTGTGTGTTGGGGGACGTGTGTGTTGGGGGACACTCTATAATGCCTCCGTCAAGCGAAAAAGATTAGCCTGTGATATCAAGTGGTTACAGACGGGCCCTGTTTGCGGGCGCACCACCCCCTCGGATCACGTCGGCGACGGCTCTGCCTTCGGAGGAGCAGCCACATCGGGGCCGGGAGACGAGTCCCCGGCAGCCATGCCGCTTTCGGGCCCTCGGCCGGCCTCCTGGGGCGGGCCCCAAAGCCCGACCCACCCCCGGACACCCGATCACAAGCGGAACCATCAGGTCGATGAACAGGTGACTTTTTATTTCGGTGAAAACGCGACAAACTCCGCCGGCCTTGACATCCCGGACGATCACCCCGAAATCCAGGTCCATGGTGGCCCGGCCGGCCGGGCCACCGTAGACGCGTTCGAGCAGAAGGATCCTCCCGCCGGCACCGGTGACCAGCCACGCGATGCGGAGAAGCTCTGCCGCTTCGGCAACGGCGCGAAGGACGACGAGGGTCTCCTCGTCCACCGTGGCGCTATGCTCGGGCAAGGAACCGCTCCCGGATGGCCTCGGACGCCTCCAGATTTCGAGCATCCCCGGTGCCCACCAGGTCCGCGTAGACGAGAAGGGGCGGAGCAAGGCGAGGGTGGGGACCTGCGGGCGGTACCTCGAAGTTCCAGAACTTGTCCAGCACCTCCAGGTTGCCCCGCTCGTCCTTGGCGGGCCGGATCCGGCGGGCGAGCGCGGCAAACCCGTTGCCGTCGTACAAGATGGCGTCTTGGGGAATCAATCGTTTCGTGAGCAGCGCCGCCGCAGGCTCGCCGCCCAGCCATACCTCGAGCCCTGTCCAGTCCTCGGTCTCCCACCACCGAGGCCGGGCCACCCGGAAGCGCCGCGGGTGGAGCCGGGGCCGAAGGTCCCGGAGATAGCCCTCCACCCAGGCGTCCGTGAGCTCGGCCTGCCGTTCGAGCCCGCGGCCCCGGGCCCTGGTGACCCGGAGGAAGCCCAGTCGCTCCAGATCCCGGAACACCGGGGTGACGGCCCCTAGCGCCACGCCGGCCGCCTCGGCGATCTCCCGGTACGGTGCCGCAACGAGTTCCGGACGGCAGAGCAGCGCGAAGACCACCTTCAGTCCCGTGGCTCGAAACGCTTTCACCGGCTGTTCGTTGGGCGTCTTGCCGGGTGGCTTTCGCCCGGTCACGAGGATGAGCAAGCGCGGGGTGCGCACGTACGCGTTGCCCGCGGTGTCCAGGAAGGGAACGTCGTGGTCCCGGAGCCGCCCGGCCATGGGTGGGCTCACGTGCCGGGCGATCAGCACCCCGTGCTGGGGGAGCTTCCGGATCTCCGCGAGAGCGGGCCCAAGGGTCGTCGGAGTCAGGGTGGGTTTGCACACCGCGAGGAACGGCTTTTCCTCGCCGATTTGAACCAGGATGCCTCCACCGGGCCCATCGGGGGTGGGCCGCACAACGCGGGCGGGCACGCCGGTGGCCTCTTGAAACGCCTCGACCGCGGTTGCCACCAAATCGGCTCGTTGCTTTTCGGCGTCCCTTGGGCGTGCCCGGGGCATTGGGCCCTCCTTGTGTTCACATGTTGGATGCGTTCATATTACATGAACGATATCTATTTGTGAACACATGGCGGGCTCTCGTCGAGAGCGTTTTCGTTTCGAGGCGTGCCTGGCTGCTCCGTGGCCTCGGTGTGCAGACAGGGGTTCCAGGCACTCGTGGACGACGTTCCCGGTCTCAGGATCCACGACGACTTCGTGGGTAGAGGTCGTGCCCGCGGATGGAGTGACGGCGGCGATACTCCCGGTACGCCGCCTCAAGGGAATCCGGCCCCCGGGTGTTCTCGAACGTGCCCCCGCACGACTCACACACGTAGTATTCGGCTTCCACCGGGATGGCCTCGCCCCGGACGTTCACCACCTCTTCCCGGCGCACCCGCCTGACCTCCGCTTGCTGTTCGCAGCACGGACACACGGCGGTCATGTCGTACCTCCCTCCCGGCCCACTCACGTACACCCCGCTGTGCTCGGTGAGGGCCTTTTTGGAACGGACGAAAAAGTCGCGGACACGCTCTTCCACCCACTGGCCCGTCCGTTCCCTCCCCTCGCGTCGGGGCGGAACGGGACGCGAGGTGCACCGCGGACTCCCCCGATACGCACCGCTGTGGGAGCCGGAGGACTCGTGGCCCCGCCGAGCGAGCAGCCCCGACTTTGTCGCCAATGGGCGGTGTGTGCCCATGGCCTGGGGGCTCGCCGTGTCCGTTGCACCACCGCAACGCCTTCCCCCCCTCGCCCCGGTGCAGCCGACCTCGCGGAGAACCTGTGATGCCCCACGGGCAGGCCGCGACAGGTGCGGGGAAAGACCGTTCCGAGGCAGGCGGCGGATGGGTGCGGACGCGCGTCCGGGCTCGCTGACCGGACCGCTCACTCAGTGCGTCGGCGCCGGGCCGGGGCGTTCCCGGGCGGCGCGGTACATGGCCAGGAAGTTGACGGGCTCCAGCAGGAAGGGGGGAAAGCCCCCGTCCACCACGGCCTGGCACAGGATCTGACGGGTGAACGGGAAGAGCTGGGTGGGGCAGTCCACGGCCAGCACGGCCGGGAGCTTGTCCTCGGGCACGTGCCGCACCAGGAACAGGCCGGCGTGCTCGATCTCGGCGATGAAGGCCACCTGGTCGCCGGCCCTGACCGTGGCGGTCAGTTCGATCACGACCTCCCAGTGCTCTGCGTCGATGCGCCGGTTGCGCACCCGCAGGTTGAGCTCGGCCTTGGGGGCGGCCTTCTCCAGGAACACCGACGGCGCGTTGGGGTTTTCGAAGGAAAGGTCCTTGACGTACATCCGCACCAGCCGGAGCTGGGGCCGGGTGGATTCCGTGCGTTCGTCGGCCATGACCCCTCCTTTCCGAAAAGCAGCCGGACCCGGCCATTGTACCAGAAGCGCACGGCCCGGGCCCTTGACCCCGGCTTCGCAGGCCGGTACAAGGCGCAGGTGGGCTGCCGGCGGATCCCGCGCGCCGGCGAGTTTGCCACGGTCACGCGGGCACCTGGAGACCCCGGGTCCTTCCCGCGTTCTGGGAACGTTAACCGGGAGAACGGGCGGATGCCGAACCTGTTCTACGTGGCCCTGGGCGCGGTGCTGGGCGCCTCGGGCCGGTACCTGCTGGCCGGGTGGGTTTCGCGGCTCGTGCCCACGCCGTTTCCCTGGGGCACGCTGACCGTGAACCTGCTGGGCTGTTTCGTGATCGGCCTGGCCTGGGGGCTGGGCGAGCGCGCCCTGTGGGCGCCGTCGTTCCGGACGTTTCTTTTCGTGGGGGTGCTGGGGGCGTTCACGACGTTCAGTTCGTTCGGGCTGGAGACGCTCCACCTGCTCCGGGACGGCGACCTGGCCCGGGCCGCCGGGTACGTGCTGGGCTCCAACGCGCTGGGCCTGGCGCTGGTCTGGGCCGGCCTGGCCCTGGCCGGGCCGTGAAGGAGGAGCCGCCATGACCCTTCCCGAAGAGGGGATGCTCCTTCGGATCTTCATCGGCGAGGCCGACCGGCACCGGGGCCGGCCCCTGTACGAGGCGATCGTGCTCAAGGCCCGGGAACTGGGGCTGGCCGGCGCCACGGTGCTGAGGGGGGTCATGGGGTTCGGCGCCCACAGCCGGCTCCACACGGCCAAGGTGCTGCGCCTTTCCGAGGACCTGCCCATCGTGGTGGAGATCGTGGACACCGAGGCCAACCTCCGCAAGCTCCTCCCCTGGCTCGACGAGGTGGTGGAGGAGGGCATGGTCACCCTGGAAAAGGCCCGGGTCCTGCGGTACCGGCACCGCCACGGATAAGGAACCCTCCCCTTCCAGCCCCTTTCGTTCCCCTCCGGCGGCCCGGAGAGCCGGGCGGGGGCGGTTGCGCGGCCTGTCGGGTTCTGCTATTCAAAATCTGAATAGTCCAGGGGTGGATCTCTTTGGCGGACCGGGATCTGTTTCTGAACGCGCTGCTGGGCCTGGTGTGCGCGGGCCCGGTGCACGGGTACGAGCTGGCCAGCCGCTTCGGGCCCGGCGGCGAGCTCGAGGCCGTGGGCCGGATCGGCCGCAGCCAGGTGTACGCCCTGCTCAAGACCCTGGAGGGCCAGGGGCTGGTCGCGGTCCGCCTGGAGGAGGCCGGCGGCGGTCCGCCGCGGCGCGTGTTCGAGGCCACCCCGGCGGGCCGGAGGCGGTTCCTCGCGTGGGTGCGCGAGCCCGTGGGGTCGGTCCGGAGGCTCCGGGTGGAGTTTCCCCTGAAGTTCTACCTGGCCCGGCAGCTCGGCCCCCGGGCGGCGGCCGGCCTGGTGCGCCGGCAGGAGGAGGAGCTCGGCCGGGCGCTCCAGGCCCTGCGGGCACGCACCCGTTCGGGCGTGGGTCGGTGGGTGGACGACCTCAGGATGCGGCTTCTGGAGGCGGGGCTGGCCTGGCTTTCGGAGCTCCAGCGGGAACGGCAAGGGGAGGACGCTCCATGAGAGCCCTGCTCGCCGTGCTCCTGGGGCTCGTGGCCGCAAGCCCGGCGCCGGCCCAGGAGATCCTGGTGTTTGCGGGCTCGGCCTCCAAACCGGCCCTGGAGGCGGCCGCCCGGGCGTTCGAGGCGCGCACCGGCACGGCGGTGCGGTTCGTGTTCGGCGGGTCTGGAACGGTGCTCGCCCAGATGGAACTGGCCCGGCGCGGCGACCTGTACGTGCCGGGAAGCCCCGACTTCATGGAAAAGGCCAGGCGGCGCGGCCTGGTGGACCCGGACACCGAGGCGCGGCTGGCCTACCTGGTGCCGGCCATCGCCGTGCCCCGGGGGAACCCGGCCGGGATCCGGTCGCTGGCCGACCTGGCGCGGCCCGGGGTGCGGGTGGGGATCGCCCGGCCCGACACGGTGTGCGTGGGCCTGTACGCGGTGGAGGTGCTGGAACGGGCCGGGCTGGCGGCACGGGTGCGGCCGAACATCGTGAACTATGCGGAGTCGTGCGCCAAGACCGCCCAGATGGCCGCCCTGGGGCTGGTGGACGCGGTGATCGGCTGGGACGTGTTCGACGACTGGAACCCCGAGCGCATCGAGACCGTGCCCCTGCCGCCGGACGCGGTGGTCCGCATCGCCTACGTCCCGGCGGCCGCGTCGGCCTTCTGCCGGAACCGGTCCGCCGCCCTGGCCTTTCTGGGATTCTTGGCCGGGCCCGAGGGCCGGGCCGTGTTCGGCCGCCACGGGTACCTGACCTCGCTGGAGGCGGCCCGCCGCCTGGCCCGGCCCGGCACGCCGGCAGGGGGGGAGTTCCGCCTGCCCCGCGGCTGGAGGGGACTGTTCCGTGGGAAACCGTAGCTTCGGCCTGTTCCTGGCCGCCGCAAGCCTCGCGGCCACGGGGCTCGTGGCCGCGGTGCTGGCCGCCCAGGCGGGGTACGCGGGCCTCGTGGCCCCGCTTCGCGCCCTGGCCGAGCCCGGCATCCGCCACGCGGTGGCCCTGAGCCTCGTCACCGCCACGGTGTCGGCCACGCTGGCCGTGGCCCTGGCGGTGCCCGTGGCCTACGGCCTGGCCCGGTACCGGGTGCCGGGCGCGGCCGTGGCCGACCTGCTGCTCGACCTGCCCGTGGTGCTCTCGCCGGTGGCCCTGGGCGTGTCCCTGCTGCTGTTCTTCCGGGGCCCGGCGGGCCGGTGGATCGAGGCGCACCTCGTGCGGTTCGTGTTCGAGGTGCCCGGGATCGTGCTCGCCCAGTTCGTGGTGGCCCTGGCCCTGAGCGTGCGGGTGCTCAAGGCCGCGTTCCAGGACGTGGACGTGCGCTACGAGCAGGTGGCTCGCTTCCTGGGGTGCACGGCCTGGGGGGCCTTCCGGCGGGTGACCCTGCCCTTGGCCCGGCGGGGGGTGGTGGCCGCCTACATCCTGGCGTGGGCGCGCTCGGTGGGCGAGTTCGGCGCCACGGTGACCCTGGCCGGCGCGGTGCCCGGAAAGACCGAGACCGTGCCCGTGGCCATCTACCTGCGGCTGGCCGACGCGGACGTGACCGGCGCGGTGGCCCTGATCCTGCTCCTCTCGGGGCTGAGTCTCGCGGTTCTCGTGGGCGTGCGCGCGCTGGGAGGGGCGCGGTGATCCGGGCCGAGGGGCTCACCGTGGCGTTCGGGCCGTTCCGGCTCGAGGGGATCGACCTGGCGGTGGACCCCGGCGAGAGCTTCTTCGTGCTGGGGCCCTCCGGGGCGGGGAAGACGCTGCTCCTCGAGGCCCTTCTGGGCATCCGCAGGCCCGAGCGCGGCCGCGTGCTCCTGGGCGGCCGGGACGTGACCGCCCTGCCCCCCGAACGGCGTCGGGTGGCCTACGTGCCCCAGGACCTGGCCCTGTTCCCGCACCTCACGGTACGCGAGAACATCCTGTTCGGGCTGTGGGCCAGGGGACGGCTCCCGGCCGACGCTCGCAGCCGCCTGGAGCGCTGGGTGGAGCTCCTGGACCTGGGGCGGGTGATCGACCGCCGGGACGTGCGCACCCTTTCGGGCGGCGAGCGCCAGCGGGTGGCCCTGGCGCGGGCCCTGGTCACCGAACCCCGGGTGCTGTTCGTGGACGAGCCGTTCTCGGCCCTGGACGCGGCCCTCCGCCGGCGCCTCCAGAAGGAGTTCCGCGACCTCCAGCGTCGCATGGGGGTCACCGTGATCCAGGTGACCCACGACCCGGAGGAGGCGTTCCTCATGGCCGACCGGATGGCGATCCTGATGGACGGACGGATCCAGCAGACCGGGCGGCCCGCGGAGCTCTACAACCGGCCCGCCAACCTGCGGGTGGCCCGTTTCCTGATGCTCCAGAACCTGTACCCGGCCAGGGTGGGGGGGCGCACGCCCGGGGGGCTGCGGCGCCTGGAGTTGCGCCGGGCCCCCGTGTCGCTCCTCGCGCAGGACGAGGACGGGTGGCGCGAGGGGGACGAGGTGGTGGTGGGCATCCGGCCCGAGGAGGTGATCCTGCTCCGGCCCGGCCGCCGGCCGGATCCGGGCTGGCACGCGAATCTGATGGCGGCCCGGGTCACGGGCTGGGTGGACCTGGGCCACTACCGCCTGGTGCACCTGGAGACCCACGGCCTGGAGCTGGACGCCTGGCTCAACATCCGGGCCGCGAGGGAATACCCCATGCGGCCGGGCGGCGAGATCTGGTTCCACATCCGGCCCTGGAGCCTGTGCGTGCTGCCGCCCGAGGACTGACCGCCCCCCGGCACTAGGCCAGGCCCGCCTCCTCCAGGTGCCGCCGCGCGGCCTCCAGGGCCTGGTCCGGTGCCCCGCCGGTGTCCACGGCACGGCACCACGGGGCGGTCTCCGGGCCGGCCGGCTCCCAGCGGCGGGCCGCCTCGAGGTACACCGCCCAGCCGGCGTCCGAGGGCCCCTCCCGGGGGCCGGCGAGCCGTTGCCGCACCGCCGCCTCGGGCGCCACGCACACGAGGATCACCGTGCGCACGCCCCGGCGCGCGGCCGCCTCCACCACGGCCCGGCGCCATCGTTCCTCCCGGAAGGTGGCGTCCAGCACGACGCGCCCCCCGCGGGAAAGGATCCCGCCGGCCCGACGCAGCATCTCCCGGTAGGTCGCCTCGGTCCACCCGGGGGTGTAGATGCCCTGGCCGTAGGGTGCGGGGGCGCGTTCCTCCGGGGCGAGCCCCGCCAGCTCCTTGCGCACCCGGTCGGAGGCGATCACCTGGAACCCCAGCGACTCGGCCAGGGCCCGCGCCAGGGTGGACTTGCCCGTTCCCGGAAGCCCCCCCACGGCCACCAGGGCCGGCCTGCGGGCCGGGGCCTCCAGTTCCCCCAGGGCGAGCAGCCAGTGGGCCCGGGCCGACGCCAGGGCCCTGCGGCGCTGCTCCGGGGGGACCTCGGGTTCGGCCGCGGCCAGCCCTTCGACCTTGGCCCGCACCACGGCCCGGTAGGCCGTGTAAAACGGAAGGAGTTGGCCGCCCTCGGGGTCGGCCGCGGCCTCGAGGTACGCCCGGCCGAATCGCCCGGCCAGGTCCCGCCGCCCCCGGAACGCGAGGTCCATGACCAGGAACGCCGCGTCCGCCACGGGATCGGCGTACCGGAAGCGCTCGTTGAACTCGATGGCATCCACCACCACCCAGTCCTCGGGCTCCGGCCGGCCGGGAAACCGGTACACGTGCTCCAGGTGCAGGTCGCCGTGGGTGTCGCACGGGAGGCCCCGGGCGGCCCGGTCCTCCACAAGGGGCTTCAGGCGCTCGAGGGCCTCTTCGGTGAGATCCCGCACCCGGTCCCACACTCCGGGGTCCACCGCACGGCCCCGGTGCCCGCGCGTCTGCTCGAAGTTCTCCCGGGCGTTCCGGGCCACCACGTCCCACCGGCCGAACCGGCTCACGTGGGGCCCCCGCTCGGCCTCGCGGTGGAAGCCGGCGATCCGCTGGGCCAGGCCGTCCAGTTCCGGCGGGGTCACCTCGCCCCGTCCCAGGCGGCGGAGCAGCGTGGCGTCTTCCGGGAGCCGGCGCATCCACACGGCCCATTCGACCACATCCCCCTCGCCGTCCACCCGCACCCGGCCCCGGTGGGCCGTGACCGGTACCACGCCCAGGTACACGCGGGGGGCCAGCCGCCGGTTCACGCGCACCTCCTCGTGGCAGAAGTGCCGGCGCTTCTCCAGCGTGGAGAAGTCCAGGAAACCCAGGTCCAGGGGCTTCTTGACCTTGTAGGCGTAGGGACCGGCCAGGAACACGGCCGAGACGTGGGTGTGGCACACCTCCACGCGGTCGCAGGGATGTGGGTAGGCATCGGGCGAGGAGAGCGCCCGGACGAGACGCTCGAGGTCCATGGAACGCTCCGGTCCGCCGGTCTTCAGCCGTCCGCCGGGTACGGACGCACCCCCTATCCACCGAACAGGCAGGCCTTGCCCACGAGCACCACAACCAGGGCCACGATGAGGCTGACGTACAGCCCGGCCCATACGTGGCCCAGCTTCTCCTCGACGGGCATGGGGTCGGACGGACGGGCCCTCCTCGGCTTGGCCATGACGCGCTCCTACCACTCGCGGTACCGGTCGGCGCCCTCCCGGTACTCCCGGATCGACGCCTTCCCCAGGGATCCCAGGATGCACAGGATGCGGGCCGAGGCCTCCAGGGTGGAGGAGACCATGTAGGCCTCCTCCAGGAGCTCCCCCACGGCGAACGCGCCGTGGCCCCGCAGGAGCACCACCCGGTGGTCCCGCAGGGCCTCGGCCAGGATCCGCCCCACCTCGGCGCTGCCCACGGTGCGGGCCGCCTCCACCACGGGCACCCGGTGCAGCAGGTACGAGCCTTCCGAGTCCACCGGGACCACGGCGTCCTCCACCAGCGACAGGGCCGTGGCGTGGAGGGGGTGGGTGTGCACGATGGCGAGAGCGCTCGTGGCCCGGTAGATGGCCCGGTGGACCACGAGTTCGGTGCTCGCCAGGGTCACCATGGCGTCGTCCCGCTCCAGGCCGGTCTCGACCAGGTCCTCGGGCCGGAGCCGGCCCAGCACGGCGCCCCGCCGGGTGATCACGATGCGGTCCCCCAGGCGCACGCTCATGTTGCCGCCGTGGGAGGTGATCAGGCCGGACACGAAAAGGTCCCGTCCGATGTCCCGGAACTGTTCGTACATGGTGGATGCCGGGTTCAACGCGCCCCGTCCCCGAGCCCCAGCGCCCGGAGCTTGGCCGCGGACGGACGGCCCGATGCGTCCCACCCGCGGAAGCGGTAGTACTCTTCCAGCATGGGCTCCAGGCGGACCACGTGGCCCGCGCTCGGGCCCTCGGCCACGGGCTCTTCCAGGAGACGGCGGGGCAGCGTGTCGTCGCTGCGGGTGAACCCCCGCTCGAGGTTGATCAGGCGCTCCAGGGTGTAGATGCGCTCGCCGATCGTCATGAGGCCCTGGGCGTCCACATCCATGCCGGTGGCCGCCCTCAGGAGCCGGGCGTAGTAGTCCTCGCGCAGGGCAAACCCGGTGAACCGGCACAGCACCAGGCTGTCCACGGCCGCGTTCAGGTTCTGGGCCACGATCACCAGGCCGGCCTTGCCCGACCACGCGAACCGATCCACGAGCTTGGGGGTGGCCAGGATCTCGGGCGCCACCAGATAGGCCCTGAGGTGGCAGCCGCCCCGGTTGGAGGTGGCGTAGGACAGCCCCTGGCCCTGGCAGCCCCGGGGATCGTAGGCCGGAAGCTCCAGGCCCTTGACCGACATCGACACCTCCGGCCGGCCCACCTCCCGGCCCAGGTGCAGGCTCCCGTGGCGCAGGAGCGCCCCCCGGCCCCGGCCCCTGGCCATCTCTTCGAGCAGGCGGGCCACGCCCGCGGCGCCCCCTTCGAGCGGGTCCCAGCCCAGCACCCCGGCCTCGAACAGCTCCCGGGCCGCGGACAGGGTGGAGCCCGCCGAGATCGTGTCCAGGCCCAGATCGTTGGCCAGCAGGTTCAGCCGGGCCACGGCCTCGAGATCCCCCAGGCCCAGGTCGGCCCCGAACGACCACAGGGTCTCGAACTCCGGGCCCTCGGCCTCCCGGCCGTCCAGCCGGATCCTGCGGCCGCAGGCGATCGGGCACCCGGGGCAGCCCTTGCGGCCCTTCGTGAGGCGTTCGGCCAGGGCCTCGCCCGAGATCGCCTCGGCCCGGTCGAACCGGCTGGCCCGGAAGTTGGCCGCGGGGAACGCCCCCACGGCGTTGATCACGTTCACGAGCACGGCCGTGCCGAACTCGGGCAGCGCGCGGCTCGTGATGGGGTGGGCGGCGAGCCACTTGCGGCACTCGCCCACCACGAAGGCGAACGTCTCGGGATCGGCCACCCGGACCGGCCGGTCGCCCCGCACGAGCACGGCCTTGAGGTTCTTGGAGCCCATGACCGCGCCCACCCCGCCCCGGCCGAAGAACCGGCCGTCGTGGCCGATGCTCGCGAGACGCGAGCCGGTCTCGCCGGCCGGCCCCACGGCGAGCACGGCAAAGCCCCGGCCGAACCGGGCGGCCAGGGCGGCCCGGGCCGCGCGCAGGCCCAGGCCCCACAGGTCCCCGGCCGGTTCGAACCGCACCCCCCCGGGCTCCACCACCAGGCACAGGGGCTCGTCGGCCCGGCCCTCGACCCACAGGGCGTCCCAGCCCGCCCGCTTCAGCCGGATGCCGAAGAAGCCGCCGGAGTTGGCGTCGAACACCGTGCCGGTGAGCGGGGACAGCGTGGTCAGGCTGGTGCGCGAGGCCGTGGGCGCCCGGGTGCCGGTGAGGGGGCCGGCGGCCACCACGAGCGGGGTGCCGGGATCCAGGGGATCCAGCCCGTGCCGGCCCTCTTGCCGCAGGAGCCACGCCCCCAGGCCCCGACCGCCCAGGAACCGTTCCAGGGCCTCCCGGTCCAGGTCCACGCCGGCCCAGGAGCGCTCCGCCAGGTCCACCCGCAGGAGCCGGCCGGTCCAGCCCGCCACGGTCACCCCCCGCGGTTCTCGAAGGCGTCGCGGCAGGCCGGGCTGCAGAAGAACCGGCCGTCGGCGCCGCGCACCGCGGTCTCTTTGGGCACGTAGACCCCGCACTGGGGATCCTGGACGAGTTCGCCCCCCTGGATCAGCCCTTCCGGCGCGCGGGGGCGGGGCGTCGACCGGGGCCTGGGCTTGAGCCCCTTGATCAGCTTCACCAGCGCCCACACCAGCACGCCGTACAGGACGAGTCGCACGATCATGAAAGACCCCTCTCCAGGGCGTCGGCCCAGGGCGGCCGGCCCAGGCGTTCCACGTCCGGGGTGGGGCCGAGCCGGCCGAGCAGTTCGTCCATCCGCAGCCCCAGCACGGGGTGCAGGGCCGCCGGCGCGATCTCGGCCAGGGGCACGAGCACGAACCCGCGCTCCTGCATCCGCGGGTGGGGCACCTGGAGGCCGGCCTCGTCCACCACCCGGTCCTCGTACAGGATCAGGTCCAGGTCCACGGTGCGGGGCCCCCAGCGGACGTCCCGAGTGCGCCCCAGCTGACGCTCGATGGCCAGAAGCGACTCGAGGAGGGTCCGGGGGCTGAGGCGGGTCTCCACGGCCGCCGCGCCGTTGAGGAAGAACGGCTGGTCCTCCACCCCCACGGGCGCGGTGCGGTACAGGGCCGAGATGCGCAGGATCCGCGTGCCGGGAAGGCGGGCCACCGCCTCCAGGGCGGCCCGGAGGTTGGCCTCGACCCGGCCGACGTTGCCGCCAAACGCGATGAGCGCCCGGGCCATGACGGGGCCCCGGGCTCAGTCCGCGGCCCCCAACACGTCGGCCATCCCGTAGAACCCGTTGGGCCGCCCCGCGAGCCAGCGGGCGGCCCGCAGGGCCCCCCGGGCGAAGGTCTCGCGGCTCGTGGCCCGGTGGGTGATCTCCACCCGCTCGCCCGGCCCTCCGAACACCACGGTGTGGTCCCCCACCACGTCGCCGGCCCGCACGGCGTGGATGCCGATCTCCCGCGCGCCCCGCTCGCCCACCAGGCCCTGCCGGCCGTACACCGCGTCGGCCTCCAGGTCGCGGCCGAGCGCCGCGGCCACCGACTCGGCCAGGGCCAGGGCCGTGCCCGAGGGGGCGTCCTTCTTGAAGCGGTGGTGGGTCTCCACGATCTCCACGTCGTAGTCCGGCCCGAGCAGGCGGGCCACCTCGGCCACCACCCGAAGGAGCACGTTCACGCCCACGCTCATGTTGGGCGCCCACAGCACCCGGCACGCCTCGCCGGCCCGGCGGAGCGCTTCCTTGTCCGCGGCCGAAAGCCCCGTGGAGCCGATCACGATGGCCTTGCCCGCCCGGGCCACGGCCTGGGCGTGGGCCACCGATGCCTCGGCGTGGGTGAAGTCCACCACCACGTCGGCCCCGGGCAGGACCGCCTCCAGCCCCTCGGTGAGCGTCACCCCCACGCCGCCCACCCCGGCCACCTCTCCTGCGTCCCGGCCCAGGGCGGGATGGCCGGGGCGCTCCACCGCGGCCACGAGTTCCAGGTCGTGGGCCTCGCGCACCAGCCGCACCAGGGTCGTGCCCATGCGGCCCGCAGCCCCGGTCACCGCCACGCGGAGCATCACGACCCCTCCAGGACCCCGTAGTCCCGGAGGGCCCGTTCGAGCCGGGCCCGGTTTTCGGGCTTCATCTCGCACAGGGGCAGGCGCAGTTCCAGATGGATCTTGCCCATCAGGGAAAGCGCGGTCTTGACGGGGATGGGGTTGGTCTCGAAGAACATGGCCCGCGCGAGCGGCATGAGCCGGTAGTGGAGCTCGCGGGCCCGGGCCAGGTCGCCCCGCCCGAACGCCCGCACGAGCTCCGCCATGTCGGCCGGCGCCACGTTGGACACCACCGAGATCACCCCCCGTCCGCCCAGGGACAGGAGCGGCAGCACCGTGAAGTCGTCCCCGGAGAGCACCGAGATCTTGTCCCCGCACTTCTCCAGGATCTCGCTCACCTGCCGCATGTCGCCCGTGGCCTCCTTGATGCCCACGATGTCGGGGATCTCGGCCAGCCGGGCCACGGTGTCGGGCAGCAGGTTCACCCCGGTGCGGCTCGGCACGTTGTAGAGCACCAGCGGGAACTTGGTCTCCTCGGCCACCCGCTTGTAGTGCCGGTACAGCCCCTCCTGGGTGGGCTTGTTGTAGTAGGGGGTGATCAGGAGCGCACCGTCGGCTCCGGCCTCCTTGGCGTGGCGGGTCAGGCGGATGGCCTCGGCCGTGCTGTTGGACCCGGTGCCCGCGATCACCGGCACCCGCCCCTTGGCCTCGTCCACGGCGATGTCGATGACCCGGTTGTGCTCCTCGTGGCTCAGGGTGGCCGACTCGCCGGTGGTGCCGCACGGGACGATGCCGTCCACTCCCTGCCGGATCTGCCAGTCGATGAGCTCCCGGTAGGCTTCCTCGTCCACTCGGCCGTTGCGGAAGGGGGTGACCAGGGCGGTGATGGCGCCTCGGAACATGGCTTCCTCCTGCGTGGCTGGAGAAGGAAGGAATGCTACCAACCGGTCTGGGCCAAGTCAAAGCGGGGAAGGCCGGACCGGGGCGCCGGCGCACGAAAAAGGGAGCCCGTCGGGGCTCCCTGGATCGGCGTTCCGGACGCGCCTATTCGGACGAACCGGGGCACGACTTGCACGAGTCGGACGACCCGCTGGCCGAACAGGACGGGCCGTCGGACTTCTTGCTCTCGGACTTCTTGGTGTCGCCCTTGCGCGCGTAGTCGGTAAGATACCAGCCGGACCCCTTGAGCACGAAGGAGCTCTGGGAGATCAGCTTGCGCACAGGCCCCTGGCACCGGGGGCACTCCTTGAGCGGGTCGTCGGTGATCTTCTGGGTCACCTCGAACTCGTCGTGGCACCGCTCGCAGTAGTATTCATAGATGGGCATGGCGCGCACCTCCGTAAACGGTTTAAGCTACCCGTTCCGGGCGGGACGAAACTATATAACACCGCGACCATGAGCAGGCAACCTCAGGCACTGCGCGCGCTTCTGGGCACCGGCGAGGGCGTCACCCTGGGCGGGGGCATCCTCAACCTCGCCCTGGTGGTGTTCAAGCTCTCGGCCGGCATCCTGGGCCGGAGCTCCGCCCTGGTGGCCGACGCCCTCCACAGCCTGTCCGACCTGGCCAGCGACCTGATCGTGCTGGCCGGCTACCGGATCGGGCGGCTTCCCGAGGACGACCAGCACCCCTACGGCCACGGAAAGGTGGAGACCCTGGCCACGGCCGTGGTGGGAGGGCTCCTCATCGCCGCGGCCCTGGGCACGGGCGGGGCGGCCGTGGCCGCCCTGGGCGGCTGGAGGGAGGCCGGCCGCCCCGGAACCGTGGCCCTGGTGGCGGCCGTGGTGTCGGTGCTCGTGAAGGAAGGGCTGTACCGCTGGACCGCCCGGATCGCCCGCCACACGGACAGCCATCTCCTGCTGGCCAACGCCTGGCACCACCGCTCGGACGCCCTGTCCTCGGTGGCCGCCCTGATCGGGGTGGCCGGGGCGCGGTTCGGCTGGGTCTGGATGGACCCTGTGGCCGCCGGCGTGGTGAGCCTGTTCATCGCCAAGGTGGGATGGGACCTGGGATGGCAGGCGGTGCGGGACCTTGTGGACAGCTCCGTGGACCAGGACCTGCTGGAGGACATCGGCCGGATCATCCGCTCGGTGGACGGCGTGCGGGGGTTCCACGGCCTCAAGGCGCGGCGCCTCGGCAAGGACATTCTGGTGGACGTGGACGTGGAGGTGGATCCCGAGCTCAACGTGATCCAGGGCCACGAGGTGGCCCGCGCCGTGCGCACCGCCCTGCTGGGACGGGTGCGCAACGTGCGGGACGTCATGGTCCACGTGGAGCCCCTGGGCGCCCGGGAAGGGGGCATCTACCACCCCTCGGCCCGGCGACGGGTGGTGGCGGCCTCGGAGCGGCTCGCGCGCGACACCGAAGGGGTGCTGGGCCTGCACGGCACCCGGGTGGTGCCCCTGGAGACCGGCTACCTGCTGAACCTGGACATCGAGGTGAGCCCCGAACTGACCGTGCGCGAGGCCCACGCCATCGCCCACGAACTCAAGGAAGCCGTGCGCAGGCTCCCGGGCGTGGCCGACGCGGTGATCCACGTGGACGTGCACGGCGACGACTGAGCCGGGCGCTCACCGCCCTTCCAGCAACGGCAGGAGCCGCGCCGTGCGCCGGGCCTCGTCGAAGACCAGCGCCGAGCTCATGGTGGCGCTGGTGACCGCGTCCACGTCCGGGTCGAACGCCAGCCCCTCCATGGGCCGTCCCACCAGCCTGGACGCCATCCGGGCCACGTCCTCCGGGCTCCAGAGCTCGTTTCCGAACTTGGTCACGTGGATCGGCTCGAAGCCCCGGATCCTCCCCTGCGCATCGAAGGCGAGCAGGAAGTGGATGGCGTGGCACACGTCGCACACCGGCTCGCGGGAGACGACCCGGACGAACAATCCGAGCGGCCCTCCGGCCGGATCCACGGCCCGGAACACCCGGGCCCCGGCCGCGTCCACAGCCTCGGCCCGCACCGGCCTCCCGGCCACCCGGCGCAGCAGGGCCTCGGCCCGGGCCCGCTGCTCGTCTTCGGTGAGCCCCAGGGGAGGGTGGTACACCTTGGCCCGGGGCGGCTCCTCCGGGCACGGCTCCACCTGGGCGCGCCCCTCCAGGAGCACCCGCACCCTCGCCAGGATCTCGGTGTCGCCCTGGAGCCCCAGGTGGTAGTCGGCCAGCACCCACGATCCGGCCCGCCGCACCAGGAACACCGTGAACGGCGTACCCCCCGGGTCGCCGAGCTCCAGGAACCGGTCGAACGACGGGTCCGGAGCCAGGGGGTAGGAGGCCCCGGTCTCCCGCCGGAACCGGCGGAGCCCCCTGGGACGGTTGCCCGTACCCACGCCGAGCACGTACACCCTGCCGCGCAGGCCGCCGGCCCGCACGGTCTCCCAGACCTTGGCCAGGTAGGGGGCCTGGCGCATGCAGGTGAGGCAGAACCGGTTGAAGAACTCCAGCACCAGCAGGTCGCCGGGCAACTCGGAAAGCCTCACCGGGCCGTGCGTTCGGGCCAGACCCAGGGCGGCGTAGTCCCCGGGTTCCAGCAACCCCGGAAACTCCATGTCCGGGAACGGCTCGCCCAGGTGGACGGAAAGGGCCCCGTCCGCCGCCGGGGCGGGCGGGGCGATCCACAGGAGCACGGAAACCGGAAAGAAGCACGCCGCAACCACCGCGGCGCGCACACACGTTCGCGCCATGCCTCGTTCCCTCGCTCTGCGGCCCTCTTTCAGGCTGGGTGGCCCCCGCCCTTGACCACGAGCACCGGACGATCCACGGTGTACAGGACCTTCGCGGCCACGCTGCCGAACACGGCCCGCTCGAACCCGGAGCGGCCGTGGCTCGCGATCACGATGAGGTCCACGGCCAGTTCGTCGGCGTAGCGACCGATCTCGGCCGAGGGCCTTCCGTAACGGACCGCCCGGACCAGCCCCACCCCTTCCAGGGGATCGCCCCGGAGGTAGTCGTCGAACGCCCGGGCCGCCCACTGCTCGGCCCGGGCCTCCAGCTCCTCGCGGTCGGGAAGGGCGATCCGGAAGGCGCTGGCCATCTCGTACTCGGGCACGACGTGGAGCAGGTGGATCTCCGCCCCGCACAACCGGGCCAGCCGCACCGCCATGCGCAGCGCGTGCTTGGAGAAGGGTGAGAAGTCCACGGGAACGAGCAGCCTCCCGAACGACCCGTGCGGTTCCATGTCTGGTTCCTCCGAAGGACGTTGTGATACAAACGGTCCCCAAGGTAGGCCCCTTGCCCCCGGTGTCAACCCTGGAGGTTTCCGTTGCGCCTGGTGTTCTCGCCCGAGCAGATCCGGGAAGCCACGATACGCCTTGCCAGCCGGATAAATCAAGACTATAATGGTCATCAAATTCACCTGATCGGGGTCCTCAAGGGGGCGTTCATCTTTCTGGCGGACCTCGTGCGACACATCACGGTGCCGTGCTCGGTGGACTTTGTGCGGCTGTCCTCGTACGGCGCCGGCACCGAGACCAGTGGCACGGTGCGCGAGGTGATGCCCCTGGTCGAGCCCGTGACCGGGCGGCACGTGATCGTGGTGGAGGAGATCGTGGACTCGGGCCTCACGCTGGCCAGGCTCCTGGAGAGCCTGGAGCGCCAGGGCCCGGCGAGCCTTCGGGTGTGCACGCTGGTGGACAAGACCGGCCGGCGGCGCGTCCGGATCCCGGTCCACTACCGGGGATTCCACGTGCAGGACGGTTTTCTGCTGGGGTACGGTCTGGACCTGGACGAGCGGTACCGGAACCTGCCCGGCATCTACGTGATGGAGGAGGGGGACGCCCCCTCCCGCAACCCGTGAAGGAGGTAAAGGCCATGGCGACCTGGGTGTGCCCCGAGTGCGGATACGAGCGCGACGCGCGCTGCAAGCCCAAGAAGTGCCCCACCTGCGACAAGCAGGTCCAGTTCACCAAGAAGGAGACCAAGTAAGCCGGACGGGGGGCCGCGAGCCCCCCGTTTCCGTATCCGACAGAGTCCAAAGGACGAGGTCCACCCGGGGCCTGGGGCGGCCGCGCACGCCCTCCGCTCCCCCCACCGGAAAGGGGCCCCGTGTTCTACGTCCGTCCCCCGGGCCCCGATCCCTGCCGGCCCCGTTGATCGCTCCCCGCCGGTTGCTATATTGCCAGGGAACCCCGTTCCAGGAGGTGCGCCATGCGACTGTACGTGGTGCAGCACGGAGAGGCCGTTCCCAGGGAGGTGGACCCGGACCGGCCCTTGAGCGAGAAGGGCCGGCTCGACGTGGAGCGGCTGGCCGCCTTTCTGGCCCGGCTGGGCGTGCGGGTGGAGCGCCTGTGCCACAGCGGCAAGACCCGGGCGCGCCAGACCGCGGAACTCCTCCAGTGGGCCGTGGCTCCCCGCCGCAGGCCCGAGGAACGCCAGGGGCTCGGCCCCGAGGACCCGGTGGCCCCGTGGGCGGCCGAGGTCGAGGCGTGGGGCGAGGACGCCCTGATCGCCGGGCACATGCCGTTTGTGGGACGGCTGGTGGGCCTCTTGGCGGCCGGCGACGAGAACCGCGCGGTGGCGGCCTTTGTGCCGGGCACGGCCGTGTGCCTGGAGCGCAACCCCGACGGCGGGTGGGCCGTGGTGTGGATGGTGCGGCCGGAACTCCTGGCCAAGGAGGAGTGAAACGGTCAGGGGGTGTCGATCCGGATCAGCCGGGTCAGGTAGCGCTCCAGCCGGCCCAGGGCCCCGGCCGTGGCAACGGGATCCCACCGGGACGCCACCACGGGTCCGCCCCTGCCCCGGGCCACCAGCAGGTGCACCCCCGCCCGGGGAGCGCCTTCCACGGCCACCACCGCCTCCGGGCCGAGGGCCACCACCTCTTCCGGGTATTCCCGGAGCAGCCATCGGGCCGCCTGCACGCAGGCCAGGACGGCCCTCGGGCCGCCCTGGCCGCGGATCTCCACGTCCCCGGCCTTGTCCGGCCGGTCGTCCAGCAGGCCGGCGGAGCACAGGACGACCTGCTCGGCCTCGATCGCCCGGCCCCCCACCTCGACCCGCATCTACAGCTTGAGCCCCACGCCCGCGTACGGTCCCGACTGGGTGTAGTCGAGCACCAGGTCCTCCTCGTCCACGTCCAGGGAGAAGTGCCGGTACCCGCCCACGATCTCAACGAACGGGAGGGGGTTGAAGGAGATCTCGCCCAGGGCCTCCCAGATCACGTTGCCCCGGAAGCCCATGCCGGCCCCCCGGATCCGTAGCTCCAGCATATCGGCCAGGACCCCCACGTGGATCCCCGCCCCGACCATGGGCACCGGCACCTGGAAGGACTGGCTCGCCTCCTGGCCGCCGCCCTCCAGGCGGGCCTCGCCGTCCAGGTACTTCACTTGGACGATGGGTCCGAGGGATAACCCGGCCAGGATGTTCTCCAGGTCGATCAGGTCGTACCGGTACGCCAGGTCGATGGAGGTGTACTCCAGGGAGGCGTCGGTGTCGCCGCTGAACGTCTTGCCCCCGAAGGTAACCCCCCCCAGGTTCTTGCTTCCGGAGTACTCCACCCGGGCCGCGGACAGGATCAACTGGTGGTCGCCCAGCCACACCCAGGCGTCCCCGAAAAAGATCCCCTCGTCGTCCACCCCCAGGTCGTCGGTCCAGCTCACGCGGTCGCCCCGGACCCCGTCGTCCAGGCGCACGTCGCCCGAGAGCGCCGGGTACCAGTACGCCACCCGGGCTCCCAGCTCGAAGGCGCCGGCCCAGGCCGCCCCGAACATCCAGCCCGCTGCGATGCACACCACCACCTTTGCTCTCATGTCCATCCCTCCCTTGGAGCCCGGGCAGGGGGGCCCCCTCCCCGGGGCTGTGCCGGTGCACGGGGCCCCGGCAAGGCCCCGTGCGTTCCCTCATCGGGCCGGACCGTTCCGAACTCAAGGGGCGCGGCCCCTCCCCCTGGTATCACGTCCGCCCCTGCAGGCTTCCCCTCGAACCCCGGAGATCCTTCACTCCCCGGAGTTCCTCCATCAGCACCCGGAAGGCATCCAGGCCCAGCGACTGGGGGCCGTCGCACAGCGCCCGGCAGGGGTCGGGGTGGATCTCGATCATCACCCCGCAGGCCCCCACCACCAGGGCGGCCTTGGCGAGCGGCGGCACGAGGTCGCGCCGTCCCAGGGCGTGGCTCGGGTCCACGATCACCGGCAGGTGGGTCACGGTGCGCAGGTAGGGGACCACGGCCAGGTCCAGGGTGTTCCGAAGCGCCCGTTCGAACGTGCGGATGCCCCGCTCGCACAGGATCACCTGGTCGTTGCCTTCGAGCAGGATGTACTCGGCCGCGGCCAGGAACTCGTCCAGGGTCGCGCTCATGCCCCGCTTGAGGAGCACGGGTTTTCCGGTGCGGCCGGCTTCCTTCAGGAGGTCGAAGTTCTGCATGTTGCGCGCGCCGACCTGGAGGCAGTCGGCCAGCTCGGCCACCCGCTCCAACTGGTCGATGCGCATCACCTCGGTGACCACCGGGAGGCCCACGTCCCGGGCCGCTTGGGCGAGCATCCGCAGGCCCTCGTACCCCAGGCCCTGGAACGAGTGGGGGCCGGTACGCGGCTTGAACGCCCCGCCCCGGAGAACCCGGGCGCCGGCCTCCTTGGCCGCCCGGGCCGCGGCCCACACCTGCTCCTCGCTCTCCACGGCGCAGGGGCCGGCGATCACCACCGGGGGCTCGGTCCACCCGAACCGCACGTCCCCCACGTGCACCGCGGTGTCAGCCGGGTGGAAGTCCCGGCTCACCAGCTTGTAGGGCTTGGTGACGTGGATGAAGTCGCGGATTCCCGGCAGGTCCCGGAACGGGGTCTCGTCCACCCAGCCCTGGTTGCCCAGCACCCCGATGGCCACCCGGTCGCCGCCCGGGATGGGCTGGGGGGTGAGCCCCAGGGAGCGCACCCGTTCGCACACCGCCTCCACCTGCTCGGGGGTGGCGAAATGCTCCATCACGATCAGCATGAGGCTCCTACTCCGTCACGTCCACTTCCCGCGCGCCGGTGATCTCCACGAGCCGGTCCACCCCGATGGGCACGGCGGACCGGTCGTTGCCCGCCGCGGGGTACACCCGGTCGAACCGCCGGAGCGACCGGTCCACGAGCACGGGGAGGTCCTCGGGCAACAGAAACGGGCACACCCCGCCCGGGGCGTATCCGGTGATCCGCTCCACCTCGTCGGCCCGGGGGAGGCGCACCCTCCCGGTGAACCCGGTGGCCCTTTTCAGGCGCGAGCCCTTGACCCGCACGTCGCCCGCAGCCACGACCACCACGGGCCGCTCCCCCACCAGGAAGAGGAGGGTCTTGGCGATCTCCCCCACCGAACACCCCACGGCCCGGGCTGCGGTTTCGGCTGTGGGCGTGGGGGTGTCGAAGGTCCACACCTCGATCCCGTGCCGTGCCAGGAACGCCCGTACGTCCTCGATCGTGGGCATGCCCCTACCTCGTTCGGGCCCTGTAGAAGCGCACGGAAAAGCCCGCCGCCCGGAACGCCCGGAATCGCCGGCGGGCGGGCTCCACCTGCTCGGGAACGTCCACGGCCGCGAAGTCCACGACCCGGCCGAACCCCCGCACGTCCTCGGGCGAGGCGTCCCGGGCCAGCACGAGGCAGGTGGCCCCGTTCGGGTTTCCGGGCCTCCAGCCCACGGCCACCGGGTCGTCGAAGCCGGCCTCCCCTTGCCACAGTCCGTGGGGAACGAACGCATCCTCCCGGAACTCCCACAGGAGGCCGTCCAGGTGCCGGGCCTCGGCCTCGGAGGGGGTCCACACGTACACCCGCTCGCCGGCCTCGTAGGCCCGTTCCACCTGAGCGCACAGGGCGAGGTCCCACCGGGGACCCTTGACCTCGAAGAACTCCACGAGCACGGGCATGGCCGGGACTCTCGAATGCGAGGACGCCAAGATGCTAGAAGGCTAGAATGCCAGAAGGTTATAGGGCTTTCGGCCCAGATCGCGGCTGGAAGGCCGCTCCGTGTCAGGAGTCAGAGTTCAGAAGGCAGAGGACAGGCATCGGATCCTCTCCTCTGATTTCTGAATGTGGCCCCAAGCGGAAACAGGCCCTTGCCGCACCACCGATCTCCACGGCCCGGGAGGGTCCATCCCCTCGCCCCGCCCCTCTCCCCCCGATGGGGGGAGGAGGGGGCAAGGTGCCCGGTCGCCGGGGGCTCGGATCCGCGCAGGCGCTCGGAAGGCCAAGCGCCACGGCCTCCCAGGCTCCACCAGCCGGGCACAGCTGCCCCCGGGCGGCGACACCGAGGGCCGTGACCGCAAGCGGAGGCGGCCCCCGGCGATGTCCCGGCGGCGCCAACGAACGCCCAGGACCCTTTCACACGAACCGCAGCATCATGTCCCGGCAGGCCTCTTCGATGCCGCCGGGCCCGTAGGACCGCACCACCTCCGCCAGGAGGGCCTCGGCCCGGGCGCGGACGCCGGGCACCGCCAGGTCGTCGAGCCCGTTCACCAGGCCGGCCCGGCGAGCCACCTGGTACAGCCGCTGCTCGCCCTCGTCGAGCTCCAGGAACCGGTCGCAGGCCGCCAGGAGCTTCTCCTTTTCGTGGGGCAACCGCCCCTCCAGGTCGCCCAGGAGGTTCATGATGTGGTCGCTCACCAGGCGGCTCCGGATCCCGTCGAGCGCCTCGATGAACCGCCGGATCTCGGCCACGATCTCGGCGTCGGTCTGGCGGGTGAGCCGCGCCTGGGGTCCGTGGAACTCCTCCCACAGGGCGATCTTGGGGCCCAGGGTCAGGGTGCGCAGCCGGATGAAGTGGGGGTCGATGGCGTTGAGCACCCGGGCCGAGTCCAGGGCATGGCCCTCGCTCATCTCCCGGCCGCCCAGCCCAGGGATGATGTACTCCGACAGCTCCAGCCCGGCCTCGATGACCTTCCGGCCCGCCCGGACGTGGATCTCGGCCGTGGCGCCCTTCTTGATCAGCTCGAGCAGGGGGTCGTGGCCGGTCTCCATGCCGATGTGGATCCGGGTGAGGCCGTACTGGCCGAAGGAGCGCAGGTCCTCCACGCTCAACCGCGCCACGGTGCGCGAGCGGGCGTAGGTGGTGATCCGCTCCACCTCGGGAAACCGGCGCTTGAAATGGGCCAGCACCCGGCGCACCTGGTCGGGCTTCATGACCAGGGAGTCGGCGTCCTGCAGGAACGCGGTCCGGCCGCCGTGGGCCAGGGCGTTGGCCACCATCCACTCGGCCTCGGTGGTCACCAGGCCCCGGGCCACGGCCGCCCGGGGAGCGTCGGCCACGCCCGCCTCTCTGAGCCGATCCCGGATGCGGGCCATCTCGTCGATCTGGGCCTCGATCTCCTCCACCGGCCGCAGGCTGAACCGGTGGCGCTTGTACGTCCGGCAGAAGCGGCACCGGTTCCACGGGCAGTTCCGGGTGAGCCGCAACAGGTAGCTGCCCGCCTCGCTGGGGGGCCGGATGGGGCCGATCTCGAACTCCACCGGGCTCTCGGAGCGGGCCTGCTCGGTCACGCCGTCTCCTCCCGCGCGATCAGGGCCGCGCCGAACGCCCCCAGGAACTGGGGATCGGGCGCCACCTCCACCGCGGCGCCGCTGCGCTCGGCCAGGATCCGGGCCACGATCGGGAACGCGGCCACCACCCCCCCGCTCATGACCACGAACTCCCCCAGGGGGCCCATCTCCACCACCCGGGCCACCACCGAGTTGAAGATGCCCCGGCACAGGTTCTCGGGCTCCTCGCCCTCGCGGATCAGCTTGATCACCTCGGTGGCCGAGAACACCGTGCAGAACGACGCCAGGGTGATGCTCCGCGTGGCGTTCTCGGCCAGGGCCTCCAGCCGCTCCAGGGGGATGTCCAGCCGGTGGGCGATCTCCTCCACGAACGCGCCCGTGCCGGCCGCGCACTTGCGGTTCATCAGGAAGTTGGCCACCGAGCCGTCCCGGCGCACGTGGATGATCTTGTTGTCCTGGCCGCCGATGTCCACCACGTCCATCTCACGGGGGAAGTGGTGGTATGCGCCCCGGGCGTGGCACGAGATCTCGGTGCGCCGGGCGTCCGCAAAGGGCACGTTGCGCCGGCCGTATCCGGTGGCCACGGTGGCGCGCACCGCTCCGGGCTCCACCCCGGCCGCGGCCAGCACCTCGTCCCGCAGGGCCCCGGCCGCCTCCTCGAACCGGATGCCGGTGCGGCGAAGAGCCCTGGCCGCCACCGACCCCTCTTCGTCCAGGAGCACCGCCTTGGACCAGGACGAGCCCAGGTCCAGGCCCAGGTACCAGGCACCCACGGCTCAGCCTCCCACCGCCGCGGCGTCGAGTTGCTCCACGAACGCCTCGATGCTCGTCTTGGCCTGCTCCTCGGAGAAGCACCTGAGGTCGTTCAGGTCGCCGTAGATGATCACGTAGGGCACGCCGGTCTTCTGCTTCAGGCGCTGGGGCAGGCCGTAACGGGTGTTGGAGTTGTTGGGGCAGGTCTTGGCGTCGTGGTACACGATGCCGTCCACCGAGAACGCCTCGAGCAGCTCCGCCAGGATGCGCTCCTTCACCTCGTCGGAGCGCACGATGAACAGCTCCAGGTACGCCCGGGCCATGCTCTCCATGGGCTCGGCCGGGTCGAACGCGTCGAACACCCACGAGTTGCAGTAGGTGCTGGCCACCACGCACGCGGAGAGCCCCCGGAAGAACCCGGCCAGCTCCCGCAGCTTGCCCCACACGGGCATCCCCTCCCAGTACAGCCGGAGCCGCTCGCCGTCCACCGCGGCCACGCCCCCCCGCACCCGCTCCTCCAGCTCCTCCAGCAGTTCCCGGTAGAACGCCACGGCCTGGGGGGTGCCCCGCAGCACCACGGCCGGCCCCATGAGGATGCAGGCGTCGAAGAACGTGAGCGGGCTCGGCCGGTGGGCGGCCTGCCACAGGCACTGCTTCCAGAGCCGGGAGGTCTCGGCCGACCGGGCCATGACCCGGCGGAAGCGCTCCTCGTCGTACCGCCGGCCCGAAACCTCCTCGAGCACCGGGATCATGGCCCGGTACTGGGCGACCATGGCGTCCACGTGCTCGCGGGTCACCTCGCCCACCTTGACGGGCGAGTGCACGCCCACCAGGGGCACCCCGAACTCCCGCGCGTAGAAGGCGAACCAGTCCTGCACGTCGCGGCACTGGTTCGTGTTGTACACGAGCACGTCGGGCCGTGGCACGCCCTTGAGCCCGTAGGCCTTCTGGAGCGGGGTCTCCCCCGCCAGGAACGCGCCCACGTCCGACGTGAGGTAGCTGCAGATGTCGGGGCTGTAGCCCACGGCGTTGGCCCGGGGGATGTACCTCTCGGCCGAGCGCGTGGCCCCCAGGAGCGCCCCGTGGTTCTCCGGGTAGTACACCTTGAACCCGAAGCTGTGGAGCAGCTCGGCCGGGCCCACGCTGGTGCACCAGGCCACCTTCTCGGAGGGGTCCTCGGCCGCGGCCGCCACCTCGCGGAAGTGGCCGGCCATGAGTTCCTTCATGCGCTTTTGGGCTCGAAACGGCTTGAACTCGGCCATGGGTTCCTCGCTCGGGAAAGCCGGGGCCCCGGTGCGGGGCCCCTCGCGTTCACTCGCCCTTGAACTCGGGCCGGTAGCGGCCCACGCTCTTCAGCCCCGTGAGGGCGTCCCGGGTGGAGAAGATCTCGCCCAGGTGCTCCAGTTCGAGCTCCAGGGCCTCCTCCAGGTCGCGCTTCAGGCCCTCGTCGATGATCCGGTTGGCCATGCGCACCGCCAGCGGGGCCTTTCGGGTGATGGCCTTGGCCGCCTTCTGGACCCGGGGGTCGTCGCTGGGGGCCTCGCCCGCGAGGATCTTGTCCACGTTCCCGTCGGAGAACGCCTCGGCCACGGGCTCCCACCCCGGGGGCACCGGCTTGGGCGCGTACTTGTCCGCGATCCGGCCCCTTTCTACCAGCTCGCGGATGAAGGCATCGGCCTCGGCCGAGGGCACGTAGTAGGCGGCCAGGCCCAGCTCGTGGGCGGTCCTGCCGTCCAGGTTCTGGCCGGTGAACACCAGGTACTTGGCCAGCTCCTTGCCCACGATGCGCGCCGTGCGGGCCGTGCCCCCCAGGCCCGGGTAGATGCCGATGCCGGTCTCGGGGAACCCGAACCCGGCCTTTTCCGTGGCCACGATGGCGTGGCACGCGAGGGCGAGCTCCGTGCCCCCGCCCAGGCTCAGGCCGTCCACCTTGGCGATCACCGGCTTGGGGCTGGTCTCGAACTTGCGCAGCAGCCGCTGGCCCCGCCGGGCGAACGCCACGATGTCCGGCACCCGGTCCTGCTCGATCTTGTCCACGAAGAACTTGATGTCCGCGCCGGCCACGAACGCCTTGCCCGCGCCCTCGATCACCACGGCCCGCACGTCGCCGCGGGACACCGCCTCGTCGAACACCTGCTCGAGCTGCTCCACCACGGTCTCGTTCAGGGCGTTCAGGGCCTCGGGCCGGTTGATGGTGATCGTGGCGATCCCGTCCCGGACCGCCAGGTCCACCACCCGGATGGGCCAGGCGCCCTTGCCCTTCTGGGCCTGGAGGCTCCGGGCCAGGGGCCGGCCGAACTCGCTGCAGAACCGCTCGGCCAGGGCGATGGCGTCGTCCACGCCCATCCGGTTCATGAGCTCGAACGGGCCCAGGGCCCAGCGAAGGCCGATCTTGGCGCCCCGGTCCACGTCCTCCAGGGTGGCCACCTCCTCGTCCAGGATCTCGCCCACCACCTGGAACACCACGCCCAGGAGCCGGTCGGCCACGGCCTGGAACTTGGCCTCGTCCGGCTCGCCGTCCAGGCTCCAGGGCTCTCCCTTCTCGCCCTGGGCCCTGAGCAGGGCCACCGGCTCGTAGAAGCTCCCCAGTTCCCGGCCCAGGGTGGCCTCGGCGTGGTAGGCGATGGGCACGCCCGTGACGTTCATGAGCTGGAACGGACCCATGCCGATCCGGAACGCCTTCTTGGCGGCCGCCTCAATGGTGGGGATGTCGGCCTCGCCCCGTTCCAGGAGCCGCACCGACTCGTTGAGCCAGGGCACGAAAAACCGGTTCACCACGAAACCCGGCCGATCCTTGCACAAGATGGGGATCTTGCCCATGCGCTTGGAGAACTCCACGCTCGCCTCCACCACCTCGGGGCTCGTCTTCTCGCCCGGGATGACCTCCACCAGGCGGTTCTTGGCCGGGTGGTAGAAGAAGTGCAGCCCCACGAACCGATCCGGCCGGCCCGTGGCCTCGGCCAGCCGGGTCACGTAGAAGCTCGACGTGTTGGTGGCCAGCACCGCCTCGGGCTTGCAGATCCGGTCGAGCTCGGCGAACACGTCCCGCTTGACCCCTTCGTCCTCGAACACGGCCTCGATCACGTAGTCGCAGCCGGCCATGTCCGCGAGATCGGTGGTGCCGTGGATCCGGGCGAGCACCCCCTCCACCTGCTCGGGCGTGAAGATCCTGCGCTGGACCGCCTCGTCCAGCAGGCCCCGGATCCGGCCCAGGCCCCGCTCCAGGAACTCGGTCTTCACGTCGTGGAGCACGACCTCGAACCCCTCCTGGGCCAGTTTCTGGGCGATCCCGCTTCCCATGTTGCCGGCCCCGACCACGCCGATCCTCTTGAACTGCACCATGGTCTCCTCCCTTCTGAACGGCTATCGGCTGACCGCTGACGGCGAACGGGGGGGCGCAGCCCCTCTCCCCCCGCGGCCCGGCACCCGGCCTCGCCCCCTGGAAAAAGGCCGGGCCCCGGGGGATGCGCGAAACCCGGCTCGCTCCCCGCCGGACGCTGGGCGGTGGTTGAAACAGACCGGGCTATGGTAAACGTTTACCGAGCCGGCCCCGGGCGCTCCGCCGGCCCGCCGGGATCCCGGCCGGGAGGGTGCATTATACAAGATATGTGCCCTTCCGGGACCGGGATTCCTCCGACCATCCCTTCCGAAAGGAGGCACCATGACCGGAATCCGAACCGCGTGGCTGACCGCCCTGATCGCCCTGTTCCTGGCCGGGCCGGCCCCGGCCGGGGAGATCGCCGGGGTGAACGTGCCGGACACGGTCCAGGTCCAGGGGCACACCCTGGGGCTCCAGGGCGCCGGGGTGCGCAAGAAGTTCTTCTTCAAGGTCTACGTGGGCGCGCTGTACCTGGCGACCCCCTCCTCGGACGCGGCCCGGGCGGTGAGCGCGGACGAGCCCAAGCGCATCTCCATGTTCTTCGTGCGCAGCGTGGGCGAGGACAAGCTCCGCAAGGCCTTTGAGGAGGGGTTCTTCAAGGCCGCCCAGGAACGCCTGGACACCCTCCGGGAGCGGATCGACCGGTTCCTGGGCTTGTTCGCGGGCGGCGTGGACAAGGGCCAGGCCGTGCACCTCACCTACCTTCCCGGCACGGGCACCGTGGTGTCCATCGGCGGCCGGGAGCGCGGAACGATCCCGGGCCGGGACTTCATGGAGGCCCTGTGGGGGATCTGGCTCGGCGACGTCCCGGCCGACCACGGCCTCAAGAGGGCCATGCTGGGGATCCGGTAGGCCGCACTCCCTCAGCGGCCGGCCCGGTCTCCGAGCACCCTCCGGGCCTCGGCGGGCACAGCGGCCCGGACCTCGTCCGGGGGAGGGAAGCTCCGGCCCCCCAGGCCCCGGCAGCACAGGCTGGCCACGGCCACGGCGAACCGGATCGCCCCGCGCAGGGGCGTCCCCCGGGCCAGGGCCAGGCACAGGGCGCCGTGGAAGGCGTCGCCCGCGCCGGTGGTGTCCCGCACCGGCACGGTGGGGGCGGGGAACCGTTCCACCCGACCGTGCAGCAGCGCGATCGCGCCCCCCGCCCCCTGGGTGGCCACGCACGCGGCCCGGGTGCGGCCGGCCACCCTTCGGAGCGACTCCTCCGGGGGCAGCCCGGGAAAGGCCTCGGCCAGAAACGTACTGCCCATGGCGAGCACGTCCACCCGGCCCCAGGTCGCCTCCCACCCGGGCCGGGCGTGCTCGGCGTCGGCTACCACCCGGACCCCGTGCCGCCGGCAATGGGGCACGAGCTCGGGGAGCAGGTGCTCGGCCTGGGGGTCCACCAACACCACCGCGGCGCGGACCGCCGGGCCGGCCACCTCCTCCCACCCCAGGGGGACGCCCGAGCCCGGCTCGTAGGCGATCGTGCGGGATCCCGCGGCTCGCGAGACCCAGCACCACGCGAGCGGGGTCCGCCCCCTGGGGGGCGGCAGGTGGCCCAGCCGAACCCCGAACGCCTCCATCCGGGCCCGGGCGAACCGGCCCGGCTCGTCGTCGCCCACCACGCCCACGAACGCCGCACGGCCCCCCAGATGGGCCGCCAGGCACGCGGCCGTGGAGGCCTGGCCGCCCCCCTCCCGGAGCCGGGCGATCACGGGGACCTTGGCGTCCTCGGGCGGATAGGCGTCCAGTTCCAGGATCTCGTCCACGCAGGCCCTGCCCAGGGCCAGAACGTCCAGAGCCCGGAGATCGGTCACGGCAACCTCGCGCTCGGGCGGTCCTCGGGGAAAGCGAGTATACTGGAAAATCCGTCCAAGCGCGCCACGAACCCGGAGAGCCGACCCATGGGTGAGCTCACCGGAAAACAGGGGCGGCTCCGGGCCCGGGGCCACCTCCTGCGGCCGGCCGCCGTGGTCGGCCGAACCATTCTGCTCTTCCGGCCGGGCGGAGGGGCCCACAAGGCCGACGCTCCCGGGGCGAGGAACGGATAGGGACGCGCAGAACAGGAGAAGGCGCACCCGTGGACTTCGAGGGGTTCCTCCGGGCGGTGTGCTCCCCGCTCGACCTGGCCTGGCGCCGGTACCGGCGCCGGAGCGCACGCCGGCGGGTGCTGGCCCGCATGCGGGAACTCGGCATCCCCGACTTCCGGGGCTACGCCCGCCGCGTGCTGGAGGACCCGGCGGAGGCGGCCAGCCTGCCCGACCGGATGCGGGTCACGGTGAGCCGGTTCCTGCGAGAGCGGGAGCGGTGGGAGATCCTGTTCGAGACCGCGCTTCCCGAACTCCGGCGCCGGGCCGGCGGGGTGCTCCGCGCCTGGTCGGCCGGGTGCTGCGGAGGGGAGGAGCCCTACACGCTGGCCCTCCTGTGGCGCGAGCGGGGCTGGCCGGCCGAGGAACTCGAGGTCCTGGCCACGGACCTGGACCGGGCGTGCCTGGAACGGGCCCGGAAAGGGGTGTACGGCGCCGGATCCCTGCGGGAGGTTCCCCCGGATCTCAGAAGCCGCTGGTTCCGGCCCGGGCCCGGCGGCTGGGAGGTCCTTCCCGAGGTGCGGCAGGCAGTCCGGTTCGCCCTCCACAACCTCCGGGACGCCCCCCCGGCCCGGGAGATGGACCTGGTGCTGTGCCGGTACCTGGTGTTCACCTACTACCGGGGCAGGCGCCGCCTGGAGGCCGCCCGGAGGCTCTGGGAGGCCCTCAAGCCCGGAGGCGCCCTGGTGATCGGCCGAAAGGAGGGGCTGGGGCCGGCCGAGCAGGCGCTGTTCGCACCCTGGCCCGGAGCGCCGGGGGTATACCGGAAGGAAGGCTGACGCCCCGGCCTACTCCGCCCCGCCTTCCCACTCGGCGTATTCCCCCACGTCCGAGAACGCCACCACCCGGTTCCTGCCGGTGCGCTTGGCCACGTACAGGGCCCGGTCGGCCCGGCTCACCAGTTGTTCGGGCGTGTCCCCGTCCCCTTCAAGGGCGCTCAGCCCCAGGCTGGCGGTGACCCGGAGGATCCGGTCCTCCCAGGGGACCTCGGCCGACGCCACGGCGGCCCGGATCCGGCCGGCCAGGGCCAGGGCCCCGGGCTCGTCCGTGTTGGGCAGGAGCACGGCGAACTCCTCGCCCCCGTACCGGGCCACCAGATCGGTCTCCCGGGCCAGGGCCCGCAGCACCCCGGCGATCCGCCGAAGCACCTCGTCCCCGGCCGGGTGGCCGTGGACGTCGTTCACCCGCTTGAAGTGGTCCACGTCCACCATCACCAGGGCCAGGGGCTGGGGGTAGCGCCGGCAACGGGCCACCTCGGCCTCCAGCCGGTCCAGGAGGGCCCTGCGGTTGGCCAGACCGGTCAGGGGATCCGTGGTGGCCAGGCGCCTCAGCTCGGCCAGGCTCCGCAGTTGGAGAAGGCCCTGGGCCGCCTGCCGGGCCAGGATCTCGCAGAACGCCACGGCCGGCGCGTCGAACGCCCCGGGCTCCGCCGAGGCCAGGCACAGCACGCCCAGGACCTCGCCGTGGGCCTGGAGGGGGTACAGGAGGAGGCTCTGGAACTCCGGGACCTTCACGCCCGGGCCGAACAGGGGCCGCCGGCCGCCGGGCCGGGCCCGGTCGTAGTGAAGGTAGTTGCGGCTCGCCAGGACCCAGCCCACGAGGCCCCGGCCCCGGGGAAACACGGCACCCCTCAGGCCCGCCCACTCCCCGGTGGCCGCGGCCACCTCGAGTTCGCCGTCCTCCCGCGCCAGCACCACCGCCCCGAAGGGTCCTGGGAACCGCTCCTGGAGGCACACCACCACGAGATCCACCAGATCCGTCGCCCGCTCGCACAGTCCCATCCGCTTGGACAGTTCGTGGAGAAGGCGAAAGTCCCGGGCCTCACGCTTGACGGTCTCGAAGGCCTGGATCTGCTCGAGGAACGCCCCCACCAGGCGGGCCGCCCGCTCCAGGACCGTACGGTGCACGTCGTCGAACGCCCGGGGCTGGAGGCTGTCCACGGCCAGCACGCCCTCCACGCCCCCTTCCGTGGCCAGGGGGACCCCCAAGAAGCTCTGGACCCGGACGTCCCCGGCGTAGTACCCGAGGCGGTCCGCGGCGTTGCGGAGCCTGCCGATGTTGAGGGGCTTGCGGTTCCGGACGATCCAGTGGAACGCCGTGGCACCCAGCCGGAGCACGGCCGAGTCGTTCAGGCGCTCGCTGTCGGAGACCAGTTCCCGAACGTACAGGTCCCCGCCCCCGCCGGCCCGGAGCACGAGGACGGCGGTGTGGGCCCCGGTGCTCGCCTTCAGCGCCTCGAGGAACCGGTACAGGGCGTCGTCGATCCGGTCCAGACCCCGCGCCG
>CAZBGL010000111.1:0-26965 GCA_964491375.1 uncultured Thermodesulfobacteriota bacterium | reverse complement strand
CCAGGTCGGTCCCCGGTCGGATGGGAAGCCACACGTCGGCGTCCGAGGCGGTCTCGGTGCGGCGCGGGTCCACCACCACGATTCGGCATTCCCCCCGGCGATGGCGGTCGCGCAGGATCGAATAGATGACCGGACGGGTCGCCGCCATGTTGTTGCCCACGAACACGTAGAGGTCTGCCGCATGGAAATCGTCGTCGGTGTAGGTCCAGGGGGTGTGGCGCGTGCCCACCACGGACACGCCGGCGGGTTTTCCGGAGTAGTTGCAGAACGGGCCGGTCGTCTCGTAGTTGGGCGTCCCGTACAATTTCGCGAACGCGGCGTTGAGCTTGCGGCCGTCCGAAGCGCTTCGGCCCGAGGCCCAGATGCCGAGCGCACGTCCCCCGTGCCGCTCCCTCAGAGACCGGAGCTTGGCGGCGATCTCGTCCAGGGCCTGCTCCCAGGAGATCCGCTGGAACGACGCGCCGTCGCCCCGGGGCCCGACCCGCTTCAACGGGTGGGTGAGCCGGTACGGGCTGTACAGGAGCTCTAGGCTACCCAGGGGTTTCACGCACATCCGACCCTTGGTCACGGGGTCGTCCGGGTTGCCGGTGACGTGCACCGCCCGGCCGTTCCGGATGTACACGATCAGACTGCAGCCGTTCTGGCACCACATGCAGCCCGTGACGTGCTTTTCCACCCCCTGCTCGCCGGGGAAGAGAGCGCGCGCGGCCGCGTAGGAGAGCACCGGGTACGCGCCCGCCACCAGGGCGGCCTGGACCGACAGCCACATGAATTCCCTGCGATTCACCCGCATCGTCATACCTCCTTGGGGAACCGCCCGGCCTGCCTCCAGGCCGTACGGAGGCAGGCCGGCTGTTCCGCTCGGGGCAAGCAGCACGTGGACGATGCGGAATTTCTACCCGCACGGGCGCCGGAGAATCCAATCAGAAGACCGGATCAGGGGAGCCCGCCGAATCGGGCGGAACGATGGGTCGGCCCTGCGGGGCGCGGTGTTGCCGGACGGTCCGCGAGGAAGGCTGCCGGTTCCTCGCCGCGAGCGGCCGCCCGGGGACGCTATCGAAACTCCACCACGTCGGCGCCCATGAGGTCGCGCACCCGGTGCTTGAACGCGCCGGTGGCCCGCACCCGGAACCGCTCGGGCAGCCGGATCACGGCCTCGGCCCTTTCGGGGATGAGGATGTGGAGAAAGGTGGGGGTCTCCCCCCGGTGTTCGGGCGCGGCGATCAGGCGCTGGAGCTTCTCCAGGTCGTCGCGCGTGTGGAAGGCGGCGTTCACGCGGATGTGGACCTCTCGGGTGAGCCGCTCGGGCGCCGAGGCCAGGGGCAGCACCTCGTCGGCCAGGATCTTGGCGGCGTCCTCGCTCTTCTCCAGGGTGCCCCGGACCACCACGGGCACGTCGTCCTTCTCGATGAGTTCCTGGGCCCGGCCGAACACCTCGGAGAAGGCCACCACCTCGACGGAGCCCGTGAGGTCCTCCAGGGTGAAGAACGCCATCCGGCTCCCGTTGCGGGTCCGGATGACCCGCCGGGCCGTGATCACCCCACCCACGGTGACGGTGCTCCGGTCGGGCCGCTCGCCCACGGACTCCAGGGCGGTGTCGGTGCAGGCGCCGAGCAGTTCGCTCCACTCGGCCAGGGGATGGCCGCTAAGGTACATGCCCAGCACCTCTTTTTCGGCCCGCAGCTCCTCGGCCGGCGGAAGCGGGGGCACGTCGGGCAGGTCGTCCTCGGGCCGGGCCGGGCCGTCGTCCGACGGGCCGGCGCCGAACAGGTCGAACAGGCTCGTCTGGCCCCGGGCCCGGTCGCGCTGGGCCGCGGCGGCCATCTCCATGGCCCGCTCCAGGTAGGCCAGGTACTGGGCCCGGGTGCCGCCCAGCGAGTCGAACGCGCCGCACCGGATCAGGCTCTCGATGACCTTCCGGTTCACCTTCTGCAGGTCCACCCGCTGGCAGAAGTCCAGCAGCCCCCGGAAGGGACCGCCCTCCCGCCGGGCCTCGAGGATGTTCTCGATGGCGGCCTCGCCCACGTTCTTGACCGCGGCCAGGCCGAACCGGATGGCCCCGCCCACCACGGTGAAATGCAGGTCCGATTCGTTCACGTCGGGCGGCAACACCGCGATGCCCATCTCGCGGCACTCGGCGATGTCCTTGACCACCTTGTCGCTGTTGGCCCGGTCGTTGGTCAGCAGCGCGGCCATGAACTCCACCGGGTGATGGGCCTTGAGGTAGGCGGTCTGGTAGGCCACCAGCGCGTAGGCCGCCGAGTGGGACTTGTTGAACCCGTACTCGGCGAACTTGGCCATGAGATCGAAGATCCGCTCGGCCTTCTTCGGGTCCACGCCCTTCTTCCGGGCGCCCTCGAGGAACCGGTCCTTCTGCTTGGCCATCTCCTCGGGGATCTTCTTGCCCATGGCGCGGCGCAGGAGGTCGGCCTCGCCCAGGGTGTAGTCGGCCAGGACCTGGGCGATCTGCATGACCTGCTCCTGGTACACGATGACGCCGTACGTGTCGCGCAGGATCGGCTCGAGCTCGGGTAGCTCGTACTCGATGGGCACCTGCCCGTGCTTGCGCCGGATGAAGTCCTCCACCATGCCCGAGCCCAGCGGGCCGGGCCGGTACAGGGCCACCAGGGCGATCACGTCCTCGAAGGTGCTGGGCCGGAGCTTGACCATGAGCTCCTTCATCCCGGCGCTCTCGAGCTGGAACACGCCCGTGGTCTCGCCCCGGGACAGGAGCTCGTACACCTTGGGGTCGTCCAGGGGAATCCGGTCGATGTCGAGCTCCTCGCCCTCGGGGCGGTTCGCGTTGACGAGCCGCACGGCGTCGTGGATGACCGTGAGGGTCTTGAGGCCCAGGAAGTCGAACTTGACGAGCCCGATGGCCTCGACGCTCTTCATGTCGAACTGGGTCACCGCCTCCTGGTCGTTCCCCGGGGGCTTGTACAGGGGCAGGTGGTCCACCAGGGGGCGGTTCCCGATGACCACACCGGCCGCGTGGGTGGAGGCGTGGCGGTTGAGCCCCTCGAGCTTGAGGGCGTGGCCGATCAATTCGGCCACCCGGGGGTCGGCCTCCATGGCCTCCCGCAGCCGCGGCTCCTCTTCCAGGGCCTCCTTCAGGGTGATGCCGAGCCGTGCCGGCACGAGCTTGGCGATCCGGTCCACGTCGGCGTACGGCAGGCCCATCACCCGGCCCACGTCCCGGATCACGGCCCGGGCGAGCATCTTCCCGAAGGTGATGATCTGGGCCACCTTGTCCTTGCCGTACCTCTCGGTGACGTACTGGATGACCCGGTCGCGCCGCTCGAAGCAGAAGTCCACGTCGATGTCCGGCAGGGTCACCCGCTCGGGGTTCAGGAACCGCTCGAACAGGAGCCCGTAGGGAAGGGGGTCGATGTTCGTGATGCCCAGGGCGTAGGCCACCAGGCTGCCGGCCGCCGAGCCCCGGCCGGGCCCCACGGGCACGCCGTTGCGCCGGGCCCAGTTGATGAAGTCCTGGACGATCAGGAAATACCCGGGAAACCCCATGTCCCGGATGGTCCGAAGCTCCGCCTCGAGGCGCTCGAAGTAGCGCCGGCGCACCGCGGCCCCTTCTGCCGGATCCCGGCAGGTGCGCTCCCGGAGCCTTTTCTCAAGCCCCTGCCGGGCCAGGCGCTCCAGGGCCCCGGCCAGGTCTTCGCCACCCTCCACCGTGTACTCGGGCAGGTGGGCCCGTCCCAGCTCCAGCTCCACGTTGCATCGCTCGGCGATCTCCACGGTGGCGTCCACGGCCTCGGGGCAGTGGGCGAACGCCTCGGCCATCTCCTGGGGGCTCTTGAAATAGAAGGCATCGGTGGACATCCGCATCCGGTTCGGGTCGTCCAGGGTCTTGCCGGTCTGGATGCACACGAGCACCTCGTGGCTCTTGGCGTCCGCCCGGTCCAGGTAGTGGCAGTCGTTGGTGGCCACCACCGGGATCCCCAGCCGCCGGCCCAGGTCCAGGAGGGCCTCGTTCACCCGCCGCTGGTCCTCGATGCCGTTGTCCATGAGCTCGAGGTAGTAGTTGCCCTCCCCCAGGATGGACACGTACTCCTCGGCGGTGCGGCGGGCCCCCTCCAGGTCGTCCCGCAGCACGGCCTTGGCCACCTCGCCCTTGAGGCAGGCCGAGAGGGCGATGAGCCCCCCGCTGTGGGCCCGGAGGATCTCCTTGTCGATGCGGGGCTTGTAGTAGAACCCCTCGGTCCACCCGGCGGTCACCAGCCGGCACAGGTTCCGGTAACCCTCCTGGTTCCGCGCCAGCAGGATGAGGTGGTAGTTCGTCTCGCCGTGGGCGTCCTGGCGCTTTTCCCGGCGGTCGCCCGGGGCCACGTACACCTCGCACCCGATGATGGGCTTGATCCCCGCCTTCTGGGCGCCCTTGTAGAACTCCACCGTGCCGAACATGGCGCCGTGGTCGGTCACCGCGAGCGCGGGGAGCCTGAACTCCCGGGCCCGGGCGAACAGGTCGCCCAGCCGGATGGCGCCGTCCAGCAGGCTGTATTCGGTGTGCACGTGGAGGTGGACGAAGCGGGCGTGGGTCATGATGGGGCTCTCGGGTCGTTGGAAGGGTGAGCGACAGCCGGACTCACTCGACGTTCTGGACCTGTTCGCGCAGCTTCTCGAGCTCCGCCTTGATCTCCACCACGAGCCGGCTGATGCCGGCGTCCGAGGCCTTGGAGCCCGTGGTGTTGGTCTCCCGGTTCATCTCCTGGAGCAGGAACTCGAGCTTGCGGCCCACCACGCCGCCGGCGGACAGGAGCTCCCGGTACTCGGCCAGGTGGCTCCGGAGCCGCACCAGCTCCTCGGACACGTCGCACCGGTCGGCGAACAGGGCCACCTCCATGGCGAGGCGCGCCTCCAGATCCTGGGCCGGCACCTCCCGGGCCAGGTCCTCCACCCGCCGGGCCAGCCGTTCCCGGTAGGCCTGCACCACCCCGGGCCTCAGCCGGTCGATCTCGTCCACGAGCCGTTCCACCGTGTCGAGCCGGCCGGCCATGTCCCGGGCCAGGTCCGCACCCTCCCTCTCGCGAAACCGCTGGAGCTCCTCCAGGGCCCTCCGGGCCAGGGCGGCCACCCGCTCCCACAGATCCTCCGGGTCGATCCGGTCCAGCGCGGGAAGGGTCACGGCCGGAAACGCCAGCAGGTGCTCGAGCCGGACCTCCCCCGGAAGGCCCAGGGCCTCGGCGGTCTCCCGAAGGAGGGCGGCGGCCCGCTCGGCAGCCTCCTGGTTCACGTGCACGGGCGGCACGTCGTCCGCACCCGAGTCCCAGGACGCGTACAGGTTCACCTGGCCGCGCTGGAGGGTCTGCTTCACAAGCCCCAGGAACCGGATCTCGAACCTCTGGAGATCCGGGGGCAGCCGGGCCGTGAAGTTCAGGAACCGGTGGTTCACGGTCTTGACCTCCACGGCGAGCCGCCGGCCGAACACGTCGCCTTCGGCCCGGCCGTACCCGGTCATGCTCCGGATCATGGACGCCCCCTTCGGTGTTGACGGTACATCGCGCGCACCTGGTTGAAAAACGAAACCGTGTCCGACTCGCGGTAGTCCGGATACGTCCAGGGGAGCGGTCGGAACGAGCCCCGCTGGAACACGTACTCCACCTCGGCGTAGATCCCCTGGCCCAGGTAGACCCGGTGGGCGGCCGGCTTGCCCGAAGCGAGCACGAACTGCTCCAGGTTGAGCACCCCCGGATCCAGGTTGGCCCGCCGGCGGCCCTGCCGGCTCCAGGCCCGTTCCAGCTCGTTGGACCGGAGCTTGATCCCGGCGAGATCCCCCGGGTCCCACGTGCCTTCGAGCAGCACGTAGCCGCGCCGGATCCCGGGCCCCATCTCGGGCTCGTAGTACCGGGTGTGCCGGAACGGCCGCAGCGGCGTGGCGAGCCGCACCGGTGCGAGCGCACCGGCCACCGCGTCGAGGAGCGCCCCCGGGTCCACCCCCTCCGACACCAGAAGCCCCATGCACAGGAAGGCGGGCTCGGCGGGACGGGGCGCGCTCACGGTGCCTTCCCCCGGGCCGGACCCATCCGGCCGAGCTGGGCCGCCCGGCCCTCGCGCCACAGGGTCCGGGCGTCGGCCCGGCTCAGGCCTGCGGCGTGGGCGTAGGCCAGGAGGTACAACCAGCGGTCCCGCAGGGGAATCTCCTCCAGGCTCGGGATCGCGCGCCCCAGCTCCTCCAGGTTCTTGACCCGGCGCTTGCGGGTGAGCCGCGGGCTCAGCCCCTCCAGGTCCACCACGAACGCCCGCACCGTGCGGCCGTCGGAGCCGAACAGGAGGTTGGACGACAGGTCGCCGTGGTAGTAGCCGGTCCGGTGCAGGTACCCAACGAGCGAACCCAGCTCCCGCAGGGCCGCGCGGAACGCCTCGGGGTCCCTCCGCCGGGGGACCCGCTCCCGCAGGTGCACGGCCCACTTGACCGCTCCCTCCACCCACTCGGTCACGAACAGGGCCTCGCGGGGCGGGAACCGGCCCCGGAGGAACAGGCCCAGGGGTACGGGCGTGCTCACCCCCCGGGAGGCGAGCTCACGGGATCGTGCGAACGCCCGCTGGGGTTTCCGGGACAGGCAGAAATCCCGCACCGCCGGCCACACCCCCGCGGGGCGGTAGTGCTTCACGAACAGCGTACCCCGGGGCGTGTCCACCCGGTAGGCCACCCGGTCGGGCTGCTCGTGGATCGGGGTGTAGCGGCCGCGGCCGAGCAGGAAGAGGAGCCCCGGGGCGCTCCCGCGCGCCGGCCGCCAGCCCCGCTCAGGCCCCACGGGGAGCACGTCGGTCCGGGAACCCATCGCGGGCCGCTGCCTCCAGTTCCTCCGCGGTCACCACGGCCGTGCCCAGCTTGCCCACCACGATCCCCCCCGCCAGGTTCGCGAGGCAGGCGGCCTCCTCCAGCCCGGCTTCGGCCGCCCGGGCCAGTGCGAGCACGGCCACGGCCGTGTCGCCCGCTCCGGTCACGTCGAACACGTCCCGGGCCCGGGTGGGGATGTGCAGGCATTCCCCCTCGCGGGGGAGAAGCGTCATGCCCCGCTCCCCCCGGGTGACCAGCACCGCCCCCAGGTCCAGCCGCTCCAGGAGCACCCTTCCGGCGCGTTCCACCTCGGGGTCGGTCCGGGCCGGAAGACCGGTCATGGCCTCGGTCTCCTTCACGTTCGGCGTCAGGATGTCCACGCCCCGGTACCACGCGGCGTGGGCCGGCACGGGGTCCACGGCGATCCAGATCCCGTGCCGCCGGGCCGCGTCCCGCAGGCATTCCATGAGCTCGGGTTCCACGACCCCTTTTCCATAGTCCGACACCACCACCGCGTCCCACGAGGGGGCGCCCCGGTCCACCCGGGCCGCGAGCGCCCCGCGCGGCCCCTCGGGAAGCCGGCCCCGGCGCTCCCGGTCGAACCGGACCACCTGCTGGTGCTGGGCCACCACCCGGGTCTTCACGGCCGTGGGGCGGTCCTCCACCTCCACGAGCCCTTCCGGCGAGACCCCCAGGGCCTCCAGCTCCCGGCGCAGCCGGGCCGCGGCCTCGTCGCGGCCCACCGCGCCCAGGAGCTCCGCCCGCGCCCCCAGGGCCCGGAGGTTGTTCACCACGTTGGCCGCCCCTCCCAGCCGGAACACCTCCCGCTCGACCTCCACCACCGGCACCGGAGCCTCCGGTGAGATCCGCTCCACCGTGCCGTACAGGAACCGGTCCAGGATCACGTCGCCCACCACGGCCACGCAGGGCGGGTCCCCACGGGCCCGCAGCGCGTGGAGGGCATGGAGGGCCAGGGTTTCCGGGTCGGCGACGAGGGACATGGATCATCCGAAAAGGAACGCCAAGTGGAGCCGCGCGCACCGCTCCAGGGTGAACGCCCCGAGCACCCGTTGGCGGGCCGCTTCTCCCATCCCGCGGGCTTCGGCCCGGTGAACGGCCAAGTATACGATCTTGGCGGCCAGCGCGGAAGGCTCGGCCGGAGGCACCAGGAACCCGGTCCGGCCGTCCTCCACGAGGTCGGGCAGGACCCCCACCCGGGTGGCCAGTAGGGGAACGCCCGAGGCCATCCACTCGAGGCCCACGCGGCAGTTGGCCTCGCTTCCGGTGCTGGCCACCACCCCCAGGTCGAAGGACCGGAGGACGGCCGGGAGGTCCTCCCGGTGTCCCAGGAACCCCACCCGGCCCCGCAACACGGGATCCGAGGCCACCTGCCGCCGCAGTTCGGCCTCCCGCTCGTTCGGCTCCTTCACCAGGATCGCGTAGCGCGCATCCGGAACCCGCCGGGCCGCCTCCCGCGCCGCCGCCAGGAAGTGGTCGTGGCCCTTCACCTGGCCGAGCCGGCCCAGGATGCCCACGAGGAACGCACCCGCCGGGAATCCCAGCTCGGCCCGCACGTCGGCCCTGGGGCCGTGGGGGGTGAACCGGTCCGGGTCCACGCCGCCGGGGATCGTTGTCACGCGAAGCCTCGGCCCCATCCGTTCCCTGAGGTGCCGCTCGATGGCCGTGTTGCTGGCCACCACCCCCCGGAGCACCCGGGTGTACACCCACCGGTTCAGGGGATCGGCCCGCACCGGACGCATGTCACCCCGCACCCGGACCACCGGCACCCCGGCCCGCCGGCAGGCCCACGCGATGAGGGGAAGCCCTTCGGGGCGGTGCACCTCCACCGCGTCGAACCCGCCCCACCGGAGCAGGTGCCGGAGCCTCGCCGCAGCCGGAAGCGCCCCGGCCGCGCGCAGCCCCTTGGCGTTGAACCCGACCTCCTCCACTACGGGAACACCGATCTTCCGGGCCCGCTCCGCGGCCGGCGACCCGGCCTGGGCCAGATACACCGCCTCCACCCCCTGGCGGCGCATCTCGGCCGCCAAGTCCAGGGCGTACTGGGCCTCCGCGTTGAACCACCGGACGTGGGCCATGTGAAGAACGCGCAGGGGACGGGGGGCCGGACGGGTCACCACCGTTCAACGGGCTCCGGTATCGGGGAGTACGTCGAATCCCGCCCGGGCGAAACGGCGGTCCAAGGCTGCGGCGGTCCGAATTCCGAGCCGATTCATGACCGCAAAGGAAGTACAGTCGGTGAAGCTGTAACCTTTGTCCTCCTGAGTTCGGAACAATTCCCAGGCCGCGTGGAAGTCACGGGCTTCCACCTCGACGAGCAGCCCGGCGTCCCCGGAAAGGAGAACTTCTCCCACGCGTACCGCAATCCGGTGGCCCGCTCGCACCCGGACAAGGGTCAGAAGTTCGTCTAGGATGTAGTCGGTGAAGACCAGCCGCCCGCCCCAGGAAGTCAGCGTGCGGACCACTGCGGCGTGCTCCCGGCTTCCCCGATCAAAAAACGCAAACCATGCGCTGGTATCGACAAACAATTTTCCGTTCATGGTTTCCGGTACACCACCTCGTCGTGCTCCCCGGGATCCATGCCGTCGCAGAAAAGCCCTGCGAGCTCTTCGAGGGCAGTGCGGCGCCGGTGGCCTTCCGGTGGGCCGCCCGCAAGCCCGATGTCCACGAACTCCCGGATCAACTGCCCGATGCTCTTCCCCTCTCGTCTGGCCCGCTCCCGTAGCGCGAGATACTGGGTCTCTTCCAACAAAACCTGGGTCCTGTGCATGGAACACCCTCCGGTTTCAATACACTTACATCATACATCTATCCATGGGGATCTCAACCACCTCCCGCCCCGCGGCGGCCCGAGATGATTCCGTAGAGCGTCGTCCGCCACGTGGACCGGTAGATCCACAGGCGCGTGCGAAGCCACAGCGTCCCCCGGGGCCGGGGCTCGAACCGGTGCACCAGGAAGCCGACCCGGCCCACCGGGTTGGGCCGGCGGTCCAGGGTGTAAACCCGGCGGATACCCGCCCTGCGGGCGCACTCCAGGGTCACGCGGTCGTACTGGCCCCACGGAAGGGCCAGCTCGTCCCGCCGGCCCCCCAGGCGCGCCTCCAGGGCCTCGCGGGCGCGCACGAGGTCCTCGACCGTCCGCTGTTTCCGCTCGGCCTCGGTCTCCCAGCGGCCCCGTTCGCCCCGGGCCTGCCGGTGTCTTCGGGCCTCGGCCAGGAGCTCGCGGCGCACCGTATCTGGGCCCCTGTCTGCGATGTACGCCTCCCCGCCCCGCGCCTCGAGCCACCGGGCCAGGTGGTCGCGCAGTCCCGGATCGTCCCAGTACACCCGGTGGGCCAGCACGGAACCCCGGCGGTAGAGCGGGATCCCCAGGCGCTCGTCCCCCCCGGTGCACTGGGGGAGGCTCCAGTGCGTCCGGCCGAACCGGCCCAGATGAAACCCCGTGATCTCGTCGGACACCCATCCCATGGCGTGGCCCCACGAGTGGGACTGCACCTCCACCAGGCCGGTCGCCTCGAGGGCCTGGAGTTCGCTCCAGCGCAGGAACGCGGGATGGGGCCCCCCGCTGCGGGCCGCCTCGGCGTGGGCCTCCCCGGCCGACCCCCCGAAGGGGGTCCCGCCGGGCGGCCGGGGCCCCCCGCTGCCCGCACGCGACGGCACGGCGAACACCACGGCCCGAACCCCATGTTCCCGCAGCACCGGCAGCGCCCGGGTCCACACCTCGGCAAACCCGTCGTCAAAGGTCAGCACGAACCCGCGCGCCGCCCTTTCCAGGTCGCCGGTTGGGAGAGAAGGGAGCCCGCTCCGGGCCAGCGCCTCCACATGCTCGGCAAACCGCGCGGGGTCGATCCGTTCCCCCGGCGCGACCCGATGGTAGGTGAGGACGGGGATCGCGCTCACCGCCCCCCCACGGTTTCCTCGTAGAGACGTTCCACAGTGTCCACGTGGGAAGACACGTCCATCTGTTCCGCCACCGACCGGGCCGCCGCTCGTGCCTTCGCGCCCGCAGAAAGAAGCTCGACAATGCCGGCGGCAAGGGCCCGGGCCTCCGGGCCGCACACCCGGCCGGCCAGGGGGTGCTCCTCCAGCACATCTGCCGCGCCGTTCTCCGGCGTGCTCACCACCGGGGTTCCGCAGGCCAAGGCCTCGAGACACACGTTGGCGAACGGGTCGTACCGCGTGGGGTGGAGGAGCACGTCCGCGGCCCTGTACCACGGCGCCGGGTCCGCCTGGCGTCCCACAAAGTGGATCCGTTCCCCGCATCCCCGGGAGGTGGCAAGCCGCGCAAACGGCCCCGGGTCGCCTCCACCCACCACCACGAGGTGGGCACTGTCGAGGTGTGCCAGCGCCTCCACGGCCCGGTCCAGCCCTTTCAACCGGAAATTGGAGCCCACAAACAGGATCCAGGGGCGGCCGGGGGGGATTCCGCGCTCGGACGCAAGGCGCGTGCGGTCCCTCTCCCGTCCTTCGGGCCGGAAGACCCTGGTGTCCACGCCGTTGGGAACCACGTGGATCCGGCCTGCTGTCCCGGGGTAAAACCGCTCCACTTCCCGGGCCACCCACCGGGACGGACAGATGATCGCGCGGAGCTGGGAGGAACGAAACAACCTGTCCTCGATTTTGAGCACGATCCGGTCGTAACTTGAGGGAGCGGCCCCACCCTGCCGTTCCATGTAGGCCCGATGCACGCCGCCCCCGGCGCGATGAACCGTTTGGCAGGTGGTCTTCCCGAATCCCTGGACCACGTCGAACCGGTGCACGGGCACTTTTCGTGAGGTGAGGCGCCAAAAACTGTACGTTTTGAGCGCCCGGCCCACCGGAACGGCCGGAACCCGGTGAAAACGCACATCCTCCGGAAGCCCCCCGGCCCGGCGCGCGAACACGTGGACCTCGTGCCCGCGGGCAGAAAGCTCCCGCACCAAGACCCAGGCGTAGTGTTCCGCACCGCCGGAACGGTCCACCTTGGGGTGTACCACCGCGATCCTCACGGGCCGGTCACCTCCCGGATACCCGCTACCCGGCGCAACAGGGCGATCATCTTGGGCGCATTGACCTGGACGGTGTATCCGGCTTCCACGATCCGCCGGCCGTTGAGCCCCCACTCCGTAATCTGCTCCCGGTGGTCGCCGCATCACTGAAAAACCAAGATCCAGTCGTCCAGGGATTCGGCCAGGAGTCCCGATACCCGGGGGATGACAAGCGCTTTGTTCACCCCCACGGGGGACGCGATGGTCGGAAGGCCCAGACCATAGTACTGCACGATCTTGAAAGCGCACTTGCCCACCGTGTACGGGGCGTCAGGAAGCGGCATGATACCCACATCCACCGTTCCGAGTTCCTCCAGTTCCGTGGCCTCCCTCCACAAAACCTTTTCTACGGCGACGTGGTCGAACTCGGGAAAGCGGTCACAGATGATCTTGAGCCGGACACCGTCCCGGCCGGCCCGCTCCAGAGCGGGCCGGATCGCTTCCAGATAACGCAGGGATCCGCTTCCCCCGATCCATCCCAACGTCAGGGGCCGCTGCGGGCGCCTCCGGGGACACACCGGGTACTCGGAGAGATCGATGGAGGTGGGCAGCACCGTTACGTTCGGGTTGTGGACCAGCGTGTAAAGTTTGAGCAGGTCGTTTCCGCAGATCACCGCGTCGGCCGAGCGGAGCATCCCGTCGAAGAACACCCTGCGAAGGGCGGACCGGGGGCGGGCGAGGTCCTCCCGGAACATCAGGGCATCGTCCACGTCGTACACGAACCGACGGGCGCAGCGCCTCAACCACAGGAGATCCAGCGGGCGTAGCACCCGCTTGACCACCATCACGACATCCTGCCGCCGGAGACGGGCGAACAGCCGCCATCGCGCGATCCGGTTTCTGGGAAAACGGTAGAGCGAGCACCGTACTTCGGCGTCTTCCAAGAAGGGCACGTACTTTGTGATCCGGTAACGTACCGTGGGACTCTGGAGATCCGTGACGAGCACCCCCAGTCGGATCACCCGGCCCGGCCGGACGGGGGCGGCTGGAGAGGCGGAGCGGTCCTTCTTCACGTCGCTTCCCATCCCAAAATGTCCTCCGCCCACCCGGCGAGTTCGTCCATCACCAACTCGGGCAGCAGCCCTCTCAGGCACTCCACGTCCCGGGGGCACCGGTTGCTGTGACACGGCTGACACTCCAGCCCCAGCGCCACGTGGTGATGTTCGGGGGCCGGGTGGGTCCAGCCGCCGCTCGTCGAACCCAGGATCGTAAAAGAAGGGGTGCCCACCGCCACAGCGATGTGCCGCGGCGCCGAGCAGTTGCCCACGTGGAGGTCGGCCACCGCGATCAACGCGGCCATTTCCCGGAGCCCGGTGGGCGGGGCCTTCACCGCCTTTCCTTCGGAAGCCCTCAGCACCGCGTCCGCCACGGCCTCTTCTCCCGGACCCCACAAGACCACGGGCACGGCGCGAAGCCGCTCGGCCATCGTGGCAGCGAGTATTCCGTAGTATTCCGCCGGCCAGCGGCGGGTCGCCCTGCGGTGGGTGGGATCCAGCGTCACCATCCGACGGTTCCCGGCGGCAAACTGTTCCGCCTTCACCCGCCGGGCCCACCCGGCTTCCTCGGAGGTCAGCCGGATCTCCGGCCTGTTCCACGGGCTCTGGATCCCCAAGGGGCGCAGCAACTGCTTTTTCATCTCCACGCCGTAGTCCCCCACCGGTGGGATCCTGTGGGTATACACCACCCCTCTGGCGCGTGCCGGCCGCGAAATTCGCACCGGGCTGCCGGAGAGGAACGTGAGAAGGGCGGACCGGGGGTTTCCCATGAAGTCCAGCACCGCGTCGAAACTTCGCCGGCGCAGGTCGAGTGCCAGCGCGAGTGTCTCCTTCCACCCTGCATGGCGCTTGAGGACTAGGATCTCGTCGATGAAGGGGTTGCCGCGAAGCAGCTCGTCGCTGGGAGGCTCGGTCAGGAACGCCACCCGGGAGCCTGGAACGCGCTCCTTGAGAATCCGCGCAATCGGCGTGGTGAGCACCACGTCCCCGATCTGCCGGAGCTGGATCAGCAGGAACGAAGGGCTCGACATGGATCCGAATCCGGCCTTTCGCAAAGTCGCCTCTGACCAAGGAGCAAAGCACCACCCCCTCGGAACGGCATCCAGCCCGTCCGCCGCCGTGCCCTGGCTACGGTGTCAGGGATCTGGGGTGCCGGGCCCGGTCCGTCCGAACCAGGCCCGGACCCGGGCGAGGTCGGACGGAAAGTCGATCTCCTCGCACCGATAGGCGGACACATCCACCGGAATCACCCGCACGCCCCTGGCGATGGCGTACTCGATGGCCTTTTCGAAATAGTCGCCGTCGCCGCACGCCTCCAGCGAGGCCACGAGCGCCGGAAGATCCTCTGCCACCACCTTGTTCACCCCGACGGCCTCCCCCAGTCCACCGCAGACCTCCTTGGAAACCCGGGAAATACACCCGCCGTCGTCCAGCAGGAATTTCATTTCTTCCTCCCCCACCCGGCCATACCGCACGGCCATGCACGTGGCGGGGCACCGCAGCACGGCCTCGTACACCGCGGGTTCGGCCACCACGTCCCCGTTGACCCACAGGACGTCACCCTCCGCCGTTCCGGCCAGCGCCAGGAGCAGGCTCTTGGCCGTGTTCGTCCGGTGGAACGCCCCGTTGTGCACGTATTCGAGGTCGGGAAAGGCCTCCCGGACACTGTCCTGCCGGTAACCGACAACCACGCGGATGCTCTGGCGCCCCACCAGCGGTTCCAGGGCGTCCACGATGGTGCCCAGGATGGTGCGCCCGGGGACGATCTCCGTCAGGCACTTGGGGTGGGGCCGCCCGAGCCTCGATCCCCTGCCTGCCGCGAGTATGACCGCTTTCATGGCGTTTCTCCCCCGTTCTTCCGGGCGGTCTCTCGGAGTCCCTTCACTCGTACGAAGCGCCGCAGGATCTCCCGGCTCACCCGCGCCGAAGCGCGGGCATCCCGGTACCGGTGACAGGCCCGGCGCACGGCCTCGCGCCTCCGCGCCCACCTCGCCAGATGGACCTCGGGGCGTTCGAGCGCGAGCTCCACTTCCCGCAACAGGTCCGCAAAGCGACGCGCCACCGGCCCGGGGACCGCGTCCTCGTAACGCTCGTACAGACCCCGGCCCTCGTCGGCATATTCCCGAAGATCGTACGCGTAGAAGACGATGGGACGATCCAGCAGCAGGAAGTCGAAGTAGACGGACGAATAGTCCGTAACGAGTACGTGAGCGTGGCGGAGAACCGGATAGACGTCGTCACGGGGCCCCAAGATCCACAGGCCCTGTGGCGCCCTGGCGGAACCGCCCAGGGTCCTGGGATCCCACGTGTGGGGCTTGAACACCCAGATCGCGTTCCATGCCTCCATCCGCCGGCTCAACTCGAGCACGTCGATGGGGATCTCGTCGCCGGCCCCCGCCTGATCCCGGAACGTGGGCAGGTAGAGCACGAGACGGCGCCCTTGCCGCAGAAACCCTTCCGCCGTCCGGTGGACGGCCTCGTCCCACGGACCCGGGGTGAACGAACCCTGGAGCAGGACATCGTTCCTCGGGAACCCGGTCACCGGAATGCGGTCCCTGGGCACCGAGAACGCCCGGGAGAACCGCTCGGCCACGAGGGACGACGTGGAGATCATCATGTCGTACCGGACGGCGTCCCAGGGGTGCTCCAGCCGGAACCGGGCGCGCTGGAGGAGGCTGCCCCGGAAGCCCTGGGTGTTCACGTGGCCCGGGCTGTCGATGTCACGCCCGATCTTCTTGAGGGGGATACCGTGCCACAGGTTGACCCGCACGGCTCGCGCACTCCCCCAGAAGAGATGATCCCCCACCGCGTTGTCCAATACGTAGATTCCCGCCCTCAGCCGCCACCACACACCGCGGAGCGTTTTCGGGCGGTGTCCACGAAGTCCCGCCGCTCTCACCTGCCGCAGCACGGAGGGGCTCCGGGTCAGAAGCACCGGGACGACGCCCGATGGCCCGTTTCGGGCGCAGTGGAGGAACAACCACTTCGCATTGTCGGAAAAACGCTTCCCGTCCCAGCAGAAAAAGACCCAGATCCTGCGGTTCCGCGGAAACAGGGCCGAAAGGGCATGCCAAAGGAGCCTGGGGAGGCGGAGGGTCAGGGCGCCCAGGAGGCGTAACGCTTCGGCAACGGATCCATGGAGGGGCAAAAGACCGGACCTCACCTCCCCACCCCTACGACTCCCCGCCGCGGCGGGCCCAGGCGCGGCGGACGCGATGCTTGGCCATCCGGCGGACAAGCCGGAGCGCCAGGGCCATCCTCTCCCAGTGGGGGAGTCCCTTCAGCTCCCATGCAGCGGCCACAGCCCTCAACCCGCTGCGCCACGGATCCTCCGCCCCCCTTGTCTTGAGGTAGGTCCAGTCCGCCCAGGGGCTCAGCCGGCCGGGAATCCGGGCCCGCTCCAGGACCCGGTTGGCCTGCCTGGTCTTTTCCTCCAAAACCCGGCAGTAGCGTTCCGGCTCGGGAAGCCGGTTCAGGTCCCTCGGGTGGGCGCGGGCGTCCACCCGAGGGGTGAAGAGGCCGGCGACTTCCTCCCCCAGCCTGCGCGAGGCTTCCCGCACCGCCCACATGTTGTCGCCGTGGACGCGGTACCGGACGAGCCGCTCGGGAAGGTACGCAACAGGGGCGAGGAGCCCCGCACAAGGCGCGATGAGATCGTCGGCGTTGCCCCGCATCGAGGTGACGAGGGGGAACACGAGTTCGGCGACCGGACGCCGCAGGCACAGGGTGGAAAAGGGGGAGAACATCCATCGGAGCACCCTTCGCCACATCTGGCGCGACACGTCCCCCCTGGCCTTCGGACCGTCTTCTGTGAAACACGGCAAGGGCTCGTCCCCGGGGCCCGTGGTCTGCACAGCGTGGTGCACGAGGCCGATCCGCGGGTCAGCAAGCATCGCCTCCACAACGGCTGCCACTTTTCCGGGAAGCCACACGTCATCCGCGTCGAGGAAGCAGATGATGTCTCCCTTGCAGCACCGGAAGGCCCGGTTAAGGGCCGCTGCCTGGCCCAGATTCTCCTGACGGAACGCCCGAACCCCCCGGTTCCGATACGCGGAAACCACCTCCCAGGTCCTGTCCGTGGATCCGTCGTCCACGACAATGCATTCGATCTCCCCGGGATAGTCCTGCCCCAATACGGACTCGATCGCGTCGCCCACGAACCGCGCATAGTTGTGGGCTGGGATCAGGGCCGAAACCCTTGGAACGACCGGCCGACGTCTTGCCGGGCCGTGCACCGGCGTGTGCCCAAGGCCCGCCACGGACGGCATTCACGTCTCCCCGTGGGGTGCGCGGCCCGGCCGTCGGGTCCTCCGGTGGTGGCGGAAGGACTTTCTCGTGATGGCCGAGACAAGCTCGGCCTTTTCCGTCCACCGGAGGCCCCGTGCGCGAGCCACGGTGAGCACGGCCCGGGGGAGGTAGCGGAGCGGGGAGGTCGCGTGGAGTATCGATGCCGCCTTGACATAGTCCCACTTCATCCAGGGGGACAACCGCAACGGATATCCGGCGCGGGCTGCCGCCTCGTTGGCCTGGCAGACCTTTTCCTCGAGCACCGCCATATATCGTTCAGCCCACAAACGGGTCGGCTCCCGCCGGCGTGAAGCCCATGTGTTGTGACCGTGGAGGCGGTACAGCCCCAGCACTTCCGGGATGTAACGGACCGGAGCCAACAGCGCGGCCACGGGGGCCACCAGTTCGTCGGCGCTGATCCGGAGCCCTGTCCTCAGAGGAAACACGATCGAGGCCACCGACCGGCGCAGGCACAACCCCGACGTGGGGGCAAACATCCACCGCAGGACCTTCCGACGCATCAGCGCCCGCACGTCACCGTGCGCCCGGGCCCCCTCGTCAAAAAACCCCGCGACCTCCTCGCCTCTCTGGTCCACCACGCGCAAAGCGTGATGGACCAGACCCGTGTCCGGGTGGGAGCGGAACTCCTGCACCACCCGCTCCACCTTATAAGGGTACCATACATCGTCTGCGTCCAAGAAGCACAGAATATCGCCCTTACTGATCCGGTATGCCGTGTTAAAAGCGGCCGCCTGGCCTAGATTTTGTTGCCGGACGGCCGTTATAGCGTCCTCATACCGATTCAACACATCCATTGTGTTGTCCGTGGATCCGTCGTCTACAACGATACATTCCATCTCCCCCTCGTAGGTCTGTCCGAGCACGGACCCAAGAACATCGGGGAGGAAACGGGCATAGTTGTACGCGGCAATCAAGACGGAGACCCGCATGGACCGTCCTACCCCCCCCACAGCCGCTTTGCCGAGACCCCCAGCCAGCGCAGCGCGGGACCGATCCCCGGGCGAAGGCGCAGGGCCTGGGCAAACGCCCTGCTTGCCAGGGCGGTCTCCCCCGCGTGGTTCGCGTACCGACCCAGCCGGAACCATGCTGCCGCGTGGACCCGGGTGACCTCCCCCGGAGGGAGGCGGGCGAGAAAGCCCGGGGGCGACTCGAGTTCCCGCCTGAGGATCCCCAGCCAAGCCTTGCGACGCGCCTGCCGGCGATGGGAGATGTTTCCGCCGTGATAGACCTGGACCGCCATGGGGACGTCCAGGTACCGGATCACCAACCCGGCCCGGGATGCCCGGATCCAAAGGTCCGCATCTTCGGAAGGCGGGAAACGGGGGTCGTAGCCCCCAAGTCGCTCGAACCCTTCGCGGCGGAAACAAGCCGTGGAATTGTTGACATAGTTGTTTTCCAGGAGGGCCAGATACTGGAACGGGGGAGACTGCTCGAACACCCGGATCCGCCGATCCCCTCCCCGATACTTCAATCGCTCCCCGGTGTCGCTCTCCACCACCATCCCGCCGAACACCATCCACACCTCCGGGTGCTCCCGGAGGTATCGCACTTGTCTGGCCAGCTTCCCGGGGAGCCACCGGTCATCCGCATCGAGCTGGGCCAGAATGTCGTACCGCGCTTCGGACACCGCCCGGTTGCGAGCCACCGCCGGACCGGCATTCTCCTGCCGAAGGAGGCGGATGGGGATCTTCTCGGAAAACCTCTCAACCAGGTCCTCGAGTCCCCTGGCGCTCTCGGGAGAAGATCCGTCGTCAACGACGACAACTTCGATCCCCTCCATTCCCTGGGAGACCACACTTTCAAACGCCCGGGCCGTGAGCTCCAGGGGGGCGTTGTAAAAGGGCATGATGACGCTGACCACGCTCCAACCCCTTTATCGCTTCCGGTCCGCCTTGCTCAAAACAGACCGGTACACCTCCAACGTTCTCGCCACCTTCGCTTCGACAGAGAATTCGGCCCGCGCCCGCTCCCGGGCCCTGCTCCCCATCTCCCGCGCCTTGGCCGGCTCTTCCAGGAGGGTGCGGATCCCGAGGGCCAGTCCACGGGGGTCCCCGGGGCGGAAGAGAACTCCGTGGGTCCCCTCGTCCACGATCTCCGGGACCCCTCCGATGCGGGAACCCACCACCGGGAGGCCCACCGCCATCGCCTCCAGCACCACGTTGGGGCACGACTCCATGTCCACCGAGGGGAGCACGAACAGGTCGAACGCCCCCATCACCTCCACGGCGTCGTCGCGATGGCCCACCAGTCGGATGCGCTCCTGGACACCCAGGGATTCCGCCCGGGCTGCCAGCCGGAAGGTCCCGTGACCCACGAGGACGAACTGGGCACGGGGGAAACGCTCCAGCACCGACGGGGCCGCCTCGACGAGGTACTGGAACCCCTTTTCCGGGCGTGCCCGTCCCACCGTTCCGACGACCGGCCCCCCGTCCAGGCCGAGCTCTGCGCGAATCGCCTCTCTCCGCGAGCGGATCCTTTGGAGATTGAGCGGGGGCACGGCGTTGTAGATGACGTGGATCTTCGTGCCCGGAACGCCGGCATGCTCCAGCACCCCCCGCACGGTGCGCGAGTTGGTGACGATCGCCGCCGTCCGTCCGGATCGGAACTTGGCGGCAAACCTGGGGGCGAACAGAACGCCCCGGTTGGCCACCACGGGGGGAAACCCCCCTCCAAACGTGGCAAAAAGGGCAACATTGTGTCCCTTGGTGTGGTGGGTGTGGACCACATGGGCTCCCACTTCCCGCGCAATCCGGCGGAGACGGCGGCCCGCAACCCACTGCCCGCCCAGTCCGCCGAACGGCAGGGGGAACGTCTGGAGCCCGCTCTGGGCGGCGATCCGGAGGGCCGGGGAACGATCCGGGGCGCAAAAGACAATCCGGTGCCCGGCCTCTCTCAACCCCCGGGCCAGGAGGAGGGCCTGCCGGGTGCCTCCGCTCAGATTGCCGGAACTCGTAACGTGGAGAACGCACAGCGGATTCATGTGCCGATCCGTTGAGCCAGTTCCCGGTACAACTGGACGGTTTCCCGTACGGTGCGCTGGAGGGCGAACCGCTCGGCCCTGGACCGGGCCGCCTCGCCGGCACGGCACCGTGCGGCGCGGTCCCGGAGCATGGTCACCGTAGCATCCACCATCTTTTCCCAATCCCCTTCCGGCACCAGGGCCCCGCAGGGCGGGGTTCCCAAAACCTCTTTCATCATGGGAAGCTCGAAGGCCACAACCGGGACGCCGGCGGCCATCGCCTCGATGACCGCCCCGGGGAGCCCGTCTTGGATGCGCCCTCCCCCTTCCGCCGAGCTCGTGAACAGGAACACGTCCATGGCGCCCAGCGCCGCTGCCACATCGTGCCGGTACCCCGCGAACACGACCGAGTCGCCGAGGCCGAGTTCCGAGGCCAGGGCCTCCAGGGCCGCACGGCGCCCCCCTTCACCCACCACCAGGAACGTCGCTCCGGGAGTCTCTCGAGCGACCCGGTGGGCCACCCGCAGAAACGTCTCGTGTCCCTTGCCCCTGGAGAGCCGTCCCACAATGCCGACCACCGGCGCATCCCGCCGGATTCCGAGCTCCGCGCGGAACGCGCCGCCCTTCTCCCTGGCGTCCACATAACGGCTCAGGTCCACCCCGTTGTACAGCACCCGGCACGAGGAGGGGGGCAACCCGGTGGCTTTCAGGAATACCTCGCGTACGGCTTCGCTTACGGCCAGGGTCACGTGGGCACGCCGGGCCGCGCGGCGATCCGAGCGGATGCGGGCCCGCGTCCTGAGCGCCCCACCCCACCCCCAAGGGGCCATGCTGTGCAGGTGCCGGATCCGGACGGGAACCCCGGCCTTCCACGCGGCGTAAACGGCGAGGGTGTTGGCCGTGTACTCATGGGTGTGGACCACGTCGGGCCTGTGCTGCCGGAAGTACTTCACATACCGGCGCACGTTCCAGGGGGCCCACTTGGACCCCATGGGGATCACGTCCACCGGGATGCCCAAGGCCTCCAGTTCATCCGCCCGGGAACCCCGCGCCCGGTAGCACAGGACCCTCACGTCCACAAGCTCGATGAGACGGGGCAAGAGTTCCAGCAAACGAGTCTGGACCCCTCCGCCGGCATCCAGGTTCTTGTAGACCCGGACCACCCGAAGCCTTCTCAACGGGCCCCCGCCTCCCGGAACACCCGTTCCAACCGGACGACGTTGTGCTCCACGCTGTATTCCCTTTCGGCCCTCTCCCGCGCCCTTCGGCCCAGCTCTCCCCGCAGGTCCGGGTCACGGAGCAGCCGCTCCATTGCCTCCGCCAGGGCCTCGGCGTCCTTCGGCGGCACCAATATCCCCGCGGGCCCCACGACCTCGGGCACTCCGCCGGCCCGGAAAGCCACCACGGGCAACCCCGCCCACATGGCTTCGAGAACCGCGTTGGAAAAGCTCTCGCCCAGGCTGGGTAGAACGAAGCCGTGAAGCCCCCCCAGGAACGGGCCGATGGGATTCCGAAACCCGACGAACTCCACCAGCCGTTCGATTCCCCGCCTTTTGCACTCGGACCGCAGGGCGGTTTCCAGGCGTCCCGTGCCCGCGATTCTCAGCCGGAAGCTCAATCCCCGTTTCTCGAGGATCTCACAGGCTTGCAGCAGAAAAGAATGCCCTTTCGAGGGGCTGAGCTGGCTGGTCACCCCGAATACGACCGGGTCGGCGGGCTCATCGGGACGGGCCGCCTCCTGTTCCCCCGCGAACTTGCTGTTGGGCACCACCACCAGGCGACCCGCGTCAAACCAGGGGAACGCCTTCACGAGGCGGTCTCGCAGATAGCGGCTCGGCACCACCGCCCGGTCCACAAGGTACCGGTGCCACAGCCGTTCCTCCCACGAGTCCTTGAAGTCCTCCACCAGGCCGATCCGATGGACCACCGGAATCCCTACGAGTTTCGCGGCCACCGCACCCACGTTGATGTCCTTGGAGATGTTGACCACCACCACGTCCGGCCGTTCACGGCGAAGGACCCGGACGACTCTCAGCACCCCCGCGGGGCTGTATTTGGGCCCGAGGCGGAACGCGTAGGTTCCGAACCCGGCGCTGCGGCAGGCCTGTTCAAACGGGGTGCCCGGGCGGACGACCGCTACGACACGGTGTCCCCGGGCGCGGAGGGCCCTTCCGTAGTCCAGGATCCAGGTCTTCACCCCGCCCCACTTCCGGGTGGAGTTGATGAACAGCACGGTCACCGGGCTCCTCCGGAGTGCGCCCCGAGAATGCCCAGCACCCCCACCACCCGATCGCGCCCGATCCGTTCCAGGCAGTCGTGGTGCCCCAAGGGGCATCGATGGTTTCCGTGGACGCTGCATGGCCGGCAGGGGAGATCCAACTCCACCACGACGTCCCGTGGGCCCAATGGGAAAAAACCGAATCCCCGCACCGTGGGGCCGAACAGCGCCACGACCCGCGTGCCCACGGCCGTGGCCACGTGGAGGGGTGCCGAGTCGTTGGTCACGAGAACCGTGCAGCGTTGAAGCACGGCTGCCGTCTCCGGGATCGAGGTCTTTCCGGCCAGGTTGATCCCCGGCCCGGTGTCCAGGACACGGGCGGCGAGCTCGCGGTCCTCCTCGCCCCCCACCACGACGGGAACCCCCCGGCACATCCTCCGGATCTCCTCCGCGAGTTCCCGCCACCGGGTCTCGGGCCAAGCCTTGGTGGCCCACCGGGCACCCGGGGCCATCGCCACCAGGGGAGACCGGCCGTCCCATCCTCCCTCTCGGAGCAGTCGGTCCGCCCGCGTTCGCGCCGTTTTTCCGGGATATATCCGGGGAAGCCTGCGCACGGCCCGGATGCCCAGCGGCCTCAACGCGGCCACGTACCGGTCCACCACGTGGGTCTCGTCCAGAAGTTCTGGCCTGTGCAGACGCGCGGCGACCCGCCGGCGCAAGGCACCCTTGCGGTACACGCTCCACCGGGGCCCGGGCACCAGAAGGCGAAGGACGCGGCTCCGCAGCGTGGCATGGAGATCCACGACCCAGTCGTACCCTTCCCGGCGAATCTTCCGCGCCAACTCCCCCAGGCCCTCCCGAGGATTCCATTGGAGGCACTTGGACACGGCCGGGTGCCCTTGAAACACGGCCCGGAACGCCGGCTTGGTGACAACGTGGACCTCGGCGTCCGGACGGTCCTGTGCCAGCGCCTCCACAGCAGCGGTCCCGAGCACGACGTCGCCCAGGGAGGAGAAACGGATCAGGAGCACCTTCACGGCAGGAGCTCCCGATACAAGTCCAGGACGCCCCCGCTCATGGCCCGGGGACCGAACCGCTCCACCCGTTGCCGGCCGCGCGCTCCCAGTTCCACCCGGAGGTCTGCGTCCCGGAGCAGCCGGAGGATGGCCCCCTCCAGGGCCTCCGGATGCCGCCGGGGTACCACGAGCCCGGCGTCCCCCAGGACCTCCACGTTTCCCGCCAGATCCGAGACCACCACGGGCACGCCCAGGGCCATGGCCTCTTTGATCGCTGCGCTGGACCCCTCGCCGTCCACGCTGGGCACGGCGGCCACCGTAAGCAAGCGGGTGAGCGGACCCACGTCGCGTCGAAACCCCGTGAAGCGACACGCTGGCCACACCCCCAACGCCCGGGCGCGTTGCTCCACAGCCCTCTGCAGGGGCCCCTCTCCCACGAACACGAAATGCACGTCCGGCACCGCCTCCCTGAGGGGTCCGGCAGCTTCCAACAACACCCCGTGCCCTTTTTGAGGGGTGAACGCCCCCACCGAGCCCACCACCGGAGCACCCGGGGGAATCTCCAGCGAGTCCCTCAACGCGCGAAGATCGGCCTGCTCCGCTTCCCTTCGGAATGCTTCCACGTCCAGGGCCGAGTGGACCACCCGCAAGGGGCGGTCGCCAAACCCCGCCGCCCGCACGGTTTCGGCCACCTCGGCGGATACCGCGACCCACCCGTCCACGCCGCGGTACTTCCACCGGGAGCCTGGCGATCCCCCGAACCCGTACGATACCCGCCGGTGGCACACCACCCGTGCCCCGGGCAGCCACCGCCGCACCAAGACGGCCAACGCCACCGCGTGGCTGTCGTGGGCGTGGACGATCTCGCACCCGCGGCCCGCCAGCATGGCCCGCACCACGGTCCCCGGGTGCCATGGCCGGCACGACGGCACGGGGACCACCGGAAGTCGCTCGGCCCGGGCTCGCGCCTCCAGGGCCGAACCCCGGGGAACAAGCAGGAGGCTCCGGTGCCCCTGGCGCACCAACTCCCGGTGCAGCAGGAACGCCTGCTGCTGTCCACCGCGCCAGCCGCGGCCCAGGTCGATGTGGAGAACGTTCACGGGGCCGAGAGCAGGGCGTCGCATGCCCGGAGCACCATGTCGGGGGTCACGTCCCGCATACAACGGAAGTGCCCCTTGGGGCACCGCTTCCTCCCGTGGAGCCCGCAGGGCCGGCACTCCAGGGGAACCTCCACCACCCGGGAGGCCCGCTGGAACGGGCCGAAGCCGAGCCCCAGCGTGGTCGAACCGAACACGGCCACCGTCGGCGTACCCCGGGCGGCGGCCACGTGCAGGGGCGCCGAGTCGTTGGTCACCAGCAACCGGACGCGATCCATCCAGGCCGCCAGGGCCTTGAGCGATGTGCGGCCTGCGGCGTTCACGGCGGCCGGCCCGACAGCCCCGGCCACCCGGGCAGCGACCTCCCGGTCGGCCGGCCCGCCCAGAAGCACCACGCGGAACCCCCCCCTTGCCAGGGCCCGACCCACGGCCCCAAAGCCCTCGGCGGGCCAGCGCTTGGTGGGCCACACCGAGCCCGGGGCCAGGGCCACCAGGGGCTCTCCTTTTTCCACACCCGCCTCCCGGAGGACTCCGTCCACCTCCCCGGCCTCCTGTTCGGTGTATCCCACGTGCAGTACCCGGTCGGCCGGTTCCGGAATCAGGCCCAAACCCCTCAGCAACTCCAGGTTCCGGTCCACCTCGTGGCGCTCCCTGGGCCGGTGCACGCGCCGATGGTACAGGAATGAAAGGCCGGCGTCCCGGAACCCCACGCGGAGGGGCGCACGGGAGAGCCATGCCAGAAGCGCCGTGCGGTGGGACCGGTGGGGGGCCAGGATCGCGTCGTATCCGCCCCGCAACCGCTCTCCCACGGCCCTCAGGGCCTCGCCTCCGTGTTTGTCGTACACCCGCACTCCGTCCAGGTGGGGATCCTCTTCCACCAGCGGAGCCGCCGCCGGGGTGACCAGGACGTCGACCCGCGCTTCGGGGAACCTCCGCCGCAGCGCCCGGAACAGCGGGGTGGTCAGCACCACGTCGCCCAGGAACGCGGTCTGGATCACGAGGATCCGCTTCACCGTTCGGCCCCGTCCCTGCCAGGCCGAGAGGCGGCTCCCGTGGTCCCTTCCTGGCGCCAGGGCCGCTCGTCGCCCACCCGCTCGATCTCCCACAACTTGGCGAGCTTGAGAAAAACGTAGAACGCCGAGATGCTGGCCACGTAGAAACCCTGGGGGCCGTCGAGGAACCCCCGCTGGAGGAGGTACTTCTTCAGGAACTCCAGCGGCGGGCGCGCGATCAGGTGGATCCAAGAGAACCGCCGCCCCCGCCGGTGGTGTTCCCGGGCCAGGATCGAGCTGAACCGGTTCAGGGTGCGGACGTGATCTTCCATGTCGTCGTACGTGTAGTGGACGATCTCCCCGCGCAGGCGGCCCACCGGCCCTTCCACCCGGACCTCGTCGTGGGGGTCCACTCCGTGCCAGCGGCCCTTGTCCCGCCGGAACAACCGGATCCGGTATTCCGGATACCATCCGCTGTGGTCGATCCACCGACCCAGGTAGTGCACGTGCCGCTTGATGGCGTAGCCGGCCTCGGAGGGGTCTGAGGCGAGCACCTCCTGGATTTCCCTGGCCAGATCGGGGGTCACCCTTTCGTCGGCATCCAGGGGGAGCACCCACTCGCCCCGCGCAAGATCCAGGGCCCGGTTCTTCTGGGCCACGTGCCCCGGCCAGTCGGCCTCCACCACGACGTCCGCCAACTCCCGGCAGATCTCGAGCGTTCCGTCGGTGCTTCCGGAGTCCACCACAACGATCTCGTCGCAGAACCGCAGGCTCTCGAGACACCCCCGGATCTTCTCCACCTCGTCCTTGCAGATCACGGTGGCCGAAAGCCTGGGACGGGAAGCGCGGGAAACGGGCATGGGAGTCCAGGAAGGTCCGACTGCGGAGTTCAGGAAGGGCGCGGCCGAGGTCACTCCTCGAGCGGGGTGGCTTCCTCGATCAACATGACCGGGATGTCGTCCTCGATCCGGTACCGCAATCGGCAGGCACGACACACGAGGTCGTTTTCCGCCTCGCGGTACTCCAGGTCGCCCTTGCACCGAGGACACACCAGAATCTCCAGAAGATCCTGCGGAAGGGCCATGGATCCCTCCTGTGAAGCGACGCCGGTTCGCCTGCCACTCCCCAGCCCGGACGCAGCCCCAGCCTTTTTATTGTAGCGCATTCACCCAAGCGCGCCTACTCCGCCCTCAGCAGCAGGAACAGGGTCACCGCGTACAAACCGATCCAGGCGCGCCACTCCCGGTGGACGTTCCACATGCGCTCGCAGTCGTAGGGGGCACGCGGCAGGGGCCACGGCCACCGGCGGGGCACGAACCGGGGAACCCGTGCGCAGTACTCGCGGAACGCGTCGCCGAACCGTTCGAGCAGGCGCTTCTCCTCCTTGAGCACCAGGGCCCGGTACACGGGCACGAAAAAAAACACAAGCAGGGCGGGGAACCACCACCGCCCCCCCATCACGGCCACCCCCAGGCCGATGAGGAAGTTCCCCGCGTACAACGGGTTCCGCACGAGCGCGTAAGGGCCTCGGGTGGCGAGTTC
>CAZBGL010000110.1:0-7203 GCA_964491375.1 uncultured Thermodesulfobacteriota bacterium | reverse complement strand
GGACGGGGGGGAAGTAATCGGGGCCGTGGTGCGGACCCGGAGCGGAGTGAAGCCGCTCTATGTATCGCCGGGGCACCGGATCACTCTCGAAGAGTCGGTGGAGTACGTCCTGGCCTGCTGCCGGAAGTACCGCCTGCCCGAACCGATCCGCCTGGCCCACCAGGCGGCCGGAGGAAACCTGGTGTGGACCGCGGGACGGTTTGTGCAGGGCCGGCTGGATATGTAATGAAGCGGAGACGCCGGTTCCTTCGTCAGACGATCCGGCAGCTTTTCAGCTCTTTGGTGCTCAGACGGATCCCTTTCGCCTTGAGTCCCCGTACTGGGTACCGGGAGATCGGAAACTCTTCTTCGAGCACCCGCAGGCGGGGCCGGGGTTTGTAGGCGAGGGTGATTCTCCGTTCCGAGTCGGTGGTCAGCTTGAGGATGCGCGCTTTTTCGGGCACCAGGGCGTAGGACCGGTTGAGGACGAACTTGTCGATGCGGCAGCGCTTGATATACGTGGAGCCGTTTTCGTCGCGGTACACCACGTTGAAGACCTGCGCCTTGTCCACCAGCCCGCAGTGCAGCATCCCCTTGCCCACGAAGAGCCGGTCGGGCGCGTCGATCACCGAATAGGTGCCGTCCTTCCGGATGACCAGGATGCGGTCGTACGCGGAGACCTCGAACAGCGGGCCGCCGGTCGCCACCTCGTACCCCAGGTACCCGCTCTTCCGGTCGTACCGCAGCTTGAGATCGCGCCGGGCCGCCTCGCGCACGTCGGTCTTCTCGAAGGAGACGATCTCGGTGCGGCGGGGAAAACGGTCCCGGTACTTCCCGATCAGCCGTTGGAGAAAGTCCACGGTGTAGGGAAGGATGTCGTCGAGGTCGGCTTCGATCCGGGCGAGGCGGGCGCGGAGTTCCTCTTGTTCCTTCTGGACGCGCCGGATGTCGTACAGGGAGATGCGGCGGATCGGTATCCTGAGCAGAGCCTCGATGTCCTCGTCGGTCACTTCGCGTTCGAACTGGTCGAGGAAGGGCGCCAGTCCTTCGCGCACGGCCCGGCGGTCGGCCTCGGTGCCCTCGAACACGAACACGCTGTACTGGAGCGCCACGGCCCGCTGCTTCATGAAATGGTGCACCCGCTGGAGCCTGCGTGGGTCCCGGATATCGTAGCTCACGAGGTAGAGCTTTCGCACAGCCTCCCCCTCCTTTCGGCCGGCCGGGGCGGGCGGGGACCCACCTCGGGCTGCCATTCCAGGGCCAGCCGCACCACCCGGCCGATGCGCTGGCGCACGTCCTGCTCCATCCAGCCGAGCTGCCCCTCGAACCGGGCCGTCCAGTGCCGCACCCCGGCGGGGGTGAGCTCGACGCCGTCCTCCTGTTCGTGCACGCTGCGTGCCAGCACACCGGACCCGCCGCCGCGTCCCACCTCGCCGTCGATCCACGGCACCAGGGGACGCGCCATCTCCTTGGTGAACCCGAACCGCTCCCTGGGGTCCAGGATCCCCTGGTGGGGGTCCAGGCCCTCCGCCAGGATCCACCCGGTCGCAGCCTCCCAGACCAGGCTCTTCAGGTAGCGCCACACCGCATCCACCGCGCCTTCCGGGCCGGCCGACGCCAAGTAGGCCCGGCGCCAGCGCTGCCAGTCGGCGCCCCGGAAACCGCTGCGGGTCCACCGGGCGAACACGGCGGGGTCCACCCGCCGGACCAGGGCGAGCCGTGCCTCCCGTGTCCACGAAGCGAGCAGGGTCCGGTAGGCGGCCACCCAGTCCGGATCCTGACGCCTCCGTGCCAGCCACACCTGGGCCCGGGAGGCGCCGCTGCGGGCCGACCACGCGATGCCCCGGAGCCGTCCGCCCCGGGCCACGAAGGCCACCGGCACGTTCCGGTCCAGGAGCAGGCCCAGCGCCTCGGTGTCCACCGGAACGCTCCCCCACAGCACGGCCCGTTCCACCCGTGCGGCCGGCACGTACCAGGGGGCCCGGCCCTCCTCTTCCACCCGCAGCGCCCGGCCCTCGGCCACCACCCGCCGCAACCGGTCACTCTCCACCAGGTACAGGCTGCGCATGTTGCACCTCCCCCATGAGCTCCGCGGCCAGGGCGTAGCATTCCCGGCGCCAGCCGGGCCTCAGGGCCTCGGCCCAGGTCTCGTACTCGGGGTAGAAGCGCTGCCGGGCCGCCGGCCTCAGCCAGCATCCGGCCCGCCCCCCGGACCGCGAAAAGTCGCCGCCCCGGAACACCCCCCGCCGGAACAGGTCCACGGCCCACCGGTCCACCCGAGGCCTCTGGGGCTCCACCAGGTCGCACGCCAGGGACTCGCGGCCGTATTCCAGGGCGTGCAGGAACCCCACAGCCGGATCCAGGCCTGCGGTGCGCAACAGCCCCGCCCACTCGGCGTGCACCAAGGTGTAGGCGAGGCTCAGAAGGGCGTTCACCGGGTCGCGGGGCGGTCTTCGGTTGCGGCCCGAGAAACCCAGGCCCGCAGGGAGCACCGCGGCCATGGCCTGGAAATAGGCCCGGGCCGAGGCTCCTTCGAGCCCCCGTAGCGTCTCCAGGTCGGCCCCGGGCACCCGTTCCAGGGCGGCGGCCAGGCCGGAACGGGCGTCGGCAAGGGGCTTCCGGTCGGCCGGGCCCGATGCCAGCCATGCGTGCAGGTTCTCGATCTGGCGCTCGATCTTCCGGGCCACGAACCGCCGGGCCAAGGCCGTGCACCGCGCCGGGTCGAGATGGGCTTGGACCTGCGCCACCCGCAGGTGCACGTGTCCGTGCTCCGGCCCGTAGACCCCGGCCTTCCATCGCCCCTGCCGGGCCGACACGAAGTGTACGGCCACGCCCTGGCCGGCCAGCAGGTGCAGCACCCGGGCCTCGAGCCGCACGTTCCCCGCGATCACCACGCGCTCCAGCGGCACCACTGGGACCCGCCCTTCCAGGCGCCCCGCCCGGTACAGGGTCAGGGTCCGGCCATCGGCCCGGATTTCGTCCACGCCGGCGTCCACGTACAAGCTGCCCACCGCCCTCACCCCCCGACGAAGTAGAACACCGGGTCCCGGGGCAGAACCGCCACCCCCAGGGTGACGACCTGGCAGTTGCGGCGGAGGCGGATGATGTGGGCCCGGTCCTCGGACAGGTCCATCACCCCGGCCAGTTCATCGGCCAGGCGGTTCCGCTCGGCCTCTGTGAGGAAGCACTCGAACGCCGATTTCTGCCCCCCGGTGGCGTGGGCCACCACCACCCGGTGGACCCGGCGCAGACGCTTGGGATCCCGCACGTCGTACGCTACGAGGTAAAGGTCCCGGTGCATGCCCCGCCCTCCTGCGGCCACAAAACTGTCACCTTCCCCAGGCCGAACGCCGTGGCCTTGCCCACGTGGAACCGTTCGGCCCATGCCAGCCACTCGGCCAGATCCCCAACGGCCCCCTCCAGGACCACCCCGCCCGTGAGCCCGCCCATGCGCATCCGCGTCTGCTGCCGGTTGGAGTACCGGGTATAGTCCTTCCACGACACGTCCGAGCGCACCACCCATACCCGGCCGCGGAGGTCCAGCAGTTCGCGGACCCGATCGTCGTCCACCTCCTCATCGCCGTAGTACCGCACGAGGTCCGTCCATCGCCGGGCCAGGGCGGTCAGGAAGGCTTGGATCTTGAACTCCCTGAGCAGCCGCCCCTCGGACTTGATCCGGAGCGGGGTGACAAACCGCAAAGCGACCCTCCCGTCCAGATCGTGCCTCCTCCCCATCGGAACCGGCGCCTGCACGGCAACGCTCCGCAGTTCTCCCTCTTCCGGAACGTACACCGGCTCCCACTTCCGCGAGACCAGCGCGTCCACCCGGACCAGTTCGAACCGGCGGCGCGCCCGGGTGATGCCCATTCGGCCCATCTCCTGGAACGTGTACACCAGGTACGGCAGCGTCCGGCGCGCTGGTCCCATGAGGAGCATTTGGCACGCCAGCGTCTCGCCCGGCCGGTACCTGCGGCCGCCCTCCAGGGGCGGCACGAGAACATACGGATGAGGGGCCCGGTTCACCCCGGGCTTGGGCCCCTGTTCCGGATCCACCGCGGTCTCGAACACCCGGAAATAGGTGCACTGCTCCCGGGCGAAACACCGGGGGCAGGTCTCGTCGCGCAGGGCGCAGGTCACCCCGCGCAGGGCGCGGCCGAAAAGCCCCCGGAAGGCCGACCCCGCGTACGCGGGAAGCTCCAGTTCGTCCACGGCCTTGAGCACGAACCGGTACACCTCGTGGGGTGGACACGGAAGATGGGCGTCGTAGCGGACCGGCGTCACGCTCATGGGCCCTCCCTTCGCGAACTGCGGAAATCCAACAGAACGTGTCCCCACGTACCAGGAAGGAAGCCGGCGGGTCAACGCCGGCAGCCTTGCCGCCGCCTGCCAGCCCCCGGGCCATGGATGGAGATCGGCAGTACCGCCAGGGGCCTGTTTTCGCTTGGGGCCAGCACGGCGAACGGCCCACGGCTCACAAGGGACACAACCGGGGGGCCGTTCGCCAGAGACGTGGGAGCGGCCCTCCAGCCGCGATCGCGACGGGAAGGGCGCTCCCACCGCCACGGTCCAGGATCGCCTCGGACCTCTGTCGGCTGATCCCGGGCGGCAGGGGCTCAGAACCCCTGCACGCGCAGCTCCCTGGGGAACTCCAGGGCCATCTGGAGCCGGTACACGGTCGTTTCCCCCGGTTCGAGCTCGGTGCGCCACACGAGCACCCCGGGCGTTCCCCGGACGTCGGGTCCGTGGCCCGGCGTGGTTCCCTCCAGCGAGACCTCGAGGCGCTCGTCCCTCGACACGGGCGTGGACACCACGAGTTCGGCGGGCAGCCTCTCCCGACCCAGGTTTTCGAGCTCGATCCGGTAGCGCCGCTCCACCCGCCGCTTCGACCCGAAGATGCCGGACGACCCCCGGAAGTCCGTGTCGAGGAGCATGCGGACGCGCACCCGGTCGTCTGGACCGAACCCCCAACTCACCTCCTCGCCCGGCCGCAGGGGAGGGCCTCGCCGCATGCCCACGAGCCGCCCCGCCCTGCGGAGCACCCGTTCGCCCGCCGGAACCATGCCCTCGCCGGGATACCGGAACCGGGCCACCAGGAACCCCCGGAGGGAGCGCTGGGGCACCGCCCGCACCACCACCTGGGCCGGGGCCTCGAAGCGCCCCAAAGGGAACACCGCGTCCGAACCCGACCGCACGGACACCTGCCCCGGGACCGCGTACGACGACACGCCCGCTGCGGTCCCCACCTCGGGGGCCGGAACCGCCCGCGGGCGCCCCGGCGCACGGGCCAACAGCTCCTCAGCGCCACGCGGGGCTTCCGCCGCGGCCAGATCCGCCGCCTTCCCCCGCACAGGCTCGAACACGTCCACGAACCACGGCGCCGGCCGGGGCGGTTCCACGGGCCGGCCAGGCACAGCGCTCGAAACCGTCATCCGTACATCGGACCAGTCCTCTCCGGTGTTCTGGCGAACCCGGGCCGCCAGGTCCAGGTAGACCCGGCTGGCGTCCGGGGCCAGATCCGCAACCACCACGGGGGTCCATGAGGCGTTCCGCACCCGGTACCTGATCCCCAGGGTCACCGCCCCGGGCACGCCCGCGGTCCTCAGGCGCACCCGGACGTACCGCGCCGCTTTCCAGCGAGCCTCAAGCTCCGCAAGGCGTCGCTCCACGGTCCGGATGCGAGCCTCGATCTCGCGGCCGGCCTTCTGGGCCCGGCGGACCACGTCGTGATGCCGGCGCACCTCCTCCTCCACGAACCCGGAAGCCGAGGCCCATTCCCCCTGAGCCAGCGAAGCGCGACCCGTGCGCACCCCCTCGATGAGCGCCTTGGCCAGTTCCAGCCTCATTTCGGCGGCCTCCCGCGGGGCGGTGGCCCGCTCCGCCAGCTCGGCCTCCAGCGCTTCCTGCTCCCTTAGCAGGGCCACCCGTTCTGGCAGCGCCTCCACCCACTCCTCCGGGACCGGCCGGATCTCCGCCCAAAGGACCGCGGCCCCTGGGACATCGGTCCAAACCCGCAACGTCCCAGCATCCACAGACGAAGGCAGGGGCCCGATCCGGACCGTGGCCTCGGGCGTCCCATCCACCGGCACCTGGGCCTCCCGGGTCACGTCCGCACCCGTAACGTACACCGTCACGGCCGTGACCCGGCCCGACACCCCCTTCCAGACCGGCCCGGCGCCCGTCGAAGCCCCCGCCCAGAGGGCGATCCCCGCTGCCGTACCCATGATCCATCGCACCCGCATCCCGGCCTCCTGTGTATGGGGATTCGGATTCCCGTGCCCCGGCAGCATTCCCCGAAACCAAGCGGGTGTCCAGTGCCCTCCACCCCTCCCCCGTGAAAACCGGGAAACGCCCGAGCAGGCAGCGAGTCAAGAGGACGGCACCCGGACAAGACCGGAGGAAAGTCAAGAGCCTGTCAATCCTGGTTGCGCATTCCCACAAGTATGCGTCTTTGTATCTCATCCAGCACATCTTGCCACGTCACTGAGTGACGGTCTTCACCATGATCTTCGCTATCCGTATCTGTATCAGAATCGAACCCACACCTTCTGGACCGAGACACAAAGATCACATAAGTGGATCCATTGTATATTGGATCATCTTTTGAGCACATAGGAAGTTTTCGGGTATTGGACGGATTGATTTTCTTTGTCATCCGATTCCTCCAACAGTTAAATGTGATTCCACGATACCACTCCCTTCTGAATCAGGTCCTCAGTTCCTACCCAGTCCCTCTACAACGCCTTCTTCCGGCCCTTCGTCTCAATCCCTTCTGAATCAGGTCCTTAGTTCCTACCTCGGGGGAGGGCCCCAGGTTGAGGGCCTGATTCGTCTCAATCCCTTCTGAATCAGGTCCTCAGTTCCTACCACAGTGGAAATGAGGAAATATCCGGACAGCCTAGGTCTCAATCCCTTCTGAATCAGGTCCTCAGTTCCTACCGGGAAGCCAATCAACATCCATCAGGCTCGCGAGTCTCAATCCCTTCTGAATCAGGTCCTCAGTTCCTACTCAACCATCAGGGCCCTCGGTGGAGGGCCCCGGTCTCAATCCCTTCTGAATCAGGTCCTCAGTTCCTACCATCGTCCTGGCAAGGATCGCTCACGATAGTGGGTCTCAATCCCTTCTGAATCCACTCTTGTCCAAAATGCGATCGTTCACAAAGGCTAAGATGTTGATCTGATGCGGAAAATCGACGGGCCGACGAGAAGGGGAACCTTGACCATGAA
>CAZBGL010000109.1:0-3889 GCA_964491375.1 uncultured Thermodesulfobacteriota bacterium | reverse complement strand
TGGATCTTGCCCGCCTCGGTTTGCATCAAGGCCCGCATCATCGTGTAGGGATAGCCCAAGTGGCACTGCCCGCACGTCCTGTCGGCGATCCAGATGCTCCCGGGATCAGGGTAGAACGTTTCGGCCACAATGCCCTCGGGGGCTCCGGAATGGGCCTTGGCCTTGTCCCGGGTCTCCCCCGGGTCGCCACCGTGGCACACGGTGCACCCGCTGGGGTCCCCGAACTTGCGGCCGATCGCCACGATCTGCGCCAGCATGGGACTGGTACGGCTGCGGATGTCCAGGATCCCTTGATGGCAATCCGCAACCACGCACCCGCTGCGCGCCATTTGTGCGCCGGTCGTTCCGGCGGCACACACGGCACTGAGAACTGCCGCCCCCACCGCCTTCCACACCGATCCTCTCATCTCTTTTCCCCTCCTCCTGGATGGTGGACCTCTCCGGGAACCCCCGCCCGGTATCACGGTTTCTCTCGGGGAAGGTATCCTCGCGGCACGTCGTCCCGTACCCAGCTCAGCACCAGCAGGGCCAGGGCCCTGCGTTCCTCCGGCGTATAGGCCATCGGTGTCATGATGCTTCCCCGGGAGACCCGCTGGGGATTCTCGAAGTGCTCTAGGTGCCACAGCATCACGGTGGGGGATTCTAGGTCCAGGCGGCTGAAGTCGAAGTGCTCCCCGGGTTTTTCTCCCACCGTGTCGAGTCTGGGGCCGAAAGCTCCCCCTTCTCCATCAATGATGTGGCACCCCTGGCACCCGGACCGGTCCACCACGCGCTTGGCCAGGTTGATGGCCTCCATGCCGGGCACCTCGTCTTGGTAGCGATGGCACTTGTTGCAGCGGATTTCCACCGCTCCGTATCGGTTGTCCAGCCCGTACTTCTCCCGGACGCGCCGTCCCAGCAACATCCAGGGCCATTCGCCTGGGGGCACGTACCCGTGGGCCGCTTCGGTCTCCAGGGCGTAGCCCTGCCCCGCGTGGCAGCTGGTACACCCGTACCTTTCGATCGGATGGACCTGGAGGAGTTCCGGGAACGGGTGTCGCGTGAAAGGTTGCGGAGCCTCCTCCAGGCCCTCCCAATCCACTCCGATATGGCACGTGACGCACCGGTCCACGGTGTTGTGCAGATCGCGAATCCAGATCTGCTGCACCCCGTCCGGTACGGCGGCGGCCGCCCTGGGGCCCAGATGTTCCCGCACCCATGCGCGGGCTTCTCCTTGGATGCGCCGCCACTCCACGCAGCGTTCTTTCAGGAACACCGCAGCCGTCAGCACCAACAAGCACAGCCCGCACAGGGCCAATAGCCGGTCCTCTTTCTGGGCCAACCGCGTTTCCTTCGGATCCCGGTTCCGTGCGCTCACGATAGAGTTCCCCTTTCGAAGAGATCGCTGGTGGCCGTGGGGTCGCTTCAGAACAAGGGCGGTTCCTTCGGCCACGGGGCCCCCGGGGGATACAGGATCCAGTTGGGACCCCGTAGGAACGCGGCCACGTAGATCAGGGCGATGATCGCCAGTACGACCACCGTGAACACGGCGTTCTGGAGCCACCGGCTCCGGTGGAACCACACGCCGATCGCGTCAGGCGGACTTCGGTCCACGTAGGGCCAGACCATGGCGGCCAGCAGGCACACCGCCGGGATGAGCACCCCGCCGATGAACCCTCCGTTCAACGTGATCCCTCCGATCCGCACCGTGGTATCGGCTATCAGTTCCTGGAGCCACAGGAAGTACCAGGGCGCCTTTGCGGGGTTGGGGGCCACCGCGGGGTTGGCCGGTGCTTCCAGGGGCATCTTGAACAGGCAGGCGCACAACACCGTGAAGGCTAACGTGAACCCGAAAACCCACGCGATGCGTTTCACCAGCAAGGGGTTGGCCGGGATGAAATGGCCGGGGTCGAGGAACTCCGAGGTGGTGACGGTATAACGGGTCCCCTCGGGCGCGCCCAGCAGGAGATAGCTCTTGTCCCGGGCCGGCTCCCTCAACGTGTCGCCGCTGCGTTCCACCGCGGCGTCCACGCAGGCGAGCCCTCCGTCCTTGCGGATCCGCCACATGTGAAAAGCGAAGGCTATGACGAGCAGAAGCGGAAGGGCCACACAGTGGAGGATATAGAACCGCAAGAGGGCGTTCTGACCGATCTCCGTGCCGCCCACGAGCAGTTCCCGGACGGTGTCGCCCACGAGGGGAGTGGACTGCGCCACGTTGGCACCGATGATCAGGGCCCAGTAAGCCAACTGGTCCCACGGCAACAAGTACCCCGTGTACGACAGGGCTAGCGTCAGGACCAGGAGAACGTTGCCGATGATCCAGTTCACGCGGCGGTCTGCGCGGGCCATGCGCGGGGAGCTGCGATAGGCCGCCGTGTAGAAGGTCCGCACGAGGTGGAAAAAGACCACCGCCACCATGAAATGAGCAGCCATGCGGTGAACCCCCCTTAGGAGCCATCCGTAGGACACGACGTAATCGATGTCTTTCATGGTCCAGTAGGCCCGTTCCAGAGAAGGGATGTATAGGAACATCAAAAGGACACCCGTGATCGTCATGATCACGAACAAGCTCATGGAGATCGTGCCGAGCCAAAAAGAATAAGAGAACGAGAAACTCCTCCCGAAGACCTTGGCAGGGAACCAATGGAGGAGCATGTTCTCGATGATTGACTCAGAGGCCTCTTTGCGGTTCGTTGGCGCAAAGGATCGAAGCCACGACTTGACGGTGTTCATCTTGGCGATATTCATGGTTCCCCTCATGAGAGGTGGCGCTCAGGCGGTGATCTCCAGGCGGAAGCCCCGGTCCACGGTTCGGCCCGTGTCCACGACCAGCCGGCCGTCCTTGGGAGAGAGGCTCACGTGGAACCGGGGCAGTGCCTTGGGCGCGGGTCCTTTGATCACCGTCCCGTCAGAATGGAACACGGATCCGTGGCACGGGCAGGCGAACTCGAACGACTCGGAAACCCGTTGCCCGTCCAGTGTGACGGTCCGGGGGCGGTCCAGCGGGCGCAATTTCACGTTGCAGCCCAGGTGGGTACACACCGAGGAGATTGCGTAAAATGCGTTCGCCTCGCGGAACACGAAGAGATTGAAGTTCTCGAGGAAGGTTGGACCCTGCTCGAAGTCCTCGGGTCGGCCCACGGGGATGCGTTTGGGTCGCTCGTAGAGCACGTTTGGTACCAAGGAACGTACCATTGCGTAGCCCTCGGCGATCAGCGCGACGATGAACGCCGCAAGACCGCTTCGCTTCAGGAACGAGCGGCGGGAGATCGGGGCATCCCGGTCATTGAGCTCCGTCATGGCCTTTCGCTCCGGGCGTGAGGCCGGCTTTCACCGGCTGTTCCTCGAACCAGATCCGTTCCATCTGCATCGCCCGCGTGGGACAACGACGGGCGCAAAGGCCGCACCGGATGCAGCGCTCGTCGTCTTTGATCAAGGCGACCGCCCCGCCCGGGGTGACCCCTTCCACTTGGTCGGGTCTCACGAAACGCAGGCAGTCGTGGGGACAGTGGTCCACGCACCGGCCGCACAACACGCACAGGGAAGGCTGGTAGACCGTGCGGATGTGGCAGTTCAGGCACCGATCCGCCTGGGCGCGGGCCTCGGCCTCACCGTACACTTGCTCGACGAGCTCGAACCCATCCCGTTCCTGGGGGCTCCTGGCCGGCGGTGGGCGGCGGCCGATCTTCCCGTAGTCCACCCGTTCTACGTAGAGTTCGGAAGGGATTTCCTGTATGCGCACGTAAAGCACGGTGCGTTTGCGGCACTCCCGAAGAAAGTCGTCGATGTTCCACGCGGCCCTTTTCCCCCCCGCGACTGCCTCGATGAGGGTGGCAGGGCCGAGGGCCGCGTCCCCGGCGGTGTATATTCCCCTCCGGGTGGTGCACATGGTGTGCTCGTCGTAGGCGAT
>CAZBGL010000108.1:0-7865 GCA_964491375.1 uncultured Thermodesulfobacteriota bacterium | reverse complement strand
GCGCCGATCCTGATCCTGGACGAGGCCACGAGCGCCCTGGACTCGGAGTCCGAGGCCGAGGTCCAGGCCGCCATGGAAGAGCTCATGCGAGACCGGACCACCTTCGTGATCGCCCACCGGCTCTCCACGGTGCGCCACGCGGACCTGATCCTGGTCCTGAAGGAGGGCCGCGTCGTGGAGCAGGGCACCCACGAGGAGCTCCTGGCCCGGGGGGGCGAGTACGCCGCCCTGTGCCGGCTCCAGTTCGGGGAGGCGGCCGCGTGAGGAACGGGCTCCTGCGCTGGGGCCCGGTCGTGGGCGCGGGGTATCTGTGGCTCGTGGGGGCCACGAGCCGGATCGAGCACCGGGGTCGGCAGCCGGTGGACGCGGTGCGGGCCCAAGGGCCGGTGGTGTGGGCGTTCTGGCACAACCGCCTGCTGGGACCCGTGGTGCCGTACCGGGGCCAGGGGATCGGCGTGGTGATCAGCCGCAGCCGCGACGGCGAGTTGATCGCGGAGGCGGTCCGACGCTTCGGGTATGTGCCGCTCCGGGGGTCGTCCACCCGGGGGGGCGTTGCGGCCCTCAAGGCGGCGCTGGACCACCTGGGGCGCGGCCGGGACGTGGCGTTCACCCCGGACGGCCCGAGGGGGCCGCGATACCGGGTGCAGCCCGGGGTGGTGGTGGCCGCACGGCGGTCGGGCGCGCCCATCGTGCCCGTGGGCATCGGGTTTTCGCGGCGCGCGGTGTTCCGTTCCTGGGACCGGTTCCAGGTTCCGCTGCCCTTTGGGCGCATCCATTACGTGTACGGGAGCCCCCTGCGGATCGCTCCGGGGGACGACCTGCGGGAGGCGTGCCGGATGCTGGAGATCGAGCTCGTGCGGCTCACCGAGCGGGCCGACGCACGCGCCGGGGTGGTGTCGCCGTGAACGGGACGTTCTGGGCCTACCAGGCCCTGGGCTGGCTGGGCCTGGGCGCGGCCGTGCCGGTGCTCGCCCTGCGGGCGCTTCGCGATCCCCGGTACCGTTCCGGCTGGTCCGAGCGTTTCGGCCGGTGGGGGGAGGTCCCTGCCGGCGCGGTCTGGATCCACGGGGCGAGCGTGGGCGAACTGAGGGCGGCCGAGCCGCTCGTCCGGGCGGTGAGGGAGCGGGGTGCGGCCGTGGTGGTCACGGCCACGAGCCCTGCCGGCCGGGCCGAGGCGGAGCGGCTCGCGGGCGGGACGGGCCGTTTCCTGCCCCTGGACCTCGTGCCGCTGGTCGGAAGGGCGCTCGGCCGCGTCCGGCCACGGGCGGTGGTGCTGGTGGAGACCGAGTTGTGGCCGGGCCTCCTGTGGTCGGCCCGGCGACGGGACGTGCCGGTGGCCGTGGTGAACGGCCGGATATCCGACCGGGCCTTTCCCCGCTACCTCAAGGCCCGGAGGTGGCTCAAACCGGTGCTCCAAGCCCTCGGGGCCGTCCAGGCCCAGTCCGACGAGCACGCGGAACGCTTCGTGGCCCTGGGCGTGCCGCCGGACCGGGTGAGCACCGGCGGGAACCTCAAGTTCGACCTGCCCGAGCCGGACCCGGCCGACCCGGTGGCATCCGCCCTGCGCAGGGCGGCCGGCCCGGAACGGCGCGTGGTCGTGGCCGGGTCGACCCACCCGGGCGAGGCCCGGGCGGTGGCCGAGGCCGCGGCCCGGCTGGAGGCACGGGGCATCCGGTGCGGGCTGGTGGTGGTGCCCCGTCACCTGGAACGGCTGGCCGACGCCGAGGCCGAACTGCGGGCCGCCGGCCGGGAGCCGGTCCGGTGGGGCGCCCTGTCCGAGCCCCTGGACGATGCCCTGGTCTCGACGTTCGCGTCGGGCCGGGCCGTGGTGGTGGACCGTTACGGGCTCCTGAGCCGGTTGTACGGTGGGGCCGGGTGCGCCTTCATCGGCGGCACCCTGGTGCCCGTGGGCGGGCACAATCCCCTGGAGGCGCTCGTGTGGGGCGTGCCCGTGGTGTTCGGGCCCCACACGGCCAACATCCGGGAGGTGCGCCGTGAGATCCTGGACAGGGGCCTGGGGGCGCAGGCGGCCGGGCCGGACGCGCTGGCCGCCGCGATGGCGCGCTTCCTGGCCGGGAGCGGCGCGGGACGGGACGTGGGGATCCGGGCACGGGAGCTTTTTCGGCTTCACCGGGGGGCCACGGGCCGGGCCGTGGCGCTCCTCGAATCGCTGGGGGCGTTGCCGGGCTCCGGAAGTCAGGGGGCGGGATCCCCTTCCCGGCCTCTGTCCTCTGAACTCTGAGTCCCGATCAGGGGAGGTTTCCCGGCCGCGACTCGAAACGCCAGCGGTCCGTGTGCCGAGGCGCCGTGCCTCTGGAAGGCCGAGGGGCGAACCGCGGGAAGGGGGTTCCCGGGTCTCGGTCGAGGGGCCGAAGGCAGCATCCCCTCCCCGGGGCGGAAAGGGGGATCGAGCCAAGAGCCTTCTGACGTTCGAGCGTGCTGGCATTCTGTCCGTCTCACGACAGCCGGCACTGGACCCTTTCCACCGGTCGGAAGAGGAACGTGGGGCTTTACTTCTGGGTGAAAGACATCCTCTCGCGGCCCGCCGTGGGCACGGTGTCGCGCCTTCTGGCAGCGCCCCTGTCGGGGGCGGGCTGGGCCTACGGCCAGGCCCAGGCGCTCAGGCGGTGGGCGTACCGGCGGGGGTGGCTCCGGTCGGAACACCCGGGGGTGCCCGTGGTGTCGGTGGGCAACATCACCCTGGGCGGCACCGGCAAGACGCCGTGCGTGGAAAGAATCTGCCGCGTGCTCCAGACCATGGGCCGGCGCCCCGCGGTGCTGAGCCGCGGTTACGGGGGCAGCGCCTCCCGCACCGGAGCCGTGGTGGGCGACGGCCGGCGGGTGCTCGCGGACTGGACCGCGGCGGGGGACGAACCCGTGCTCCTGGCCCGGCGGCTTCCGGGGGTGCCCGTCCTCGTGGGGCGCGACCGGCGGCAGGCGGCCCGGCGGGCCGTACAGGATCTCGGCGCGGACGCGCTGGTGTTGGACGACGGGTTCCAGCACCTCCGGCTCGCCCGGGACCTGGACGTGGTGACCATCGACGCCCGCAACCCGTTCGGCAACGGCGCATGCCTGCCCCGGGGGCTCCTCAGGGAGGACCTTCGGGCCCTGGCCGACGCCGGGCTCGTGGTGCTCACGCGCACCCGGGGGCTTCCGGAGAACCGGATCGCCGCCCTGCGGGAAACTGTGGACCGGTTCGCGCCGGGCGTACCCGTGCTCACGGCCGTGCACCGGGCTGTCGGGTGGATCGCGCCCGGCGGAGAGGGTATGCTCGAGATCGGGGCGCTCGAGGGCGAGAAGGTCCTGGCGTTTGCGGGGATCGGGAACCCCCCCGCGTTCTTCGAGGACCTCGAGGCCCTGGGCCTCCGGGTGGTGGACTCCGTGCCGTTCCCGGACCACCACCGGTTCACGGCCGAGGACCTGGACCGGCTCGCGGAATGGGGCCGCCTGGTCAACGCCAGCGCTCTGGTGACCACGGAAAAGGACCTGGTGCGGCTCCCGCAGGAACTGCCCCCGGGCATTCCGTGGCTCGCCCTGCGGATCGAACTGGAGCTCCGTCCGGAGGGCGTGCTCGAAGCGGCGCTCCAGAGGTGTCTCGCCCCATGCAGCGACGATAGCGGACGGGTGTGAATGGGGGCACCCGATGGGAAAGGAGGCGTCTTCATGAGCAGGTCCAATGTGGGGCCCGAACAGGTGATTCGGGCGATCGGCGAAGAGGATCTGGGAGCCCTACGTCAGGCCTTGGAGGCATCGCCCCTGGCCTCGGCCCTGGGCATCCGGTTCGAGGCCCTGGAGCCCGGAAAGGCTGTGGCCCGCATGATCCCCGGCGAACTCCTTCCGAACTTCCTGGGATACGTCCACACCGGCGCCCTGTTCACCCTGGCGGAGCAGGCCATGGCCGCCGCAGCCAACTCCCTGGGCTACGTGGGCCTTCCCCTCAGTTGTGAGATCCACTTCTTGAAGGGCGCGGCCCCGTCGGCCGAGACCACGGCCCGTGCCCACGTGGTGGACACCCAGGGACGGATCGCGCGCATCGCCGTGGAGGTGCGGCAGGCAGACACCGAGGTGCTTCGCCTGACGGAGATGGTGTTCCTCCGCTCCGCCCGGCGCGGCTCCGGGTAGGGGGCGACGCCCGTGCCGGTGCTCCCGGAGGCGACGATCCGGGCCGCGTGCGAGGCTGCGGCCGCCCGGGCCGACCTGGCGGTGCGCCTGCGCCGGGAGCTGCACCGCGTTCCAGAACCCGCGTTCGAGGAACACGAGACCACCCGGTACGTCCAGGGGTTCCTCAGGGAACGGGGCATCCCCTTCCACCGGTTCCGCTGGGGGACCGGTGGAGTCGCCGTGTTGGGGGAGGGGGACCGGTCGGTGCTCTTGAGGGCGGACCTGGACGCCCTGCCCGTGGAGGAGCAGACCGGTCTTCCGTACCGCTCCCGGCGCCCGGGGTTCATGCACGCCTGCGGCCACGATGCACACACCGCCATGCTGCTCGCGGCGGCCGACGCCCTGGCCGCCGGGGACGTGGCCGTGGACGGCCGGGTGGTGCTCCTGTTCCAGCCGGCTGAAGAAGGGCACGGCGGGGCAGCGGCGATCCTGGGCGAGGGGTTCCTGGAGGCGTTCCCGGCTGATGCGGCCGTGGCCCTGCACGTGTGGACCGGACTTCCCACCGGCACGGTGGGGATCTCGGAAGGGCCCATCATGGCCAGCATGGACCGCCTGAGGCTGGTGTTCCGCGGCCAAGGGGGGCACGGCGCGTTTCCCCACGCCTGCGTGGATCCGGTGGTCATGTCCGCCGAGGGGATCCTGTCGTTCCAGACCCTGGTGAGCCGGAAGGTGGACCCTGCCGAACCCGCGGTGCTCACCGTGGGCGCCGTGCGGGGCGGAAGCGCGGCCAACGTGATCCCCGAGTCCGTGGAACTGCTGGCCACGGTGCGGGCGTTCGACCCGGCGGTGCGCCAGGAGATCCTGGGAGGCATCCGGCGGCTGGGCGAGGCCATCGCCCGCGGGCACGGGGGAGGGTTCTCCATGGACCTGGAGGAGCACTACCCCGTGACCCGGAACGACCCGGGGGCGACGGCCCGGGTGCGGGAGGCCGCGGCCGCCCTGCTGGGGCCGGAGGCCGTGCGCCCGGCCCACCGCACCCTGGGGGCCGAGGACATGGGCATGATCCTCGCCCGGATTCCAGGGTGCTACGTGCAGCTCGGGGCCGCGACCGATCCCTCCCGCGCGGAACCCCTGCACAGCCCTCGCTTCGAACTGGACGAGAAGTGCCTGCCCATCGGAGTGATGGTGCTCCTGGCCTCGGCAGCCGCCCTGTTGGGCCACGGCTAGCGGCTGAGGGCTGCGCGCCGGGCCGGCCGGGTCGGGGGGTGGCTCCCTCCCGGACGCTTCGGCAACGGCTTCTCCGGGGTGGTGGTGCGCCGGGAGGCGACCGGCCCCGCGCTATCCGGAGGTGCGCAGGAGCCTTCTGCCGAACCGGAGGCTCTTGGGCATCCACGACCGGAGCACTTCTGCCCGCTCTTCGGCGGAAAGCAGTCCGCGGTCGGGCCGTTCCTGCCGGACCCTCCGGGTGAGGCTGTAGAGGCTGATGGCCGCGGCCACCGACACGTTGTAGCTCTGCACGAACCCGTACATGGGAATGAAGTAGGCCCCGTCGCAGAGTCCACGGGTCTCGGGGCATACTCCTTCCTTTTCGTTCCCCAGCACCAGAGCCACAGGTCGGTCCACCGGGATCTCCTCCAGCGAGAGGGCCCCGGGGTCCAGCATGGCGGCGTACAGGTGAAACCCCCTTGCCCGGAGCGCCGCCGCACAATCCGAGAACCGGGCGTGGCGGTGCACCGTGAGCCACTTGTGGGCCCCCATGGTGATGCGCCGGCTGAGCTTGCAGTGCTCGGCCTCGTCCACGACATGCACGTGCTGCACGCCCAGGGCCTCGCAGGTGCGCATCACCGCGCTCAGGTTGTGGGCGTGGTGGAGGTTCTCCACCACCACGCGCACCGCGCCGAGCCGGTTGTGGAGGGCCCGCTCGATCTTGGCCCACCGCTCGGGCCGGAGGGCCCGGCGGATCATTTCCTCCAAATGCCGCTCCGTCATGGGACGAGGATACCAGACGGTTGAGGGCTGCAGGAAGCGCGTTGCCGGCCGGGAAGGGCCGTGCTACTAGTTTTGGGGATCCGCGGTGTGGCGGGAGACCCCGGGAACGAGAGCATCATGACATCGAAACACGACGTCCTCTGCCGGATCCTGAGCGGGCGCCGCCAGGAGATTCTGGCCGCCTACCAACGGGAGTTGCCCAAGGCGGGGCCCCATTACGCCACACGTCCCTCTGAAGAGATCGCGCGCACCACGGCCCGGGCCGTGGCGGCCTATCTGGCCGTGGTGTGCGCGGACGACTGGGGGCCCATGGACGCGTTCGTGGCGGACATCGCCGAACACCGGTTCGCCATGCGGTTCCCCCTGTCCGAGGTCCAGCGGGCGTTCGCCCTGTTTCGGGAGATCTGCCACCCGTTTCTCACCGAGGCCCTGTCGGGCGACCAGATGGACCGAGCGCTCCGGCGGCTCGACCGGGTGGTGGACGAGGCAATCCAGCGGTTCAGCGACACGTACCAGCAGCTCCACCTGGAGGAGATCCGTGCCAAGTCCGAGGAGCTCGCCGAGGCGCACCGCCGCCTGCAGGAACAGTACCGGGAGGTGGAAGAGGCGGCCCGCATCAAGAGCCAGTTCTTCGCCAACATGAGCCACGAGCTGCGCAGCCCGCTCAACTCGGTGATCGGGTATGCGGAGTTGCTGCTCGACGGGATCGACGGCCCGCTGACCGAGGAGCAGCGGCAGGATCTTCAGCGGATCCTGGCGTCGGCCCGGTACCTGCTGAAGTTGATCAACAACATCCTGGAGATGACCAAGATCGAGGCCGGCCGCATGGAGGTGGATGTGCGGCCGTTCGACGTGAGGGCCCTGGTGGCCGAGGCCGTGGACACCGTGGTGCCGCTCGCCTATCGGAAGCGGCTGGACTTGCACACCTGCGTGCCGGAGGACCTGTCCGCGTTCCGGTCCGACCCGGACAAGGTCAAGCAGGTCCTCATCAACCTCCTGGCGAATGCCGTGAAGTTCACCGACGAGGGTGAGGTGGAGTGCCGGGTGGAGCGCTCGGAGGGAGGGCTCCGGTTTGAGGTTCGGGACACGGGCATCGGGATCCGGCCCGAGGATCAGGAGCGGATCTTTTCCAAGTTCTTCCAGGTGGATCCGTCCCACGCCCGGGGCCACCGGGGCACGGGCCTGGGACTGGCGTTGAGCCGCACCTTGGTGGAGTTGCTCGGCGGACGGATGGGGCTGGAGAGCCGCCCGGGCCGGGGAAGCCGCTTCTGGTTCTGGATTCCCGAGGGGGGAGGGCACGAGCGACGGTCCGGCGGCGGCGATGCCCCACAGCGCCCCCGGGTCGTGGTGGTGGAGGACGACCCCAGTTCCCGGGAGCTGCTCCGGAAGATTCTCGAGACCGAGGGCATGGAGCCGGTGCTGGCAGCGGACGGCGCCGAGGGCCTGGAGCTGGTCCGGAACCTCCGGCCCGACGCCGTCACCCTGGACCTGCTCATGCCCCGGGTGGACGGATGGGAGTTCCTGGAGCACCTGAAGACCGATCCGGCCACCCGCTCGATCCCGGTGATCGTGGTGTCGTGCGTGGACCGGCGGGAGCGCGCCCTGCGCATGGGAGCCGACGCCCATTTGGTCAAGCCGGTCCAGAAGGAGGAGTTCGTGGGAGTGCTCAGGGGGGTGCTCGGGCCCGAAGGAGGATGAAGCGTGGGTTCGCTGCGGGCGCGCTTCGGGCGGCGGGAGCTTGAAGGGAGCGACCAAGCCCTGCCCCTGGCCCAGGA
>CAZBGL010000107.1:0-13650 GCA_964491375.1 uncultured Thermodesulfobacteriota bacterium | reverse complement strand
ACCGCCTCCTCGCCCGAGCCCTTCCACGCGGCCCGAGCCTTCTCGCGCTGGGCCTCCATGGCGGCCTCGAACCCCTCCTGGTCCAGGGTGAAGCCCCGGTCCCGAACGATGTCGGCCGTCAGGTCCACGGGGAACCCGTAGGTGTCGTACAGGCGGAACACCACCTCGCCCGGGATCACCGACCGGCCCTGGGCCTGGAGCCGGCGCACCTCCTCCTCCAGGATCTGCAGGCCCCGGTCCAGGGTGCGCGCGAACCGCTCCTCCTCGTTCAGGATGACCTTGGCGATGTAGGCCCGTTTGTCGCTGAGTTCCGGGTAGGCCCCCTCCATGCGGTCCACCACCGCGGCCGAGACTTGGTGGAAGAAGGGCTCCTCGAATCCCAGCAGCCGGCCGTGCCGCATCGCCCGGCGCATGATGCGCCGCAGCACGTACCCTCGGCCCTCGTTGGAGGGCAGCACCCCGTCGGCGATCAGGAACACCGTGGCCCGTATGTGGTCGGCCACGACCCGCAGGCTCACGTCGGTCTCCTCGCGGTCGCCGTAACGGACGCCCGCGAGTTCGGCCGTTCGGTCCACCAGGGGCCGGAAGAGGTCGGTGTCGTAGTTGCTGTGGACCCCCTGCACCACGGCGGTGACCCGCTCGAGCCCCATCCCCGTGTCGATGCTGGGCTTGGGCAGGGGCGTCATGGTTCCGTCGGCCGAGCGCTCGTACTGCATGAACACCAGGTTCCACAGTTCCAGGAACCGGTCGCAGTCGCACTCGGGTCCGCAGTGGGCCGGGTCGGGGCAGGGGTAGATGCCCGGGCCCTGGTCGTAGTGGATCTCGCTGCACGGCCCGCACGGCCCGGTGTCGCCCATGGCCCAGAAGTTGTCCTTTTCGCCGCAGCGTACGATCCGCGAGGCCGGCACCGGCGTTTCCTCGAGCCAGAGCCGCTCGGCCTCGTCGTCCTCCTCGTAGATCGTGACCCACAGACGATCCGGGTCCAGGCCCATGTGCCCGGTCAGGAACTCCCAGGCGTAACGAATGGCCTCGCGCTTGAAGTAGTCCCCGAAGGAGAAGTTGCCCAGCATCTCGAAGAAGGTGTGATGCCGGGCGGTGCGGCCCACGTTCTCGAGGTCGTTGTGCTTGCCCGAGACCCGCAGGCACTTCTGGCACGTGGCCGCCCGGGAGTACTCCCGCCGCTCCTTGCCGGTGAACACGTCCTTGAACTGCACCATGCCGGCATTGGTGAAGAGCAGCGTGGGGTCGTTCTGGGGGATCAGGGGCGAGCTGGACACCACCCGGTGCCCCTTGGAGGCGAAGAACTCGAGGAACCTCTTCCGAATCTCGTTTCCGCTCATGGCTTCCCGCCGGGAGCCGGGCCCCACAGGCCCGGAAAGGAGTTTAGAACCGCTCGATCTTCATGTCCTCCTGAGGGGCTTCGCCGCCCCCGTAATCGGACCAGCGGGCGTCGCTGGTGGTGGAGATCCCGGACATCTTGAGCGCGAAGTCGTCCGGGTTGGTGGACTGGCGAAGCGCCTCCTTGTACGTGATGAGCTTGCGCTTGAGCAACCCCATGAGGGACTGGTCGAACGTCTGCATCCCGTAGGTGGTGTAGCCCTCGGCGATGGCCTGCCGGATCTCCTTGGTCTTCTCCGGGACCTCGATGCACTCACGGATGCGGGCCGTGGACACCAGCACCTCCACCGCGGGCACCCGGCCCTTGCCGTCGGCCCGGGGCACCAGGCGCTGGCTGATCACCCCCTTGAGGATGCTGGCCAACTGCAGGCGTACCTGCTTCTGCTGGTAGGGCGGGAACACCGAGATGATCCGGTGGATGGTTTCGGCCGCGTCCACCGTGTGGAGCGTGGAGAGCACCAGGTGTCCGGTCTCGGCCGCCACCAGGGCCGTCTCGATGGTCTCGAAGTCGCGCATCTCGCCCACCAGGATCACGTCGGGGTCCTGGCGCAGGGCGCTTTTCAACGCCCCGGCGAAGCTCAGGGTGTCGAACCCCACCTCGCGCTGGTTGATGATGGACTTCTTGTCCCGGTGGAGGAACTCGATGGGGTCCTCGATAGTGATGATGTGGCAGGTCTTGCGCTGGTTGATGTAGTCGATCATGGCCGCCAGCGTGGTGGACTTGCCCGAGCCCGTTGTGCCCGTGACCAGGATGAGCCCCCGGGGCTCCATGGCCAGCTCCTCCACGACCTTGGGCAGGTTGAGCTCGCGGATCGACCGGATCTCGGTGGGGATCACGCGGAACACCATGCCCACGGTGCCCCGTTGCTGGAACACGTTCACGCGGAACCGCCCCAGCCCGGGCACGCCGTAGCCCATGTCCACCTCGTGCTGGTGTTGGAACACCTCCCACTGGGACGGCGTCATGATCTCGCGGGCCACCTTGGCCAGCATCTCCGGGGCGAGCCGTCCCACGTCCTTGTAGGGGATGAGCTGGCTGTCGCGCCGGAAGATCGGAGGAAGCCCCGCCTTGAGATGGATGTCCGAGGCCCGTGCCTTGACCGCGATTTGGAGAATCCGGTTCAGGTCCATGGCCCCCTCACGCGGCGGGTTCCGGGGCCTGGGTGCGCTTGAGTCCGCACTTCTCCAGCACGGCGGCCTCGACCTCCGCCAGGACGTCGGGGTGGTCCTTGAGGAAGTTCCTCGCGTTTTCCCGGCCCTGCCCGATGCGGGTTTCCCCGTACGTGTACCACGCTCCGCGCTTGTCCACGATGCCGTGGGCCACCGCCAGGTCCAGGAGGTCGCCCGTGCGGCTGATGCCTTCGTTGTACAGGATGTCGAACTCGGCCTTCCGGAACGGCGGGGCCACCTTGTTCTTGACCACCGTGACCCGGGTGCGGTTGCCGATGACCTGGTCGCCGTCCTTGATGGCACCCACCCTCCGCACGTCCAGCCGCACCGAGGCGTAGAACTTCAGCGCGTTGCCGCCGGTGGTGGTCTCGGGGTTGCCGAACATCACCCCGATCTTCATCCGGATCTGGTTGATGAAGATCACGAGGGTCCGGGACTTGGAGATGGTGGCCGTGAGCTTGCGCAGGGCTTGGCTCATGAGCCGGGCCTGCAGGCCCACGTGGGCGTCGCCCATGTCCCCTTCGATCTCGGCGCGGGGGACGAGGGCGGCCACCGAGTCGATCACCACCACGTCCACGGCGTTGCTCCGCACCAGCAGTTCGGCGATCTCCAGGGCCTGCTCCCCGTAGTCGGGCTGGCTGACCAGCAGGTCCTCCACGTTCACCCCAAGTCTGCGGGCATATCCCACGTCCAGGGCGTGTTCGGCGTCGATGAACGCGGCGATCCCCCCGGTGCGCTGCGCCTCGGCCACGGCGTGGAGCGCCAACGTGGTCTTGCCGGACGACTCCGGGCCGAAGATCTCCACCACCCGGCCCCGCGGATAGCCCCCCACCCCGAGGGCCACGTCCAGGGACACGGCGCCCGAGGGGATGGCATCCACGGCCGGGCCGGACCCGGCCTCTCCCAGGCGCATGATGGCGCCCTTGCCGAACTGCTTCTCGATCTGGCCGATGGCCAGGTCGACCGCCTGGTGTCGTTCGTTGGCCATGGCTTTCCCTCCTCAGGCCTGGGGGGGCGGGACGGCCGCCCGGCCCAGGGGGATGCGTTGCCTGGGGATGTAGTCCGGCCCGCCGGGGCGGAGCCGGCTCTCGTACAGGGTGAGGTGGGTGACCGAGAAGGACGTGCCCCGGAAGCCACCCACCGAACGGGCGGCCCGGGCCACTGCCCGGAGGTCTCCCTCCCGGGACGCCCGGGCCAGGGTGATGTGGGCCCGAAACGGGCGGCGCTCCCGGGGGAGGCCCAGGGCGGCCAAGCGGTCCTCCAGTTCCAGCGCCAGCCGCCCCAGCTCGTCCACATCCCCCGACAACCCGACCCACAGGACCCGGGGCCGGGAGGGATGGGGAAACACGCCCATCCCTTCGGGGACGAGGTCAATGCGGTCTGTCCCGCCCAGGGGGCCTTCCAGGGCCTTCCGCACGGCGTCGAAACGCGCCGGTTCCAGTTCCCCCAGGAACCTCAGGGTGACATGCATCCGCTCGGGCCGCACCCATCGGCCCGAGACACCGGATCGCCTGAGCCGTTCCTGGAGTCCGGCCAGCTCCCCCACCACGGACTCGGGCAGGTCGGCCGCCACAAAGGCTCGGACGCGGTTCATCCGCCGGCCTCCCGGGCCAGGCGTTCGAGCACCGCCTCCGCGGTCCGCTCCTGGATCTCGGCTCTCGTGCCTTGGAACCGCAAACGCTCGGTCCGGATGGCGCCCGGCCGTCCCCAGGCGATCCACACGGTCCCAACGGGCTTTTCCGGGGTTCCCCCGGAGGGGCCTGCGATGCCGGTCACGGCGGCGCCGATGCGTGCCGGGGAACGGGCGAACAGGCCTTCCAGCATGGCGCGGGCGCAGGCCTCGGACACCGCCCCGTGGCGGGCCAGCACCTCGGAGGGGACGCCGAGCACCTCTTCCTTGGCCCGGTTGCTGTACACCACGAACGCGCGGTCGAAGTAGGCCGAACTTCCCGGAACCCGGGTGATCCGGTGGGCGACGAGTCCCCCTGTGCAGGACTCCGCCACGGCCACCGGGCCGCCGCCCCTGCCAAGGGCCCGCGCGATGCGCTCCTCCGGTCGAAGGGTCTGTCCGGGCAAGCCGTTCCTTTCCGGGAGGAGGGTCAGATCACGCTGCAGCGCAGGAGCACCGCCAGCACGGCCCGCGCCGCAAGCCCCGCTGCCACGTCGTCGAGGAGGATCCCCCATCCCCCCCGGGTGTGCCGGTCGATCCACCGGATCGGAGGCGGCTTGAGTATATCAAACAGCCGGAAGCAGACAAACCCGGCCGCCCACGCGGCCAGAGAGGGGGGCACGAGCGCCACCGCGATCCAGTAGCCCACCATTTCGTCCAGGACGATCCAGGGGGGATCGGTTTCGGACTCCGCCCGGGCCGCCCGGCCGCACACCGCGGCCGCCAAGGGAAGCGAGAGGCCCAGGACGAGCAGGTGGAGCAGCGGGGGCAACTGGGCCAGGACCCAGGCCGTCGGCACGGCCGCCAGGGTGCCGGACGTACCCGGCGCCCACGGGACCCGCCCGGCGCCCCCGCCCGAGGCGAGAAGGCTCCAAAAGGTCACGGATCAGGTCTTCCGGTTGCGTCCGTTGTGGGCGGCCAGGAACGCCTCCACGCACTCGGGGTCGAACTGGGTCCCGGCGCAACGCCTGAGTTCCGCGATGGCGAGTTCCTCGTTCAGGCCCTTTCGGTACGCCCGGTCCGAGGTCATGGCGTCGTAGGTGTCGGCCACGGCCATGATCCGGGACGCCAGCGGGATCTCCTCCCCGGCCAGCCCCTCGGGGTAGCCCTTGCCGTCGTAACGTTCGTGGTGATGGTACACGATGGGCACCACGTCGCGCAGGAACGAAATCGGCCCCAGGATGCGTTTGCCCATGGCCGGATGGCTCTTGATGATCTCGTACTCCTCGGGGGTGAGCCGCCCGGGTTTGTTGAGGATCGCGCTGGAGATGCCGATCTTGCCGATGTCGTGGAGGATCCCGGCCTGGTGCAGCGTGGCGCAGAACCCCTCGTCCAGCCCCATGGTCCGTGCCGTGGCCTCGCACAGGCGGGTCACGTTCTCGGAGTGGCCGTGGGTATAGGCGTCCTTGGCCTCCAGGGCCAGGGCCAGGCCCTGGATCGTCTCCCGGAACGTGTTCTCCAGGTCCGCGTAGAGCAGGGCGTTTTCCAGGCTGCTGGCCGCGCGGTCTCCGAGCACCAGCAAGGCCTTTTCGTCCCGGGGGAGGAAGGCCCCCCGCGCCTTGCGAGAGTAGGCGTTGAGGATGCCCAGGAGCCGCCCCCCCTTCCGGAGGGGCACGCTGAGGAGCGTTCGGACTCGTCCCGCAGCCTGGGGTGCCAGCAGCCGGTCCAGTTGCCGGCCCCGGATCTGGGCGTGGGGGGCGTTGGCGAGCAAGGGTTCCAGGGCGGCCGGGTCGGACAGAACGGGCTCCACGGGCCCGCCGGAGCCCAGCCCCTTCCTTCCGGAGAACGTAGAGGACTTGGGAGGGCGGAACCACAGCTCCACCGCATCGGCCCCGACCTCCCTGCGGGCCGCCTCCACCACGATCTGAAGCACCTCGTCCAGGGAGAGGGAAGGGGAGACGCTTTCGCTCAACCGGAGCAGGGCGATCTGCTCGCGCAGTTGCAGGTTCTCCGCCTCGAGGCGGAGCTTTTCCACCGCGCGTTCCACCACCTGGAGGAGCTCCCCCACCTTGAAGGGCTTGAGGATGTAGTCATAGGCGCCGATCTTCAGCGCCTCGATGGCCGTCTCCACCGTGGCGAACCCGGTCATGATGATCACGGCCGAGTGGTGGCCGGCCTCCCGGATGGCCTGGAGCAGCCCCAGGCCGTCCATCCTCGGCATCTTGAGGTCCGTGATGACCACGTGGTGGGGATCGGCCTGGACCCGATCCCACGCCTCCTGGCCGTCCCGGGCGGTCTCCACGTGGTATCCCATCTCGGACAGAAGGTCGGCGAGGACCTCGGTGATGTCCTCTTCGTCGTCCGCCACCAGGATGCGGATCGGCGTCTCCTGTGCCTCGGGTTGTTCCATCACGCTCCCTCGTCCGGATCGGTGGGCGGGCCCGCCGCGGCCGCACCGGGCTCTGGGGGGAAGACGGGCAGGCTCAGGCGGGCCCGTGTGCCGCGACCCGGCAGGCTCTCCACCTGAAGGTCGCCGTTGTGCCTGCGGGCGATGCCCGCCGCCACGAACAGGCCCAGGCCGGTGCCCTTGCCCGGGGGCTTGGTGGTGAAGAACGGTTCAAAGATCTTGTCCCGGTGCTCCGGCGGGATGCCCACCCCGTCGTCCTGCACCTCCAGGTGGACGCAGCCGTCGTCCGCCCAGGTTCGTACCACAATGGTGCCCCGTCCCGCCACCGCATCCCGGGCGTTGGAGAGCAGGTTGAGCAACACCTGTTCCAGTTGCTCCTTGGCGCCCAACACCCTGGGCAGGGCCGGTGCAAGGTCCTCGACGAGCTCCACCTGGCCCCGGGTGACGTCATACCGGCTGAACGAGAGCGTGTCGCGCACTACCTCGTTCAGGTCCAAAGGATAGAGGCTTTCCGACTCGGGCCGCACGAAACTCATGAGGTTGCGCACCAGGCGGTGGATCCGCTGGATCCCCTCCTCGATCCGCTTGGCGCTTTCCACGGCCCGGGGGTCCTTGAGCCGCAGACTCAGGAGTTGGGCGTAAGAGGAAACGGCCGTCAGAGGATTGTTGATCTCGTGGGCGATGCCCGCCGCGATCTGGCCCAGGCTCATGAGCTTTTCGTTGCGCTCCAGGCGGCGGGCCAGCTCCCGTTCCCGGGTCACGTCCCGGGCGTAGGCGATCACGGTCACCACCTCGCCGTCCGTCACCTCCAACGGATATGCCCGGAACGTAAAGACCCTTCCACCCCGTCGGGTCTCGGGTTCTTCCCGGGCCTCCCGGCCGGTTTCAAGAACCCGAGTGACCGGGCAGGGGACGCAGGGACTCTGCCGTCCGTACAAGGCCTCGTAGCACCGACGGCCGACCAGTTCCCGGGGGTGCAACCCCTTCAGTTCGGCCAGCGCCCGGTTGGCCCTGCGAATGCGGTACGCGCGGTCCAGCAGCACGATCGTGTCGGGGATGGCGTCGAAGGTCTGCTCCCACTCGGCCTTGCCGATGCTCAGAGCGCGGTAGAGGCGGCTCCGGTGGAGGGCCTGGGCGGTCTGGGCGGCAAACGCCTTCAACAGGCGGAAACGGACTGGTTCGTACCCGGCACCCGGTGGGGCGGCCACCTCGAACCGTCCCAGTACCCGCCCGGAGGCGACCAAGGGAACGGAGGCGCGCCCCCAGGGAGCGGCGGGTGCGCCCTCTTCCGTAGCGGGTTCGGCCTCGTCCGCCTCGTGGACCGCCACCTCGGCGCCCGGAAACCACCGCTCAAGGGTGGTGCGGGCGTGCTCCAGGATGTCCAGGGGGTTCTGGCAGGCGATCAGGGCCTCCTGGGCCTCCACCAGGGCACGAAACGATCCGTCCTCGCCCGCCCCGTCCCGCCCCGCCGCCGCTTCTAGGAGCACGCTCAAGCGGGCCTGCATCCACGCCGGCTCCATCTTCTCGGGGAGGAGGTCGTCCAAGACCCCCTCCCGCAGGAGATCCGTCCACGGTGGGCCGGCCGGGGCGCATCCCACGAGGAGCGCATGGGGTAAGGCCCCGCGCAACCCGCGGACCGTCTGGGGGGGCGAGGCCGTCGTTCCGACGAGCACCATGGCGGCGGTCTCGCACTCCGCAAGGGGCTTCACGGCCACACCGGCCCGTTCAAGGGCGCAACGGATCTCCGGGGGAATGTCCCCCGCCTCGGCCACCCTCGGGGTTCGGAAGCTCCACGGCCTCATCCCGGAACCTTCGTTGACGCGGATACGGGCGGGCGATAGTCTGGCCGATCCGGTTGGTGGACGCCAGCATAAAGCGTATCGGAAGGAGATCATCCCGACATGAGGCGCGTCCGGCACTGGCTGGAGGCGGCACCCCATCCGGCTTGGGCCGAGCGGGCCCTGGAACGGATCCGGGAAGCGGGTGTGGATATCGAGTCGTGGTCCGACGAGGAGGGGTTCCGGCTGGCCCGGGTGGTGGGATCCAGTGCGGCCGTGGGGCACTGGATGGCGCGGGACCCGGAGCTGGCCGGGTGGTTCCGCCGGGAATCCCTGGATGCGCCCCTGGACCGGACCGCCTACCTCGCCCGCATGGGCACGCCCCCGGGGGAGGGGGATGGGTTCATGGGCTGGATCCGGAGGGCCAGGAACCGTGAGATGATCCGGATCGTGGCGCGGGAGTGCCTCGGGATCGCGCCGGTGGAGGTGACCGCAGGCGAGGTGAGCGCCCTTGCGGAGGCCGTGGTCGAGCTGGCCCTGACCCAGGCGTGGCGGGAACTGGTGGGGCGCCACGGCGAGCCGGTGGACCCCCGGGGCCGTCCTGTGACGGTGTGCGTGCTGGGCATGGGGAAGCTGGCCGGAGGGGAGCTCAACCTCAGCTCGGACGTGGATCTGGTGTTCCTGTACGGCTGTCCTTCGGGCAGCACGCGCGGCGGCCCGGGAGGCTCCGTGGAGGTGCCGGTGTTCTTCGGCAAGCTGGTGAGCCGGGTGAGCGAGATCCTGGGGCGCCACACCCCGGAGGGGTTCGTGTTCCGAGTGGACCTGGACCTGAGGCCCGAGGGCCGGAACGGCCCCCCGGCCCAACCGGTGGAGAACGCCGTGCTCTACTACCAGTCCTGGGGTCAGACGTGGGAGCGGGCGGTCTTGATGCGCGCCCGCCCCATCGCCGGAGACCTGGACCTGGGGGGCGCCTTCCTGCGCGAGGTCGAACCCTTCGTGTACCGGAGGAGCCTCGACTACACGACCGTGGAAGACCTCAAGGAGATGAAGCGCCGGATCGACCGCGCCGCGGCCCGGCGCCTGGGGTCGGGGGACGACATCAAGCTGGGACGAGGGGGCATCCGGGAGGTGGAGTTCTTCGTCCAGACGCTCCAGCTGATTCACGGCGGTCGGATGCCGCAGGTGCGGAGCCCTTCGACCCTGGAGAGCCTGGAACGCCTCGAGCGCGCCGGGGTGATCGACCCGGGGACCTCCCGGGGCCTGGCCCGCTGCTACCGCTTCTTGAGGACGCTGGAGCACGGGATCCAGGCGCTCCACTTCAGGCAGACCCACCGACTGCCTTCCGACCTTGCAGAACTCCGCGCCGTCGCCCGGCGCATGGGGTTCGGGGGCGACCGCCCCGAGGACGGCCTCATTCGGGACTTGGACGATGTGCGTTCCGAGGTGCACGCGTCGTTCGGACGGCTCATGCACGGAGCGCGGGCGGAGTGGGAGAGCCGTGAGGACGGCGAAGCGCGGGAGTTGCTTTCCTTGGAGGAGGGACCCGAAGCGCTTGTGCGGCTCCGGCAGGCGGGGTTCCGCCATCCGGAGAAGGCGTGGGAGGGACTGCGTCTCCTGCGGGACGGCCCCGGACGGGGTCCCCCGTCGCCCCGTGCCCGCAGGGTTCTGAGCCGGGTGGCCCCCCGGCTGCTCGCCGAGGTGCGCCTGAGCCCCGACCCGGACCGGGCGCTCATGTACCTGGGCGAGTTCGTGGTCGCCTCGGGCGCGAGGGCGTCGTACCTTACGTTGCTGGAAGAGAACCCGGCCACCGTGCGGCTGCTCGTGCAGTTGTTCGGCACGAGCGACTTCCTGTCGCGCTACGTGATCCAACGCCCGGAGCTCCTGGACGAACTGGTGTTGGGCACCGCGGCAACGGCCGAAAAGTCCAAGGAGGAGATGGAGCGGGACCTGGCAGCCGCTCTGGCGCGGGCCCGGGACGAGGAAGAGTGGCTCGACGCGCTACGACGGTTCCGGCACGCGGAGTTCCTCCGGATCGCCGTGAACGACCTGTGGGGGACGCTGGAGCCCGAGGCCGTGACCCGCCAGATCACGCGGGTGGCGGAGACCTGCCTGGGGGCGGCCCTGGAGTTCGCCCGGAGACGTGTCCAGAGCCGCCATGGAACCCCCCGGCTGGAAGGGGGACAAGAGGCGGGCTTTTGCGTGCTGGGGCTGGGCAAGCTGGGCGGAGAGGAGATCGATTACCATTCGGACCTGGACGTCCTGTTCGTCTACGAGGGGTTGGGCCGTACGTCGGGCCCCCAGCCGGTGAGCAACCCGGAGTTCTTCGCCCGGCTGGCCCAGCGGTTGATGAGCGCCCTGTCCACCCGGACCCGGGAGGGATTGGCGTTCCGCATCGACGCCAGGCTTCGGCCCTCGGGCCGGGCCGGGCCCTTGGTGGCCACCCTGGGGGCCTTTGAAGAGTATCATCGGAGGGGAAGCCAGCTGTGGGAGCGCCAGGCCCTGCTCAGGCTCAGGCCCGTGGCGGGCGATGGGGATCTGGGCGGACGGGTGCGTTCCGTGGTGGACGAGGTGTTGTTCTCCGGGCCTCCGGCCGAGGATCCCCGCCCCGAGATCCACAGGATGCGCGAACGGATCGAACGCGAGGTGGCCCGGGAGGCCACGGGCAGGTTGGATCTGAAGGCCGGCCCCGGCGGCCTGGTGGACGTGGAGTTCGCCGTCCAGGCCCTGCAGCTCCTCCACGGGTGGAGGGAGCCCGGTGTGCGGGTCCCGAACACCCTGGAGGCCCTTGCCGCCCTGGGACGGGCGGGACTTCTGACCAGCCCGGACCTGGAGCTCCTGGACGAGGGGTACCGCTTCTTGAGGCGGGTGGAAGCACGGCTTCGGGTGTTGATGGAGCGCCCCACCGACGTGCTCCCGCCGGAGGGGGAGCGGCTGGAGGAACTGGCGCGCGGGCTGGGGTATGCTGGGGGGCACCATCTGGTGGAGGCGGTGCGGGATCACCGGGACCGGATCCGGGCTGCGTATCGGAGGATCATGGAGGCCTGAACGGCTCCTTCGCTTCGGGGGCCCCGGGTGTCCGTGCGTCCGGGAGCCACGGCCTCGGCGGCGGAACTCCCCAAGGCGGTTCCCTTGCTCGGGGCTCGGGGAACGACCGCATTGGGGGTGCCGGCTTCCTCCGCGTGCCCGGTGCCGGTGCGGAGGGGGTTCGGACGAGTCGGTCTTGTCAGGAAAAAATGTGGGAGTGCTCGCTCTCCCCAGGCGGGCCGAGTCGAACGTTTTGGGTGCAGGGGCATGAAACGGCAGGTGCTCATCGTGGATGACGACCCGGGAACCCGGAGGCTGGTGGCCGAGGTCGTGCGGGAGTTCGGGGCGGAGGTGCACGAGGCCTCCACCGACGCGGAAGGGTATGCGCGTTTTCTCGAGGTCGGGCCGGACCTGATCCTGATCGACCTCCTCCTCCCCCGCAAGGGGGGAATGCACCTGCTGCGCCGCATCCGGGGGGTGCGGGGCGGGCGGGACGTACCGGTCCTCATGATGAGCGCGGTGTACCGGGGCGCCGACATCCGGGCCGAGGCGGTGGAGGAACTGGGTGCGGTGGATTTTCTCCGAAAGCCGTTCCACCTGCCGACCCTGCGGGACCGGGTGCGCTCGGTCCTCGTCTCGCGGAGGACCGGAGGCGTGGTGTCGGAGCCGTTTGCCGGCCGGGGCCCGGTCACCCGGGGGAGCCTGGCCGGCGTGGAGTTGCCCGCCGTGCTCCGGGACCTGGACAGGCGGGGTGCCACCGCCTGCCTCCACCTGAGACAGGGACGGGTCCACAAGGTGCTGTACCTGCGGGGGGGACAGGTGGTGTTCGTCTCGTCCAACCGGCTTTCCGAGACGCTGGGCCGGTACCTGTTGAGCCGGGGGGTGATCGACGAGGAAGGATACGGGCAGGGGCTCGAGGCCATGCGGACCCGTGGCACCCGGATGGGCGAGTTCCTGGTGGAGGGCGGGCTAGTGGATCCGGAGGCGCTCCACGGTGCGCTCCGCCAGCACCTGTGGGAGAAGACCCTGGAGGTGTTCGGGTGGACGGCCGGGGAGTTCCGCGTGTCCGGGTTCCAGCCGCCGCCCGCGGATCTCCCCGGCCCCCCGTTCGAGGTTCCGCGCCTGGTGTGGGAAGGGGTACACGCCCGCTATCCCTACGACCGGATCACCTCCGCGCTGGGGCCTTACGAGGGGATGCCCCTGGGGCTTCGGGGGGATCTGTTCGAGCTGGCTTCCCGGGTTCCCCTCGAAAGGGAGGACCTCCTCTTTCTGCACCTGGTCCGGCGGCGGCAGGGGGAGCCCCTGGGCCGGGTGCTCGCCGAGGCCCAGTCGGAGTCCGAGGTGCGCACCCTCTACTACTTGTTGGTGTACGGATACCTGGGGCTGGTGGACCACACCCCGTCCCCCGGGGAGATGGGGGGGGTGGATTTCGCCGACCTGGAGCGGGTGCGCAAGGCCCGCAGGGAGCTCGAGTTCCTGCGAAGCCGCAATTACTTCCAGGTCCTGGGGACCCGGGTCGACGCCGACGACGAGGCCGTGCGGCAGGCGTACCTGCAGAAGGCCAAGGACGTCCACCCGGACGTGCTCGGCCCGAACGATCCGCCGGCGATCCGGCGGATCTACGAGGAGATGTTCCGGCTGGTCCAGACCGCCTACGAGGCCCTCAAGACCGAGCCCCGGCGCAGGGAGTACCTCCGATTCCTCGAGGGGGGCGACGAAGAGGTGATCCGGGACGCCCGGAACGTGCTGGAGGCAGAGTCCCTGTTCCAGCACGGCAGGCTCTTTTTGCGCCGGAGGCAGTGGAACGCGGCCGCGGAGTGTTTCGAAGAGGCGCTCCGGCTCAACCCGGACGAAGGCGAGTACGTGCTCTACCTGGGCGTCGCGCGGGTCCGGCAGGCGGCGGCCGGCCGGCCCCGGGCCGTGGAGGAGGCCGAGTCGCTCTTCCGACGGGCCGCGGAGATGCTGCCGGGGTCGCCGGAGCCCTGGTACCGGCTGGGGAGAATCTATGCGGTCCGGGGGGAGGAGGCCGAGGCCCACCGGATGTTCCGGGAGGCCGTGCGCCGCGATCCGAACCACACCGAGGCCCAGCGGGAGCTCCGGTTGCTCGCGTCGCGGATGGAGAAGCGCTCCAAGGGTCTTTTCCGAAGAAGGGGACGGTGACGAGATGAAGCGTCTCGTGTGGATGGCCGCGGTGCTCTGGGGACTGCTCCCCCTTGAGGGTTGGGCCGGGCAGGTGCCGCTGCGCCTGGTGTACACTTCGGGCT